>NZ_JBQKDZ010000011.1:0-85955 GCF_052121575.1 Collinsella sp. LCP19S3_C9
GCGGCGCGGCTGCGCCTATGGCACTTCAACATCATTGTCGCAGCCCCGACCCGCGGTCACGAGCGGGGGCTCCTATCTTTTTAGTGCCCTCGGATTGGGTCATAGTGTCTGACGTTGCCAAAGCATCGGCGTCGCCTTGGTCCAGATGTGGCAGTTGAGGACGTTCCCTTTCTGCCGGCAGTTGGGGACAGTCCTAGTCGTTGGGGACGCTCTTAAACGACTAGTCATTCAGGAACGTCCCCAATGACTAGTCGTTTAAGTACGTCCCCAATGAGTATGTAGGGGAGCAGATTTTTCCGTTCGGCGATTTGTGGCTTGAAAAATGTATATAACGACTATAACGTAGTATGAAACATATTGGAAACAATACCGAGGAGGCTGCGTTGAAGAAAAGCAATCTGGGCTATGTGCTGGTGCTGATCGCCGCGCTTATGTGGGGCAGCATCGGAATCTTTGTAAACGGCATCTCGGCCATGGGTGTTTCGTCTCAGAGCATGGCGGCCTTTCGCTTGTTGGTCGGAGCGCTTATCTTGGCGCCGGTCCTGATGTTTATGGGCTGCCGCCCGGGTGAGGGGTCTACCGTGGCTCAGGGTCCGCTGACCCTGTTCAAGGCAAGCCCTAAAGAGCTTGTTCCCTGCGCGCTTGTCGGTATCGTCGGTTTGGCCGCCGCCAACACCTGCTATTACGAGTGCATGGGCGAGGTGGGCATGTCCACGGCCTCGGTGCTGCTCTACACCTCGCCGGTGTTTGGCGTCATGCTCGGCCGCGTGCTTTATCGCGAGGACGTGACCCCTAACAAGCTCGTTGCCATTGTCTTTAACATCGTTGGCTGCGTGCTTGCAGTGACCAATGGCGACCTTTCCGGTTTTCATTTTTCGGTTTGGGGCGTCACGTCGGGTGTGATTGCAGGCCTTTGTGGTGCGTCGCTCGCGGTGTTTAGCCGAATAGCAACCAAGACGGTCCACCCGCTGGCTGTCACGTTTTGGGGCTTTGTTTTTGGCGGTGCGGTTATGGCAGCTATCGCGGCTCCGTGGCCGGATGTCGCCGCGGCAATGTCGCCACAGCTGCTGCTGTTGTTCCTTGGCTTTGGACTCATCCCCACAGCCGTGGCTTACATCTTATATATGCAGGGTCTGTCCATGGGGCTCGAGACGTCGAAAGTTCCCGTCGTAATGTCATTCGAGACAGTTGTCACCGTACTGCTGGGCATTGGTGTCTACGCCGAGCCCGCCGGCGCGATCAAGGTCCTGGGCATCGTGCTGGTGCTCGCGTCCATCCTGATCATGAACACCGACTTCTCCAGGCTGCGCAACAGTGTGTTTGTCGGTCATGTCATTGAGAGCATGACCTTTAAGCCCAACGCGTGGTGGACGGAGAAATCGCAGGACATGGATCTGTTTAAGGAACGCACCGGCATCGCGCTGGAGCCCACCGTACAGGAAAGTCCCTGGTACTTCGTGCGATAGGGAATTGCGTGCGGCATCCGACCTGGGGTTATCCAGCCAGTGCCCGCCTACCCAGCCCCAACGTTTCGAGTACGTTAAACCCGTAAACGGTCGATTTTTAACCGCGAACGGTCTTTATACTAATTATCAATGTAAGTAGCGTATAAGACGTTATAATGACCATAACGAAAAGGAGGAGGCAAGATGAATCAGATCATTCTCGCATCTCATGGCGGCCTGGCCGCAGGCGCCAAAGACACGCTCGAGATGGTTCTCGGCGACGTGTCGAACGTCCACGTCGTGTCGCTTGCTCGTGACGACAAGGAGCCCATCACCAATAAGGTGGACGCCATGATCGCCACGTTCAACGCGGACGACACCGTCTATGTGCTGACCGATATGCTCGGCAGCTCGGTCAACAACAGCATGGTCGAGCTTTCCAAGAACGGCACGAAGTTCACGGTTGTCAGCGGTTTCAACATCCCGCTGGCGCTCACGCTCGCTATGAGCCCCGCCCCCGTCAAGGGCACCGAGCTCGCGGCCCTCATCAACGAGGCCCGCACTGGTCTGACCAACCCCAACGCACCGGTCGAGGCCGTCGCGGCTCCCGCCAAGAAGGCCAAGGCGTCCCATCACAGCTCCGGTCCCGCCAAGATCGTCCTCGCACGTCTTGACTACCGTCTGCTGCACGGTCAGGTCGTCTTTACCTGGACCACCAAGGTTCAGGCCGAGCGCATCATCGTCGTCGACAACGCTGCCGCCAACGATGACATCAAGAAGGGCGCTCTTAAGCTGGCCAAGCCCCAGGGCGTGCGCCTGAACGTCTTCACCGTCGAGCGCGCCCTCGCCAAGATGGACAAGCTCAACACCCTTGGCGAGCGCGTCATGTTCGTCTTTGGCAACACTGCCGAGATGCTGCAGTTCTGCCAGGGCTACAAGCTCGACGCCATCAACCTGGGCGCCACCGCCAACCACGACGGTGCCGATCAGGTCGGCGGCAAGGACAGCTCCGTCTTCTTCGACGCCACGCAGAAGGCCGACATCAACCAGCTGCTCGACATGGGCATCAAGCTCTATGTCCAGCAGACCCCCACGTATCAGAGCGTCGACATCGACGCCAAGCTGTAGTCAACCAGGCTTTTGCCTGACTGAAAGGAGAAGGGTATGAATACGTTCATCAGTGCGGTGCTCGTCGGCCTCGTCGGCGTGTTCTGCATGTGGGACTCCCGCCTGCTCGGTCGTCTTAACTTCGAGCAGCCCCTCGTTGGCGCTACGCTCGTCGGTCTGCTGCTGGGCGATGTGCCCACCGGCCTTGCCGTCGGTGCCGCCGTCGAGCTCGTGTCCATGGGCCTGGTGCAGGTCGGTGCTGCCGTTCCGCCCGATATGGTCCTGGGCGGCATCGTGGCCGCTGCCTTTGCGTGCCTGACCGATGCTTCCGCCGAGACCGCCATGACGATCGCCATCCCGGTCGCCGTCCTGGGTCAGCTCCTCGGCATCGTGTTCCGTTCCATCATCGCCGCCCTCACCCATGTGGCAGATAGCGCGATCGATAACGGAAAGTTCAAGACCGCCTACCGTATGCACATCTGCGTCGGCACTGGTCTGTACGCCGTCATGTACTTCCTGCCGATCTTCCTCGCCGTCTTTGTTGGCACCGACCTGGTTCAGGCCATCGTCAACATGGTTCCCGAGTGGCTGTCCACTGGTCTTAACGTTTCGACCAAGATCATGACCGCCTACGGCTTGGCCCTGCTGCTCACCATGATGATCAAGAAGGGTATGACTCCGTTCCTGTTCATCGGCTTCCTGCTCGCCGCTTACCTCAACCTGTCCGTCATCGCGGTCGCTCTGATCGGTGTGTGCCTGGCTGTCGTCTTCATGGGCTTCAAGTTCAACGGTTCCCATGCAGCCGCCGGTGTCGATTCCGACTACGATCCGCTCGAAGACGACGAAGACTAAGGAGGAACACACTATGGCAACCGCAACCAAGGACGTGTCCCTGAACAAGAAGGTCAGCCAGTTCTTCTGGCGCTCCTGGGCCATCCAGGCCTCTTGGAACTACGAGCGTCAGATGAACATGGGCTTCCTCTATGGCATGGTTCCCACGCTCGATCGCCTCTATCCGGATGAGTCCGACCCCAAGCAGCTCGCTGCCAAGAAAGAGGCTTACCACCGTCACATGGCGTTCTACAACTGCACTCCGCAGACGAGCGCTTTCGTCCTGGGCCTCGCCGCCTCCATGGAGGAGGAGTACGCCAAGGATCCCGAGAACTTCGATCCCGATTCGATCAACGCGGTCAAGACCTCCCTCATGGGCCCGCTTTCCGGTATTGGTGACTCCTTCTTCCAGGGCACCATCCGCGTTATCGCCTTTGGTCTGGGCGTTCAGCTGGCTCAGCAGGGCTCCATCATGGGCCCGATCCTGGCCATGCTCATCTCCATCGTGCCTTCCGTGCTGATCACGTGGTTCGCAGCCAAGATGGGCTATCAGGGCGGCCACGAGTACCTGAGCAAGCTTCAGGGCGGCGACCTCATGGAGAAGCTCATGTATGTCTGCGGCATCGTGGGTCTTATGTCCGTGGGCGGCATGATCGCTACGCTGATCGGCGCCACCACCCCGCTGCAGTTCGCTGACGGCACCGTCGTGATCCAGGACATCCTGGACGGCATGATGCCCCAGATGATTTCCCTTGGCCTCACCGGCCTTATGTACTGGCTCATCAAGAAGAACGTCAACACCGGTTGGCTTCTTGTGATCGCCATCGTGGGCGGCATCGCCCTCTCCGCGGCCGGCATCCTGGCCTAGTCGCGCCCAAGCGTCTAACCGCTTTCCCCGGGGAGCCTGCCTGGCATCCCATACCCCAGGCAGGCTCCCATCCCTAAATGTGTCAAAGGGACAGTCCCTATGTCACATCTTCAATGGGCCGGCGACTCGGTCCAAATCACGGTAATCCTGCGCACGTCCGGCAAAGTGGCGCCGCAAAAATCGAAAGGAATGTGTCAGATGTACGAGATCGACCTTAACCTCCCTAAGCAGATCGTCGCTGATGTCCTGTCCAACCACGAGATCCACAGCGTCGCCTTCGTTGGCTGCGGCGCTTCCATGTCCGACCTTTACCCCGCCAAGTACTTCCTGGCCAACAACACGGACAAGCTGAACGTTCAGATCTTCACCGCAAACGAGTTCAACTACGACACGCCTTCCTGGGTCAACGAGCACACCTTCGTGATCACCTGCTCCCTCGGTGGCTCCACGCCCGAGACCGTCGAGGCCAACAAGACCGCCAAGAAGCACAACTGCCCGGTCGTCTCCCTCACCAACAAGGCCGGCTCCGCTCTGACCGTCGACGCCGACCACGTCATCATCCACGGCTTCCACGCCAACTACGCTGCCAAGTGCGAGAAGCCCGGCTATGCCATCGCTCTTGCTCTCGAGATCCTTCAGCAGACCGAGGGCTATGACCACTACGAGGACATGATCACCGGCCTCACCAACGTCTTCGACCTCTGCGAGAACGCCGCTCAGTCTGCCAAGGGTCTTGCCAAGCAGTTCGCTCAGGACTTCAAGGACGACAAGATGATCTACTTCATGGCTTCCGGTGCCTCCGAGAAGATGGCTTATTCTCACGCCGCCTTCCTGTTCACCGAGATGCAGTGGATCGACGCCGCCGCCTACAACACCGGCGAGTACTTCCACGGCCCGTTCGAGGTTTCCACCGAGGGTAAGCCCTACGTCTTCTTCATGTCCGATGGCGCTACCCGTCCGATGGACGCCCGCGCCCTCACCTTCCTTAAGCGCATGGGCGCCAAGGTCGCTCTGATCGACTCCAAGGACTACGGCCTGGCTGACGCCGTGCCCGCGAGTGTCGTCACCTACTTCAACCCGCTGCTGCACCTCGCCGTGATGCGCGAGTACGGCAACCAGATTGCCGAGGCCCGTCAGCACCCGCTGACCATGCGTCGCTACATGTGGAAGCTTTCCTACTAATCACAAGTAAGTAGACCTTACGGGTTGATTGAGAGGGGATGGGGTTTTCGCCCCGTCCCCTTTTTTGCTTTGGGGGCGTGTTTGTCGCGCCGCAAACCCCAGATAAAACCTACCAAAATAAACCTGTCCCTTTTTGGCAGGTGGAAGGAGATGCGTATGATCAAGGCAGTGCTGTTTGACATGGACGGCGTGCTGGTCGATACCGAGTGGTTCTACAACCGTCGCCGCGTGGCGTTTATGGAAGAGAAGGGGTTCCACTTTGACGAGATCCCCGACCTTTCGGGGTCTAACGAGCCGGCCATTTGGAAGGCGCTGGTGCCCGACGATGTTGAGCTGCGTGAGCGCCTGCGCGTGGAGTACAAGCAGGTCTACAGCCCGCACCACCCCGTTCCGTATGCCGAGCTTCTCAACGAGCAGACGGAGCCGGTGATGCGTGAGCTGCATGAGCGCGGCGTGAAGTGTGCCATCGCGAGCTCGTCCTATCGCGAGCTGATCGACGAGCTGGTGGAGATTGCCGGCATCGCCGACGTGCTGGACTACACCATCAGCGGTCACGAGTGCAGTGCGTTTAAGCCCGACCCCGAGATCTACCAGCGTGCCATGGAGGCGCTGGGGGTGGAGCCTTCCGAGTGCCTGGTTATCGAGGATTCGCCTCTGGGCATCGAGGCTGGCAAGCGCTCTGGCGCCCGCGTCCTGGCGCTGCGTCCGCACGAGGGCGTCAACCTGGACCAGTCTGCCGCCGACGTTGTCATCGACAATCTGTGTGACATCCTACCTGCCATTTAGGGACAGGTTTATTTTGGCAGGTTTTATCTGGGCAAATGCCGAATTCGCCGTGAAGGGATCGCTCTCTTCACGGCGTTTTTCTTTTGAGCGGCCTCACGGTCCTTCTGATGGTTGTCGAGAGAGGGTGAATTGAGGCGCCCCCGCACGCTCCATGCTACAATCGCGGGCATGCCCCACAACTATATCTGCCTTCGAAAGGAGCCTGCGTGGCGGATGCCATCGATCAGCTCACGGACCGCGTGCTCGTACTCGGCCGCCTCACCATCGTCCGCCGTGCCATTACTGCCGTGGCAGTCACGGTCTCTGCCGTTCTCCAGACATTTCTGATCCAGGCGTTCATTCGGCCCGCTGACCTGCTTCCGAGTGGTCTTACCGGCGTCGCGGTCCTTCTCGATCGCGTTACCTCGCTAGGCGGCGTTCACATCGACATCTCGCTCGGTATGCTCGCACTCAACATCCCCGTGGCGCTCCTATGCTGGAGCGGCATTAGCAAGCGCTTCGTCATCTTCTCGATGATGCAGGTCGTGCTCTCGTCGCTGTTCCTCAACGTTTTTCACTTCGCTCCATTTTTGGGCGACAAGATCATGCTCATCATTTTTGGCGGCGTGGTCTCGGGCCTGGGTGCTGCCATCGCGCTTAAGTCCGGCGCATCCACCGGCGGCACCGACTTTATCGCGCTGTGGGTTTCCAACCACACGGGCAAGACCATCTGGGGCGTCATCTTTGGCTTTAACTGCTTTATCCTGGCAATCTTTGGTTTTATGTTTGGCTGGGACAAGGCGGCGTATTCCATTGTGTTCCAGTTTATTTCGACCAAGACCATCGACAGTTTCTATCATCGCTACGATCGTGTGACGCTGCAGATCACGACGCGTAAGGCAGACGAGGTCATGACTGCCTACGTAAACCATTTTCAGCACGGCATTAGCTGCGCCGAGGTCGTCGGCGGATACAGCCGCGAGAAGATGTACCTGCTGCACACCGTTGTCTCGACCTACGAGAGCCAGGACATTATCAGGCTGGTATGCGAGGTTGATCCCGGCGCCGTGATCAACGTGTTCCACACGCTCAACTTTGTGGGCGGTTGGTGGGGTGGTCATGTCGACGAACCCATGCCCACGGCCGTTCCCGATCCCGACAAGCCCGCACGCATGGCCAGCAGGCAGGTGCGCCTCAGCGAACAGGACAGCTTGCAGCAGGACGACGGCAAGTAAGGTATTTGGCATTTTGCCGGCTCTGCTCAATCCTGTCCCTTTTTGGTAGGGAGGGTGTATCGTTTTATCGTTATGAGGTAACATAAAAATAGACGTTATATACGTATTTGTTATTCCGATATTTCGATAAGAGTGATTAGATATGCCTGCACCCAAAAATGCGCCGCTGTACCAGCAGATTTACGACGAAATCAAGGATTCGATCGAGAAGGGTGTTTATGCACCCAAGGAGCGTATCCCGTCCGAGCTTGAGCTTGCCGAGCAGTACGAGGTGAGCCGTATTACGGTGCGCCGCGCCGTAGAGGAGCTGTGTTCCGATGGCTATCTGGTTAAACAGCAAGGCCGTGGCACGTTTGTCTCCACGCCGCACATCAACCGCCAGTTTCATGCCTCGATGCTGCAGACGTTTACCGCGCTGTGTGCCGACAATGGCATGAAGGCCGGCGCGCATGTAATCGATCGCCAGATCGTTCCGGCGCGCCAAAACGAGATGGAGTTCTTTGGCCTGCAGAAGGATGCGCTGCTGCTGCATATCAAGCGCGTGCGTACGGCCGACGGCGAGCCCATCTTTGAGGAGAACATCTTTGTGCCCTTTGACGCCTACCGTGAGCTGTTGACGGCCGATCTTGAGGACAAGTCGATTTTTGCCGAGGTCGAGCGTGTTGGTGGAACGCCGATTGCCTCGGTTGGCTACCGCACGGTCGAGGCCGTTCGCGCCAATGCCGAGCAGGCGGCCGAGCTGGGCATCGCTCCGCACGATCCGCTGCTCAACCTGCGTGCCGGCTTTACCGGTCCCAATGGCGAGCCGGTTTTGCTCGGCAAGCAGTACTACGTGGGCAGCCGCTACGTCATGGTCATATAAGTTACGCGGTTTTACCAAACCGTGTAACGGCTTGACGCTACGCCTTTGGTTCCGCCGTTCTAACGAACGGCGGACCGGTCGACGCTGCAAACGCCCCTAAGCGGCAATCTGACGTTCAATCGTCGGTCGCGTACAAAAGTACGCTTCCCTCCTCTTTCACGTCACCTTGCTCGCTTAGGGGCGTTTTCGCTGACTTATGCTCAACCAGCGACGTTTCCGCGCTTGTCAAGAATGTCCCCAATGACTACCCACCGTTTTTGGCCTGTGTACGGGTTCAAAGTGGGAGATTATCCACGCTCGTTCCCATCGGATTACATTGCCCGTGGCCGGCAGCCGTGCGGCACCGGTCCGCGTGGCGGCGTATAATCGGCGGCAGATGACTTGGACGTTAGGAAACCATGACCGATAGCATGCAGCAGATGGCGCTCGATACGCTCGGCGCCTATTTTGGCTACACCTCGTTTCGCCCGGGGCAGGACCGCATGGTCGATGCGATCCTTGCCGGCCGCGATGCGCTGGGCGTTATGCCCACGGGCGCCGGCAAGTCCATTTGCTACCAGGTGCCCGCGCTCATGCTGCCCGGTATCACCTTTGTGGTGAGTCCGCTGCTGTCGCTTATGGAGGATCAGACCCGTGCATTGCTCGCGGCGGGTGCGCGACCCAGCTATCTCAACTCCAGTCTTACTCCGGCCCAGCAAAACACCGTGCTCAAGCGGGCGCGCGAGGGCCGCTACCAGCTTATGTACGTGGCGCCCGAGCGTCTGCTCGAGCCGCGCTTTTTAGCTTTTGCGCGGGAGGCCGCGGCCGCCGCCGGCATTGGCGTGCCGCTCGTGGCCATTGACGAGGCCCACTGCGTAAGCCAGTGGGGCCAGGATTTCCGTCCCGCCTACCTGCAGATTCGCGAGTTCATCGATTCCCTGCCGCAGCGCCCCATCGTGGCGGCCTTTACCGCTACGGCGACCGAGCGCGTGCGCGCGGACATTCAGCAGATGCTCGGCCTGCAAAACCCCGCGACGGTGGTGACGGGCTTCGATCGCAAGAACCTCTACTTTGGCTGCGAGGAGATGGGCGACAAGGCCAAGGCCGCGTGGGTGCGCGACTATGTGATCGCACATTCGAGTGAAAGCGGCATCGTGTATTGCTCGACTCGCAAGACCGTCGATGCGCTGGCAAGCGGGCTTGCCGAGGCGCTGGGCTCCCGCGGCATTCGCGTTGGCCGCTACCATGCCGGCATGGGCAACGACGCCCGCCGGCAAAGCCAGCGCGCCTTTATCGACGACGATATCCAGGTAATGGTTGCCACCAACGCCTTTGGCATGGGTATCGACAAGCCCAACGTGCGCTACGTGATTCACAACAACGTGCCCGAGAGCATCGAGGCGTACTACCAGGAGGCGGGCCGCGCCGGCCGCGATGGCGACCCAGCCAGCTGCCATTTGCTGTGGAACGGCAATGATTTTCGCATGCGTCGCTTTTTGATCGACCGCGGTGATGCTGCCGACGAGGCGCTCGATGACGAGCAACGCGCGTGGGCGCTCCAGAATCGATACCGCCTGCTCAGCCAGATGGAGGGCTACTGCAATACCACCGGCTGCCTGCGCGAATACATACTGCGCTACTTTGGCGACGAGGCTGCGGCCGAGCATACCGCCGCAGCCGGTGCTAGCGGTGCCGCCACGGACGACGCCGTGGGCTGCGGCAACTGCAGCAACTGCCTCACGCAGTTCGAGGTCGAGGACGTCACCGATATGGCCCGCGCCGCCGTGCGCTATGTGGCTACGCGTCCCATGCGTTTTGGCAAGTCGCTGATCGCCGACGTGCTCCACGGCGGCAACACCGAGCGCATTCGCCAGATGCATCTGGACGAGGACCGCGGCTACGGTGAGCTGTCGAGCGAATCGGTCGGGCGCATCAAGGACATCATCGGGCAGCTGTGCGGCCGCGGTTATTTGGCAACCTCACAGGGACAGTACCCGGTCGTGGGGCTGGGCCCGCGTGCCGGCGAGGTCGAGGACGAGGCGTTTGCCTTTACCGTTAAGCGTCGTGCATCCAAGCGCAAGGCCTCGGCCCGCGCCCGCCGTGCGGTGGATCTGCTGCGCGAGGAGGCCGAGCTGGATCAGCGCCCGCGCGTGGGCGACGATGCCGAGCTGTTCGAGCGCTTGCGGGCACTCCGCAAGGAGATTTCGATCGAGCTGGAGATGGCGCCGTACATGGTCTTCTCCGATAAGGCCCTGCGCGGTCTGTGCCGCCTGCGCCCTCAGACGCGCGACGAGCTTATCCGGGTCAACGGCATTGGCGAGAAAAAAGCCGACGCCTTTGGCGAGCAGTTTATGGCGGCGATTGAAGAGTTTGAATCCGAGCATGCACGGGATGGAGCGTAACGATGGCAGCCGATAGCAGGACCGACCGTACTGACGTGTCCGCCGTGCCGCTGTACCAGCAGGTTATGGACGACCTAAAGGGCGAGATCGCGCGCGGCGTGTACGCTGCCGGCTCGCGCATTCCTTCCGAGATGGAGCTCGCGAAGTCCTACGGCGTGGGGCGCATTACCGTGCGTCGCGCCATTGAGGAGTTGTCGCGCGCGGGATATCTCAACCGTCAGCAGGGGAGGGGCACGTTTGTGTGTGCGCCCAAGCTCAAGCGCAAGATTGTCCAGAAAGGCGACGTCCAGAGTTTTACCGAGGCCTGCGCTGCCAACGACATGGCGGCCGGAGCGCGCCTGGTATCGCGCACGGTGGTTGCGGCGACGCGCAAGGACGCGGCGTTTTTTGGCGTGGAACCCGGCTGCGAGCTCATCGTGGTCGAGCGCGTGCGCACGGCCGATGGCGTGCCCGTCATGCTCGAGAACAACGCCTTTGTGCTGGCCGACCATCCCTATCTGCAGCAGCTTGCCGACGAGGACCTCGCCGACAATTCGATTTTTGCGCTTGTTGCCGTGCATTCGGGCCGCGCACCGCTCAAGTCCGATCCCTGTACCGTGGAGATCGCGCTCGCCGATGCTCAGACGGCCCCGCTGTTGGAGGTGCCGGTCGGCGAGCCGCTCTTTTATATGGAGGCGTACTTTACCGATGCGGACGAGCGGCCCTTGCTGCTCGGGCGCCAAAAGATCGTGGGGTCGCGCTACGTGTTCGACATCTAACGTCCATAGATAGAACAATGCAGAACAAGTTTGGTGAAATGAATTCACCTGCGACAGCTTGCGTGCTATAAATAGGACAACATAGAACGACCGCAGGTACGAGCTTTCGTCGCTCAAAGCCGCCACACAGGGAGGAACGTCACCGTGAACGCACACGATCTGGTTCAGGAAATTATCGAGCGCAAGGGTAAGATCGAGAATGTCTTTTGGATCGCCTGCGGCGGTTCGATGATTGACCTTATGCCGGCCAATGAGCTGCTCAAGCGCGAGGCAACCACGTTTACCTCGACGGTCTACACGGCGCGCGAGTTTTGCCTTATGGCCCCCAAGAGCCTAGGGCCGAAGTCACTCGTCATCGCCTGTAGCCACAGCGGTAACACGCAAGAGGTCGTCGACGGCTGCGAGATGGCGCTGGCCGCCGGTGCCGAGGTCGTGACTATGACTGACTACGCGGGCTCCAAGATCGATAACGGCAAGTGGACCACCTGGGTTTACCCGTGGGGCAAGGGCGAGTCGCAGGCCGAAGTTCCGCAGGGCATCGGCGCTCTGATCGCCGCCGAGCTGCTCGACCAGCAGGAGGGCTACGAGGCGCTCGCCGACATGTACGCAGGCCTTAAGCAGATGGACACACTGCTGCCCGCTGCCCGCGAGAAGGTCAACGCCGAGCTGGGCGATCGCTTTGCCGAGCTCTGCCAGCAGCACAAGTTCTTCTATATCCTGGGCTCCGGCCCCAACTTTAGCCAGACCTACGCCATGGCCATCTGCTCGCTCATGGAGATGCAGTGGCAGCACTGCTGCTACATCCACTCCGGCGAGTATTTCCACGGTCCCTTCGAGGCTACCGAGCCCGGCGTCTTCTACTTTGTGCAGCTTGGCGCTGGCGAGTGCCGCCCCATGGAGGAGCGCGCACTGGCATTTCTCAACACGCACACCGATACAGTCATGGTGCTCGATGCGCTTGAGTACGGCGTGGGCGAGGTGCCTGCCAGCGTGCGTTCGTACCTGGAGCCGATCTTCTTCTATGCGATGAGCTGTGAGCTGCGCGCCGCCCGCGGCAAGGTATTTGACCACAGCCCCGAGGTTCGCCGCTACATGGGCGTCGAGCGGTACTAGGTAACGGGGAACGCGATTTTCATGACGGGGCCTTCGCCAAGCGCGGGCCCCGTTTGCGTCACGGCGCCCCTTTCTGTTTGTCGAAAAACGAAGTCAAATACTTTTCTCGAGAAGTGAACGACCTATTTTTGACCCCCGAAGCATCGACATTTTTTGACGCCAAAACAGCAGGAAAATCTTAATGAAACTGCAGGAAATGGTCCCCACAAAGTGCCGATGCTTCGGGGGCTCGTTTTTGCTCGTTCACTTTTCGGGAAAAGTATTAGACCTAAATCTGCAAGCGTGTCGCGTGAGTCAAAAAGCGGGCCGCGCCGGTGGGTTTCCGGCGCGGCCCGCTTTACATTGTGTCCGTATGAGTGAGTTGTCGCATCAACCGGCGGACTACTTGGCGTCGTAGGCCTCGGCGTCCCACCAGTCGAGCTGGGCGATGTTGTCGCGAATATGCTGACAGCTCTTGTGGAAGCCCTCGAGCTCGTGCTCGGAAAGGTCGAGCGTGTAGACCTCCTCGACGCCCTCGGCGCCGATCACGCACGGCAGGGAGGTAAAGATGCCCTCCTCGCCATACTGGCCGGTCATAAGCGTAGAGGCCGAAAGCACGGCGTGCTCGTTGTGCAGCACGGCGGCGCAGACGCGCGCGGCGGAGTTGGCAACGGCGTACTCGGTGCACTGCTTGCCGGCGTAAGTCACATAACCGCCCTTACGTGCGAGCTCCTCGACTTCCATGTGGTCGAAGGCGTACTTGTCGGGGTTCTCGGCCTGAAGCTCGTTGAGGCTCTTGCCGGCGATGGTTGCGGCCTTAAAGGCGGCCAGCTGGCTAAAGCCATGCTCGCCGATCATGTAGGCGTCGATGGACTTGGGGCTCACCCCGACCTTCTTGGAGATCTCGGTGCGCAGGCGGGCAGAGTCCAGGCCACAGCCCGAGCCGATGATCTTCTTGGGATCGTAGCCGGTCAGGTGCCACAGCTCGGTGCACACGACGTCGCAGGGGTTGGAGATGCTCACGAAGATGCCGTCGAAGCCGGCATCGACGATGCGCTTGGCAAAGGTGCGGGCGGCGTCGGTGGTAAAGAACAGCTCGCCGTCGCGGTTGCCGGCGGCCAGTGCGACCTTGCCGGCGGCGTTGACGATGACGTCGCAGCAGGCCAGCTCCTCGTAGTGGTCGTAGCAGTTGACGATCTTGGTGTTGTACGGGACAAACGAAAGGGAGTCGCGCAGGTCTTGGACCTCGGACGTCACCTTTGCCTCGTTGATATCGCAGAGGTACAGCTCATCGGCAATGCCCTGCATGAGCAGGCTGTTGGCGACATGTGCTCCTACGTGGCCCTGGCCGACCACACCGATCTTACGCGTCTGGTACATATTCATATCCTTTCGGCCGAGTTTTTCGCATCGAACCATTGTAGCGTCCTGCTGCCACTTTGCTAGGCTAAAGCGCCGTAGATTTTTGGGACATGCCTTAATCTCTACTTTTGGAGTGATTTGGGCCGCTGACGGTGTCTCGGGGCGATGCACTCGCGCGGATGGGGCCGCTCGTTGTACCATAGCTGCAACTGACTCGTAAGGAGCATCCATGCCCATTCGCATCCCCGACGCCCTCCCTGCCGCCGCGCAGCTCGAGAGCGAGAACATCTTTGTCATGACCGAGTACCGCGCGCTGCACCAGGACATCCGTCCGCTGCGCGTGCTCATCCTCAACCTCATGCCAACCAAGATCGCCACCGAGACGCAGATCATGCGCAAGCTCTCCAACACGCCGCTGCAGGTAGAGGTGGACCTGCTACGCACCAAGACGCACGAGGCCACGCACGTGAGTGCCGGCCACCTGGAGACGTTCTACCGTACGTTCGACGACATCCGCGATATCCACTACGACGGCCTGATCATCACGGGCGCGCCGGTGGAGCAGATGCCGTTCGAGGAGGTCGACTACTGGCCCGAGCTCTGCCAGATCATGGATTGGTCCACCACGCACGTGCACTCTACGCTGCATATTTGCTGGGGTGCACAGGCAGGGCTCTACCATCATTACGGTATCCAGAAGTGCGACCTGCCGGCCAAGGCGAGCGGCGTGTTTGAGCATTATCTGGTGAAGCCGCAAAGCCCGCTGGTCCGCGGCTTTGACGACCGCTTCTATGCCGTGCATTCACGCAATACCGATGTGCGCCGCGAGGACGTGGAGGCCGAGCCGCAGCTTGAGGTCGTGGCCGTATCAGACGAGGTGGGCCTGTACATCGTCAAGTCGACCGACAGTCGCCGCTTCTTTGTCTTTGGCCATCCCGAGTACGATACCGACACGCTGCGCCTGGAGTACGAGCGCGACGTGAAGCGCGGGCTCAACCCCCAGGTGCCGGCGCATTACTTCCCAGGTGACGACCCCACCGCCGAGCCGCGCAACGTCTGGCGCAGCCAGGCCCAGCTGCTCTACACCAACTGGCTCAACTACTACGTCTACCAGACCACGCCCTACGACCTGGCCCGCGCCGGCGAGGAGCACTAGGCTACGGCTGCGGTTGCGGTTGTGGCTGCGGCTGCGGCGTGACGGGCGTGGATTTTCGGATGCCCATCTTGCGGGTGCGATACAACGGCGGTTAGGCGCTGATGATGTGGGGTAGCGGCAGGTCGTGGGTGTCGGTGGGAACGTGGTCGACACGCTGCTCGTCAAAGGCGATGCCGATGATTTGGCATGCGGGCGAGAGCGTGGGCAGGTAGCGGTCGTAGCAGCCGCCGCCGTAGCCCAGGCGCGCGCCGGTGTGATCGAAGGCTACGAGCGGCACGACGATCATATCGAGCGCCTCGGCAGGCACGATAGGAAAGCGGCTGCTGTCGACGTCCGTGGCTGCGAAGGCCCGCGTAGGGCGGGCGATAAACGGGGCCTCGGACGCATCGCCGGCAGCAACTGCCCGCATGCACATGCGCTGGCCACAAGCCACGGTGTCAGCTGCCGAGAACATGCACGGATAGGCCACGCGCCAGCCGTGTTTTGCGGCCGCTGCGGCAAACGCGGCAGGATCTGCCTCGGAGCCCATGGCGGCATAGACGGCAACGGTGCGCGGGGCCACGGGACCCGAGCCGCCCAGCAACTCAACGAGCCGCGCGCATACAGCAGCAGACTTTGCCGCCCGCATATCCAAATCTAGAGCGTCGCGCCGGGCAATTACCGCCCGCCGCAACTCGGCCTTATCCATCCCGGCCCCTCTCTCAAACCTGCCAAAAAGGGACAGGTTTATTTTGGTAGGTTTTATCTGGTCAAATGACGAAACCACCACGCAAACCATCGCAAGGGGAGCAGTTCATGGACACCTTCGTGGGTTTTGACGAAGAGTGGGTGTTCGCGGCGGTGTGTCTCGATCTGTAACAGTAACTCGGCAAAATCGGGCCTAGATGTTACAGATTTAGACAAAGGGCCGGCGTCATCCGAAAACGTCTCGATTTGTAACATCTGGAGCCAATATTCCCGCCTAGATGTTACAGATTTAGACAAACTGGTGTGACGGGCTGAGCTGCCCCGCCCAAGCAGCGGCAAAAGAAAAGGTAGATTTTCAGGCATGTCCCAAAAATCTACCTTTGCTGTGCGTTAGCCCAGCAGGTCGATGACGTTGAAGCCGGCGTTGCTCTTGGCGATGACGTCTCGGCCGCCAAAGACGCAGGTGGGCGAGACGGCTGCGATGCGCGTCACGTCGGCGCCGAGCGAGCGCAGCTCACCGGGCGTGGCGGCGAGCATCTGGGCGCGGCGCTCCTCGCGTGCATGCGGATCGAGTCCGGCCAAGTAGGTCGTGTTGCGGCGTTTGGTGAGCGCGTACGGCTTCACCGGCGCGTCCATGCCGCTCACGCAGCTCACGATAAAGCCCTCAAAGGCGGCCACGTCGGGCTCAAAACTGCCGAGCCATTCGCCTGCGCGCGCCACGCGCTCAATCGAGGGGTCGATTGCCGGGTCGCGGTAGGTGTAGAACGCCGCCTGACGCTCACCTGCCGCGCGGAATCCGCAGCCGTACGCCCCGCCCTTCACGCGGATCTCATTCCACAGGTAGTCGTAGGAGAGCGCGTTGGCGGCAACCGCCCAGGCGCCCGTCACGTCAATGCCCAGGCGACGCGGGTCGCATGCGCTTGCCGCAAAGCAGATGTCGCTGGGGATGACAAAAGCCTCGTGGCGGTCACACGGCGTCGGCACCACGAGCGCGTCGCGGCCGGCAACAGCACCGTCGCCCGCGCCCAACCCCAGGTCGCCCGCGGCGGCCCAGTACGCGTCAAAGTCCTCATCGCTGCCGGTAAAGCTCGCCAGACAGCCATCGGACACAAAGATGCGGCCTGCCAGCTCGGCAAGCTTGGCGCGCAGGTCGTCCAGGCGCTCGTCAAAGTGGTCGAGCAGATCGCGCAGGAACAGGTAGAAGTCCACGCCCGAAAGCTGCTCGCGCACCACGGCCGAAGGCGAGCTGTAGCTCATCGCGCGACCGAGCGCCGCCGAGTGTCCGTTGTTAATAAAGCCCTGCTCAAGCCCAATGCGAATCTGCGTGAGCACGTCGCGCACGCGGTCGGCTTCGGCATCGAGCAACAGCGTGCTCGACCACACCTCGCGCGGCAGGCTCGCCAGCGCATCAATCTTCTCGGACAGGGCGCCGGCGCTCACCAGCAGGTAGGGGCGCACGCCGTCCACGTCGGGCTGGGTCATGACCTCGGTCGTAAAGCTCAAAAAGCCCAGCCTGCCAGCGATGAGGTTGTCGAGCTCCTCGGCCGAGTGTTCGCTCGTGGGTAGCTGTTTGAGCAGGCGGCAGAGAAGGGTCACATAGGGCAGGTCTTCAAACGCGACGCAGCTCAGGTCGAAATACTGCATGGCGTAGGCCAAGCGGTTGGTGGGGATGCCGTGGCGCAGGCAGGGGATGGGCGCGGTCGTGTTCACGACCAGCGGCGGCTCGGGGCGCGCCTCGCCAATGTCGGACACGCGCAGGCGTGGCAGCGTGGCCTTGGCCTCGGGCGCGTCATCCGCCTCCTGCGCGGCGCGCAGCGCAGCCGTGCGCTCGACCACATCGGCCAGCTCGGCATCGGTCATGGTATCGCGCTTGGCTGCCAGCTCGGCGGCCTCGGCACTCTCCGCACCCTCGGCGGCATCCACCGGCACCAGCTCGACCAGCGCCATGTGGTCATTCTCCAGCACCAGCTCGCGCAGCAGGTCCTCAAAATAGCTGCCGTCCAGCTCGCCGCGCAGCTCCTCGTACACCGGGCCGTACTTGAGCGCCAGCGTCGCGGCGTCGTCATCGTAGAGCCAGGTGCTCAGCGCGTCGCACGCAATGGCCACGCCGTCGGCGATACCGTAGTCGCGCTGGCGCAGGTCGTATTCGTTGCTGCTGATGATGGCCTCCAGGCGCTCGCGCGGAACGCCGTGCTCGCACAGGTCGCGGCAGGCGTCCTGGAACACGCGGCGCAGCTCGCGCGCCACGCCGGGCTGAGCGTTTTGCAGCATGATGAGCTCGTAGGGCTGCAGGCTCTCGGCCGCGGTGTAGCTCACCACGTTGCCGCCCAGGCCGGCGGCCAGAATGGCCTTCTTAGCCGGCGCCTCATTGGAACCCAGCAGTGCCTCGAACAGGATGTCCGCCGCGATCGTGCGCTTGCGGTCGAGCGCGCTGCCCAGCACAAGACCCAGGCCCACCAGGGCATTCTCGGGTGTGGTGGCCATCTCGACGCGCTTGTACTCGCAGGTCACGGGCGCCTGCACGACCAGCGGATTGGGCGCCAGCGTGGACGGGTCCTCGCCGGCGGCGACGGCTGCGTCCATGCGGCGGCTCGCGGCACTCGGCTGCGACAGATAGCGCTCGTCCAAAAAGGCCAGTGCACGGTCCACGTCCAGGTCGCCGTAGAGCGTGATGTAGGAGTTGGAAGGATTGTAGTGGCGCGCGTGCGTGTCCAGGAACTGCTCGTAGGTGAGCGCAGGGATCGCGCGTGGGTCGCCGCCGCTCTCGTGCGCATAGGCGGTGTCGGGATGAAGCGCGGCGTTGACGGCGTCGTCCAGCACGCTCATGGGGTCGGACAGCGCGCCCTTCATCTCATTGAAAACCACGCCGTTATAGCGTAGCGTGCCCTCGCGCAGGCTTGCGGAACTGCCGTTACCCTCGCCCTCGGCGCCCTCCGGCAGGTCCAGCTCGTAGTGCCAGCCCTCCTGCTCAAAAATGGTGGGCTTGGTATAGATGGCCGGGTTGAACACCGCGTCCAGGTACACGTCCATCAGGTTGTACAGATCCTGCTCGTTGGTGGTGGCGACGGGGTAGATGGTCTTGTCGGGGTAGGTCATGGCGTTGAGGAACGTCTGCATGGAGCTCTTGATCAGGTCGACGAACGGCTCCTTGACGGGAAACTTGGCCGATCCGCACAGCACCGAGTGCTCGAGGATATGGAACACGCCGGTGGAATCAGCCGGCGGCGTCTTAAAGCCAATGGCAAAAGCCTTGTTTTCGTCGTCGCACGCCAGGTACAGCAGGCGAGCGCCCGAGGCGGTGTGGCGCAGCACGTAGGCGTCCGAGTCGAGCTCGGGCACGGTCTCGCAGCGCTCGACGGCAAAACCGTGGCAGGCGGTGCCAGGCACCAGCAGCGCGGCGGCAGCGGTGCGCGGGTCGGTTGAGGTGGTGGGCATATGCAGTCTCCTTTGACGCCCCAGCGGGGGCGAATCGAGTCGAATCCTCGTGAGTATACCCATATGGGGCCGCGGCTCTGCGGCGAACTGGAGACGATGCCGGCGGAATGGACAAAGGCCCTGCGTGACCGCCGCGCGATCGTGGATATTCGGACACACGAGCGCGGATTTTCGGACCGTCCAATAATTCTCACTCACGTAGCGGCAACCAAGATAAGGCGGCCAGCGCCGGCTTGATGAATAGTGCCGAAAGACGTCCTATGCCTGCGCGTCCGCGTGTCCATCCATCAGGAACAGCCTAAGAACCAGCTTGATGGCATATCCCGGTTTGATTTCTGCCGCGTCAAAGACGTGGCGCTCGGCGAGCTCGCTGCAGTATGCGTAGATGTCGCGGATAAGGTCCGCGCCCGAAAGCGTAAACATGTAGCCCGCGTCCGAAAGCGCATTGGGCGCGGCGGGCAACTTGGCCATGTGGCAGAACGTTTGCAGGTCGGGCGCCATAACATTCTGGTAGTCGAGGTGGCCGCTGGCATCCTGTGCGGCAAGCTCCAATTGGCGCACAAAATCCAGCGCCGCCGCTAACACAAAGCTCGGCGTAGGCGCATTGACGTCCTGAGTGGTCGCCACAAGCCTGCCCGCCGCCTGCGTGACAAGCCAAGCGACCTCGCGCTGGCAACGCACGGCCTTGCGCGTCACCGGCTTGATGGACGAAGAAGAAACGCTTCCCTTAGGCGGATTCGAAGCAGCCATAAGACCCTCCCATGAACAATCCGGCCCAATAAGCCCGGATGAAACACGTGCTACATCAGTATACAGGGGAGTGGGATGGCGGGGTATGAGCGCGACAGCGGCAAACCGAGAGCATCAACGATGTGCCGATCGCGGAATGAGATCTCGTAATAATTGACTCTCGGCCATATTATTGAGGGGCATGACTCGCGTTCGTATGGTTGTAGGTGCTGGCGATGAACGACATTGACCTTGCTGTTCCGTTGATGGATGGACCAAGCTATGACCGTGCCTGCAGTCTCGTGCCTTCCGAATACGTTGAGGCATGGGAGTGGTTTCTGGGTGAGGAACAGCGCGGCGGCGTTTGGACCAGCCTTCCGCACCGCACCAAGGAAGATAGCCCTCAGTATCAGTATCGTTTGAGAATTGGCGCGGACTTCTTTCCCGTAACGCGGGATTCAGGGATCTTCTGGCCGGGCCAGGATCGGGTGAAGCAAGATCCCAATAAGATCTTTGCGCTTTCGGTCCATAACTCTAAAAAGAGCTTCTACACCGATGTTCCTCCGCTCTATTTGGATGACGGTACGTGGGTCATTAAGTATTCGGTTCAAGCGCCAGGTGTCGTTGGTTCTCGAGACCAGAATTACAACCGTAAAATGCTCAACTGCATGGAATATGGCGTTCCAGTTGGAGTCATATTTGCAACCGAGGTGGGCTATAAGGTGCTCGGCCTTGCGTTTGTTGAACGGTTTGAGCCCGAAAACGGCTGGTTTGTTCTGCATGGTCCCGTTCATAAAGGTGGACCGGACCCTCGTTTTGCGTCCGACATGAGCTATCTGAAGCACATGTCAGCCGACATTGAGTTTGCCGGACAGAGTGCGACCGATGACGAAAAAGCTCGCTATGCGTTGAGACGCGAGCGATTGGGGCAGCAATGGTTCCGCAAGCAGCTCATTGCCGCCTATGATGGTCGCTGCGCGGTGTCGGGTTGTGGGGTTAACGAGGCACTGGAGGCTGCACATATCGAGAATTACTCGGGACCCAAATCGCAGGTTGCCAGCAACGGCATTCTGCTTCGGCGCGACTTTCATGCTCTATTCGATGCTCATCTGATTTCGTTTGAGCCTGTTTGCGGCGAATATCGGCTGTGCGGATCGTACCTGCTGGATAAGACCGACTACGCTTCCTTTGCAGGTGCGACGCTAAGGCAGCCGAATGAGCGTCAGTGGCGACCCAATGCGGTGTTTCTTGAGGCCCATCGCATTGAGTTCGATCGCTCGGAAAAGAAGCGTGAAAAGGCGGGGCTTCTGCCGTATTAGCGTATTTGGCTTTGGCGGTCTTTTACGATCGTGTTGTTTGATCGGATCGCGTGGCGATGCAATCTCGTGCACGCCCGCCGGTGCATGCTCTTCCTGATTTGGATAGCGAGAGAGGAGCGCGTGTGAGCTGGCGAGGCGATATTGCGATGGGGAAGTACGGAAAACTGCCGTGTGCCCTTATAGACAACAATATGTTTCCGGGCGTAGAGGTTGATTGCGGGTCGTTTGCCGTCGCCTGTCCTTATTGCGGCTCACAAATATCGTGTCTCGATATTCGGTTCATCGATGCGCGCGACAGACTCAGCGACGAAGTGAGAAAACGGACGGGCGTTCATATGCCGGTGTATCCGGAGAAATGCCCTGTTTGCGGCCTCGATATCGTGTATGACGTTTGCGACGGGGGATAGGTGATGCGGAGGAGCTGGCTGTGAAGGCCTCTCCGTCTCTACAAATAAATTCCCTCACCGAGTTGCTTGTGGAACTCGGCGTGATGGTCGCGTGCCCAGGTAAAGAGTGCCTGGTCAAAATTGGTATGCGTGGCCGGGACGCCAAAGACGCCGGCAACTTCGACGCGCACAAACTCCAGTGCCGGCAGCTTGTTGATGGCAGTGAGGGCAAACGGGGACGAGGGTTCTTCGAACAGATAGCGGCTGCCTTGCAGCGCGTCGCAACAGTTGCACGTGTTGCCGAGTGACGGGGCTTTGGAGGCTCGCGCGCCTACGGGCTTGTAGCCACAGCGCTTAGAAAGATAGTCGCGGATCTCGCCCGGGACGCAGCCAAGAGCGGGAACAATGGCGAGCGCGTTGGCATTGGTCGTGTCGATGGCAATGTGCCCGGCCTTGTTGGGTGCGTGCGCGATGGCGATGCCCTCGCCGTCATCGGCTCGATAGGGAATGCCGAAGGCCGCGACCGAGGTCTCTTTGTGACACTTCCAGCACTCGCGCTTGCCTAGTACTAGATATATATACGGCGCAGAGGGGTCGGATCGGTCAACACCGGGCAGCCACTCGGCAAAGGGCTCGGGGTTGACGCCGCTGGGTACATACCAGATCTTCTTGGTCCGGTCCCATTTGGCGCCCAGCGCCTTGGCTTCTTCTTTGCGCGAAAAGGGAACATCGAGCTCGGTGCGCATGGTGGCTCCTTGGTGCTGCAGGTGTAAGTGGCTCAAGGATACCGCAGGGTGTGGACGTTGTGGCGTTTTGCCGAGAAGCCGCGGTGCGGACTGGTTGGTTACGCCTTGGATAAACTGGCAAGTAGATGGTCGACTTTTGGCCAGTTGAGCGGCAACCTTGCCAAAAGCTTGACGGATTGCGGTTTGGGCATCGTCGAATGAACACTTTGGCGCACCTCGGCGAAAAAACCGCCGGTCGTTTACCGGAAACTTAACAGGACCGCCAGCCGCCGCCGGCGTGCGTGCTATCTTCGCGCCATGAGGTACTTTATCGTTTCACATAACGCCGCATTGGCGCTGTTGGCGCACATGCCGAACCCTCGCTTTGGGGATTCGGAGCCAGAGGTCGTGTCGATTGCAGGTGCCTGTGCGCTCTTGGACCAAGAAGCGCAGGAGGTTATCGATCGCTATGACCTGGGAATCGAAACGCTGGATTTGCTGGTGCCGTCGCGCGCCGGCCGTCGGCAGAGCAAGCATGTTAAGACGCATCTGTGCACCAACGAGCTCCCGGCGGGTTCGTTTATCTCGCTGGGCCACTGGATGGGCGACCTTGATGCGTATGTGTGCTCTCCCGAGCTGGCGTTTTTGCAGGCTGTGCACGATGGCGATATGGCAGCGGCCGTCTATGCCGGCTATGCGATGACATCGGATTACCGGCTGGATAACCTTGCTCCCGGTGGGGTAACAGGCAGGGATGCGGGCATGCGCGATAGCAGGCTCACGACTAAGGAGCTCATCGCGGCGTATATCGAGAAGTCACCCAAGGTGAGGGGTATCGCGAAGGCAAAGGCGCTGCTTGCATATGTGATCGAGGGGTCGCGCTCTCCGAGGGAGTCGGGGCTCTGCATGTTTATGTCGCTGCCTGCGCGCTACGGCGGGTATGCATTGGGCAAGGCCGAACTTAACAAGAAGGTCTTCATTCGCGATGGATACAATGACGGACGTGATCACAAGCTTCGCGTGTTGGAGCGCACACCCGACATAACGCTTACGGCTAAAGTCGAGGTGGGCATGGATAAAGTAAAGGCCGGACTGCTGCCAGAGGTGCTGACCGCGATGGTCGATTACGATAGCGATGCCATTCATGACGGACGCGAGAAGATTTACAAGGATGCCGAGCGCCGCAACGAGTTGGAGCTGTTGAGCGGCGTGGCACACTTCACCGTGACGACTGAGCAGGCAAATGACTACGACAAGCTCATCCGGCTGTGCGAACGCATCCGACGGAAGCTGCACCGGAACAAGCGACCCATTTTTAACAAGCCCATGAGCGAGGAGCAGCGATACTTTGCCCTCAAGCGCGTCGAAGCGAAGCGGTTTAAGCTTTGGCAGGCCGTAATCGAGGCGCGTCAACATTGGTAGGGGCGGTTGCTGGGCATGGGACCAAGGGCCTCATTGTCAGGTCTAATACTTTTCCCGAGAAGTGAACGAGTCAAAACGGACCCCCGAAACATCGACACTTTTGGTGGCTTATTTCCTGCGGTTTTATCATTGGAATCCTGCGGTTTTGGCTGTAAAAAGTGTGGATGCTTCGGGGGTCCAAATAAGGTCGTTCACTTCTCGGGAAAAGTATTAGACCTGATTATGGGAAGGCTGTCCGGATGTGGCCGCGAGGCTTGCGAAGGCCAGATCGGGGCAGTCGCCAAGGCTGTTTGGGTAATTTTGGGGCTGATTGGGGCGATCGCCGGGGTTGTCTGGGCGACTTTGGGTGTGGCAGGGGTAATTGCCGGCGATACCGAAGCAACTTGGGGTCTGCCGGGATGATTACCGGTTATGTAGAGGCGGTATCAGCCTCGATTGGGATAGTTATTGGAGCTGCCGAAGCGGTTTTGGGTGCCACGGCGCCCTTTTGGCTTAGCACATAAAACAAAACAGCCCAGAGGCATAGCCTCTGGGCTGCGAACATTTGGTGGGCGTTAGAAGATTTGAACTTCTGACCTCTTCCGTGTCAGGGAAGCGCTCTCCCCCTGAGCTAAACGCCCGATCAAGGGTGCGCAAGTGCGCAAGGGATAATATAACGGAGCTTGAACTCGGTGGCAAGAATATTTTTTAAAATCGCTAACGTTGTGGAATCAAAGGGCTTTGTCGCGCCCATTTTAAAAGAGCTCGCTGCCGTGATTTGGCTGTCGCATAATGCAAAGCCGTTGCGATGCCGAGCCATGGAAGAGACGTCTGCGGAATTGTCCTACCGATAAGCGGACAAGCCCCCAGCTGGTGCCTTCGCCGTGGTAAGGTAAGCCGAATTGTTTCCAGGCTGTTTCGGGGGAGCGGGATGAGCAAAGAGCGTGTCGAGCAGGTCGAAGGCGCAGGGACTTCGGTGCCGATGACCGATATATCGAACATTGATGTGCCCGAGGGCACCGATGAGCTCAGCCGCAGCACCCGCCGTGCATGGCGCGACCGCCTCAACGACGCCCAGACGCGCAAGATGATCGTGGGCATGTTGGCTACGCTCGTGGGCGGCTCGTTTTGGGGCTTCTCGGGCACCAGCGCGAGTTTTTTGTTCGATACCTACCATGTCGATACGCTGTGGCTTATGAGCATACGACAGATTCTCGCCGGCCTGCTCTTTATGGCTGTGGTTGTCACGCGCGACCGCGCACGCCTGGTTAAGCTTTGGACGACGCCGACCGACCGCAAGCAGCTGTTGCTCTTTACCGCCTTTGGCCTGCTGTTCAACCAGTTTTGCTATCTTTCGGCCGTGCGCCTGACCAACGCCGGAACCGCGACGGTCCTTCAGTGCCTGCAGCTGGTCATCATCATGGGATATACCTGCATCACCGATCGCCGCAAACCGCGCATGCGCGAGGTTATCGGTATTGGCCTGGCCCTTGGCGGCACGTTTTTGATCGCCACCGGCGGCGACCCCACGAGCCTGAGCATCTCGCCGCTCGGTCTGGTGGCGGGTCTTATGTGCGCGGTGAGCGCCACCTGCATGGCGGTGATTCCCGCCAAAATTCTGCCAGAATACGGCAGCCCCATCGTTACGGGTTCAGCCATGCTCACGGCTGGTATCGTCACCTGCACTATCGTGCAGCCTTGGGCCCATATGCCGGCGCTCGATGCCGCCGGCGTCGAGGCGCTCGCGGTGTTTGTGGTCGTGGGCTCGTTTTTGGCGTACATGCTCTATATGCAGGGCGTCAAGGACATCGGCTCGGTGCGTGCGAGCCTCATCGGGACCGTGGAGCCGGTCTCGGCAACCATTACCAGCGCCGTTATGCTGGGCACGGTATTTTTGCCGACCGACCTTATCGGCTTTGCCATGATTATCGTAATGATGTTTTTAACGGTGTAGCCCCCGCGGTTGCTATTAAAGGATAATGGGCTGGCGGCGCGTTGCTTTGGCGGCGCGCCTTTGTCTATAGAGAGGACCTCTTATGAAGTACTTTGGCACCGACGGATTTCGCGGCGAGGCCAACGTTGGGCTGACCGTAGAGCATGCGTACAAGATCGGCCGTTTTGTGGGTTGGTATTACGGCGCCAACCGCGAGCGCAAAGCACGCGTGATCGTGGGCAAGGACACGCGTCGTTCGAGCTACATGTTCGAGGCGGCGCTGGTGAGTGGCCTGGTCGCGAGCGGTGCAGACGCCTATATGCTGCATGTGATTCCTACGCCGGGCGTGGCGCACCAGACCGTGGAGGGCTGCTTCGATTGCGGCATCATGATCAGTGCGAGCCACAACCCGTTTTGCGATAACGGCATTAAGTTGGTTAACAGCGACGGCTTTAAGATGGACGAGGACGTGCTGGAGCTCATCGAGGACTACATCGATGGCAAGAGCGAGGTGCCGCTGGCCACGGGCAACCACATTGGCGCCACGGTTGACTACATGCAGGGCCGCAACCGCTACATTGCCTCGCTCATTGCAAGCGCGAACTTTTCGCTGCAGGGCGTCAAGATTGGCATTGACTGCGCCAACGGCTCGGCGTCCTCTGTCGCCAAGCCGGTGTTCGATGCGCTCGGCGCCGATGTGCGCGTGATTAACGCCGCACCCGACGGCTTTAACATTAACGTCGACTGCGGCTCTACGCATATGGAGCGCCTGCAGCGCCATGTGGTGGAGCAAGGCTTGGACGTGGGCTTTGCCTACGACGGCGATGCCGACCGCTGCCTGGCCGTGGACGAGCGCGGCCGCGTGGTCGACGGCGACCAGATTCTGTACGTGTGCGGCGTGTATCTTAACAAGCACGGGCGCCTCTCGGGCGGTACCGTGGTGCCGACGATCGCCAGCAACTTTGGCCTGATTAAGTCGCTGGAGCTTGCCGGCCTGAGTGCCGTGACCAGCGGCGTGGGCGACCGCCACGTGTATGCCAAGATGCGCGAGGGCGGCTACAGCCTGGGTGGCGAGCAGACGGGCCATACGATCTTTGGCGATATCGAGCGTACGGGCGACGGCATAATGACCTCGCTGCGCGTAATGGAAGTGATTCGTGCCGAACGCGAGACGCTTTCGCAGCTCGCGGTGCCGTGCAAGCTGCTGCCGCAGGCGCAGGTTGCCGTACGCGTGGCGGACAAGGATGCTGCGCTGGGTAGCATGGGCGTGCAGGCCGCCATCGCCGAGGCCGAGGCGTTGCTGGCAGGCGAGGGCCGCGTGCTGGTGCGCAAGAGCGGAACCGAGTCGGTGATTCGCGTGCTGGCCGAGGCTCCGGACCAATCAGCCGCCGACGCCGCCATGAAGCGCATCGCCGCCGCGCTGGAGGCTCTGTAGTTACGCAGTTTTACCAAACCGCGTAACCGCTCGACGCTACAAACGGCCCCAAGCGGCAATCTGGCGTTCAATTTCAAGGGCGCGACCAGAAGGTCAGCGCCCTTTCATTTCACGTCACCTTGCTCGCTTGGGGCCGTTTTCGCTGACGTTGCCAAGACATCGACGTCAACATGGTTGGCGTTGGCGATGGCGTGCTGGTCAATCCTTACAGCTGGTACAGCGTGGTGAACTTGTCCTGCAGGTAGCTGCAGTAGTAGCGGGCATCGAATGCCATACCGCACGCGCCCTTGATGAGCTCCGGCGCGTCCTTGGCGCGGCCCCACTGCCAAATGTGCTCGCCCAGCCAAGCGCGGACGGGTGTCAGGTCGCCGCTCGCACAGGCGCCGTTAAGGTCGACACCGTCGCGGCACATGGCCGGCACAAACATGGCATCGTAGGCGCTGCCCAGCGCATACGTGGGGAAGTAGCCAAACGAGCCGCCGCTCCAGTGCGTATCCTGCAGGCAGCCGCGCGTGTCGTCGGGAACGGGAATGCCCAGGTACTCGCCCATAAAGCGATTCCAAAGCGCGGGGATGTCCTTGGCCGTGGCCTCGCCGGCAAACAGCATGCGCTCAATCTCGTAGCGCACCATAATATGCAGCGGGTAGGTGAGCTCGTCGGCCTCGGTACGGATCAGCGACGGCTGAGCGATGTTCACGGCGTGGTAGAGCGTGTCCTCGTCCACGTTGCCGTAGACCTCGGGCGCGTGACGGCGCAGCACTTCGAGCAGCGGGCCCATAAAAGCGCGACTGCGGCCTACGGTGTTCTCGAAAAAGCGGCTCTGGCTCTCGTGAATGCCCATGGAGGTGCCGCCCTCCAGACACGTACGTGCGTAAGCGGGGTTCACGCCCAGCTCGTACATGGCGTGCCCCGCCTCGTGGATGATGCTATAGACGTTGGAGATGCAGTCGTTCTCGTAGATGTGCGTGGCGATGCGCGCATCGCCCACCGAGAAGCCCTCGCTAAACGGGTGCTCGGTAAAGGCGAGCGTGGTGTCGTCCAGGTTAAGGCCGACGAGCTTCATCAGGTCGAAGCTCATGGCGCGCTGGGCGGCCTCGGGCACATGCGCGTGCAAAAAGTCGGCAGTAGGCTGCTGCCCGCGCTCGCCGATGGCGTGAACGAGCGGCACGACGGTGGCCTTGACCTCGTCACAAAACTTATCGAAGCTCTTGGCGGAAAGGCCGCGTTCGTACTGGTCGAGCCAAACATCGTATGGGTCGCGCTTGGGGTCCATGAGCTGGGCCTGATGCTTAAGTTGGGCGACGATTCTATCCACGTAGGGCTCAAAGCTCGCCCAGTCGTTGGCCGTCTTGGCCTTGTGCCACACGGCGTCGGCCTCGCAGGTGAGCCTGGTCCAGGCTTCGGCTTCTTCGGTGGGAATGGCGCTTGCCTCGCGCTGGTCGCGGCCGAGCACGCGGATCTCGTCGAGCAGCTGCGGGTCGTTGATCTTGCCGCCGGCGACGGTCTCGTGTGCCAGCGAGCCTACAAGCTCGACGGACTTTTTGCTGGTCAGGAGCTTGTGATGTTCGCCGGCAAGGGTGCCCATAGCATCGGCGCGGGCCGCAGCGCCGTTGGCGGGGGCAATCGTCGCGCCATCGAACTCGGCAATCTTGAGCAGGTACTCGCGGGTCCATAGTTTGCCTTCGAGCTTGCGGAGCTTCTTGATGCCCTTGCCCGCCTTGGCGTTCTTAGAGGCCTTGGCCACGGCGGCCTTGGCCTTCTTATCGAGTTTCTTTCCCATACCTATATCCTTGATCTCGCAGACCGGACGCCACGGGTGGGCGTGCGGCCAGTTTGCACAGCTATCTGCCTTGTACCCAGTGCGAACAAAACGGAACGCGGCGATATGCTCGCAGAATGTGTTATCCTATAGCCCAATGCGTTGACGGAGAGGGTTTTGCCCGCCGCGTCGCCGGCAAGAGAGGGAAGGTCATGGGCTGCAAGCCTTCCTGCGGTGGCAAGGGCCAAGCGTTCACTCCCGAGCAGCAACCTCAACGGGCGCGCGGCCAGCGGCGGCGAAGCCCCAGTAGGGAAGCCGTGAGCCTCGCGATAAGGGGCACAGAGTGGGCACGGCGGGCCAGACATCCGCCGGGTCAAACAAGGTGGTACCGCGGAATTCAACCGTCCTTGGGCAATGCACATGCCCGAGGACGGTTTTTTGTTACCGAACCGGGCCGCGTTTTTGCAACGCCAGACGGCGGCAGTCGTCCTGGCGAGCGGGGAACGCGAGAGACGAAAGGGAAGACATGAGTCTGATTGATGATCTGGTCAAACTCGAGGAAGAGGCCAAGGAGCTCGTCGCAGGCGCCGACGACGCCGCCAAGCTCGAGGCTGCGCGCGTTGAGCTGCTCGGCCGCAAGGGTCGTATTACCGGCCTGATGCGCATGATGGGCAAGCTCGCCCCCGAGGATCGCCCCGTGATGGGCAAGCGCGCCAACGAGATGCGCCAGCTGATCGAGGGCATGCTCGACGAGCGCACCACCGAGATGAAGGCCGCCGCCCTCAAGCACGCGCTGGAGCACGAGGCCGTCGACATCACGCTGCCGGGCATCCGTCCGCAGATCGGCCACCAGCACCTGATCAAGCAGATCATCGAGGAGGCCGAGGACATCTTTAGCGGTATCGGCTACACCGTCGAGTCCGGTCCCATGGTCGACACCTCCTACTACAACTTCACCGCGCTCAACGCCCCCATGGATCACCCGAGCCGCTCGGCCCGCGACACCTTCTATGTGGTCGACAACAACCCCGGCAGCGTCGCGCACCCCGAGGCGCATGCCCACGGCGAGTCCGACGTGCTGCTGCGCACCCAGACCTCGGGCGTGCAGATTCACACCATGGAGTCGCAGAAGCCGCCCATCTACATGATCTGCCCGGGCACCGTCTACCGTCCCGACACGGCCGACGCCTGTCACCTGCCGCAGTTCAACCAGATCGAGGGCCTGGTCGTCGACGAGGGCATCACCTTTGGCGATCTTAAGGGCACGCTCGACTACTTTGTTAAGTGCATGTTTGGCGAGGACCGCAAGACGCGTTACCGCCCGCATTTCTTCCCCTTCACCGAGCCTTCCTGCGAGGTGGACGTGAGCTGCCACGTCTGCGGCGGCAAGGGCTGCAACTTCTGCAAGCACAGCGGCTGGATCGAGATCTTGGGCTGCGGCATGGTCGACCCCAACGTCCTGATCAATTGCGGCATCGACCCCGAGAAGTACACCGGCTTCGCCTTTGGCATTGGCGCCGAGCGCGTCGCGGCCCTGCGCTACGACCTGCCCGACCTCAGAACGCTCATGACGGGCGATATGCGTTTCCTGAATCAGTTTTAAGTTGACCTGTCCCGGCGGCTTCCCGAGCCACCGCACCTTGCCCCTCAAACCGTCGCTTGCGTACCCAAGTACGCGGCGCTCCTCTTTCGGGGCAATCTGCGGCACCTCGGAAACCCGTCTCCGTAGCTGGAGTTTTCCGTCTGTTTATTGCAGACGTTACAGATGAAAGGAGACCAGTTAGATGCGTGTTTCTTACGACTGGCTCAAGACCATGATCGATATTCCGGAGGATCCCAAGACCCTTTCGGACGAATATATCCGTACCGGCACCGAGGTCGAGGCGATCGACACCGTGGGCGAGTCCTTCGACCACGTGGTGACCGCCAAGGTGCTTACCAAGACCCCGCACCCCGATAGCGACCATATGTATGTGTGCTCGGTCGATGTGGGAGACAAGAATCTCGACGCCGACGGCAACCCCGCTCCGCTGCAGATCGTCTGCGGCGCGCAGAACTTCGAGGCCGGCGACCACATCGTCACGGCCATGATCGGCGCCGTGCTTCCCGGCGACGTCAAGATCAAGAAGAGCAAGCTTCGCGGCGTCGTGTCCATGGGCATGAACTGCTCCGCGCGCGAGCTCGGCCTGGGTGGCGACCACTCCGGCATCATGATCCTGCCCGAGGATACGCCCTGCGGCATGCCGTTTGCCGAGTACGTGGGCTCGAGTGATACCGTGCTCGACTGCGAGATCACGCCCAACCGCCCCGACTGCCTGTCCATGATCGGCATGGCCCGCGAAACCGGTGCCATTTTCGATCGCGATTTCCACGTTGAGCTGCCCGCCATCAAGGCGGAGACCGGCCGCGCGACCGACGACGAGCTTTCGGTCGAGATCGCCGACGAGGACCTGTGCGACCGCTATGTCGCCCGCATCGTGCGCAACGTGAAGGTCGGCCCCTCGCCCGACTGGATGGTCAAGCGTCTTAACGCTCTGGGCGTGCGTCCGCACAACAACATCGTCGACATCACCAACTACGTGATGATGCTCACCGGTCAGCCGCTGCACGCTTTTGACCTGGACACCTTTGCCGAGCGCGAGGGCAGGCGCCGCGTGGTGGTTCGCGCCGCCCAGCAGGACGAGAAATTTACGACCCTCGACGGCGAGGAGCGCACGCTCGACGCCGGCATGGGCCTCATTACCGACGGCGAGCGCCCCGTGGCGCTGGCCGGCGTTATGGGCGGCATGGATTCCGAGATCGAGGACGACACCGTCGACGTGATGCTCGAGAGCGCCTGCTTCGACGCCGGCCGTACCTCGCACACCAGCCGCGACCTGTCGTTGATCTCCGACGCCTCCATCCGCTTTGAGCGCCAGGTCGATGAGACCGGCTGCGTGGATGTGGCCAATGTTGCCTGCGCGCTCATCGAGGAGATCGCCGGCGGCGAGGTCGCTCCCGGCTACGTAGATGTGTTCCCCGCGCCCAAGACCATCGACAGCATAAAGCTGCGCCTGGCCCGCGTGCACGCCATCTGCGGCGCCGACATCGAGCCCGATTTTATCGAGCGCTCGCTCACCCGCCTGGGCTGCACCGTCGAGCGCGACGGCGAGGACTTTATGGTTACCCCGCCGAGCTTCCGCCCCGACCTGCCGCGCGAAATCGACCTGATCGAGGAGGTCCTGCGCCTGTGGGGCATGGGCCGCGTGACGGCGACCATCCCGGCTGCCAAGAACCACATCGGTGGCCTGACCCGCGAGCAGAAGCTCACCCGCAAGGTCGGCGAGATCCTGCGCGCCTGCGGCCTCAACGAGACCACGACCTTTGGCTTTGCCGCGCCGGGCGACCTGGAGAAGATCGGCATGTCCACCGAGGGCCGCGGCTGCCCCGTGGTACTTATGAACCCGCTGGTGGCCGAGCAGACCGAGATGCGCCGCTCGCTGCTGCCGGGCCTGCTGCAGTCTGTGGCCTATAACGAGGCCCATGGCACGCCCAACGTGCACCTGTACGAGGTCGGCAGCCTGTTCCACGGCCGCGAGAACGCCAGCCTGCCCAAGGAGACTAAGTCCGTGGCGGGCGTGCTCTCGGGCCAGTGGAGCGAGCAGTCTTGGAACATGAAGTACCGCAAGCTGCGTTTCTTCTTTGGCAAGGGCATTGTCGAGGAGTTGCTCGCCCAGCTGCGCATCGAGAAGGTTCGCTTCCGTCCCGTCGAGGGCGAGGGCTATGCCTTCTTGCAGCCGGGCCGTGCCGCCGAGGTTCTGTCTGGCGGCACCGTGCTGGGCTGGGTCGGCGAGATCCACCCCGAGGCGCGCGAAGCCATGGGTATCGACGAGGTCGTCGTTGCCTTTGAGCTCGACCTGGACAAGCTGATCAAGGGCGCCCGCAACCAGGAGAACTACCGCGAGTTCTCGCAGTACCCGGCTGTTGAGCACGATCTTGCTATCGTGGTCGACAACTCCGTGACTTGCGAGGACCTTGAGCGCCGCATTACCAGCGCCGGCGGCAAGCTGCTCGAGGGTGTGCGTCTGTTCGACGTCTACCGCGATCCGGTCCGCGTGGGCGTGGGCAAGAAGTCCATGGCCTTTGCGCTTACGTATCGCTCCGACGACCACACGCTTACCAGCGAAGAGGTCGAAAAAGCGCACCAGAAGATCGTCACCAAGGTGTGCAAGGGCGTAAACGGCGAGGTCCGCGGCTAGGTCCTGCACTGGGGTATGGGTCAGCGGTGGCTGCTGCCGAGCCTTACGTGACTGCTATCCTCGGTATAAGGCACTGCTGAGCCTGCATATATGACACGCGCATTGCATAACGGCGTGCTGCTTTGTCGGCAGTGCGCCGTTTTGCTATGATAGACAGCGGCGTGTTACGAATCTGACAATACGTAACACTGGCAAGGTGATTTAAGCGGCGTTGTAATTCTGTGCGCCGATAACCGGGAGGCGTACATGCACATTCCAGATAATTATCTGTCCCCGCAGACCGATGCCGTCATGGCAGTGGTGATGGTCCCTGTGTGGGTTCGCTGCATCAAAAAGGTGCGCGCCACGCTCGACCGCGAGCATATGGCGTTTCTGGGTATCTGCGCCGCGTTCTCCTTCTTGCTCATGATGTTCAATGTGCCGCTGCCCGGCGGTACCACGGGTCACGCCGTCGGCGGTGCGCTCATCGCGCTGCTGCTGGGCCCGGAGGCCGCGGCCATCGCGGTTTCGGTCGCGCTGGCGCTGCAGGCGCTGCTGTTTGGCGACGGCGGCATCCTGTCCTTTGGCGCCAACTGCTTTAACATGGCCTTCGTGCTGCCGTTTGCCGCCGCTATCGTGTTCCGTGCGCTCAACAGCCGTTTGCACGACAAGAGCTGGGGCACCTCGGTTTCGGCCGTCGTAAGCGGTTGGGTCGGCCTGTGCCTGGCGGCCCTGTGCACGGCGATCGAGTTTGGTATTCAGCCGATGTTCTTTACCAACGCTTCGGGCGCTCCGCTGTACTGCCCCTTCCCGCTCTCTATTGCCATTCCGGCCATGATGATTCCGCACATGTTGGTAGCCGGCGTGGTCGAGGGCGTGGCGACGGCCGCCATCTACGGTTTCATTAAGAAGACGGCGCCGAGCGTTATCGTCGGGCCCGAGGCCGCCGATGGCCAGCTTGCTGCCGAGGGCGCTGCTGCCAAGAAGACCTCGCTGGTCCCCACGCTCATCCTGGTCGCCGTGCTTGTCGTGGCCACGCCGCTCGGCTTGCTTGCCACGGGTGACGCCTGGGGCGAGTGGGACGCCGATGGCGCCGCGACCGCCGTTCAGGAGGCTGGTGACGACAGTCTGCAGACTTCGGTCGGTCTCGATACCCCGACCTTTGCCGATGCCCTGCCCACGGGCGATTATCTGCAGGCCTATTCCGAGGAGCAGGGCCTTGGCTTTGCCGGCCAGGCCGCGATGTATATTCTTTCGGGCGTGATTGGCGTGGCGGTGCTCACCATCGCCTTTCGCCTAGTCTCGCTGACGGTCAAGGAAAGCGGAGCCCATGGCGACGGTCGAGCTGCCTAGCTGGCTTGCGGCCGAGCAGCGTTATGAGCCCGCGGGGGCTCGGCATCGTGTGATGCAAAAGAATGTCCTGCACCTGGCGAGCCTGCTTGAGCGGGTTCGTCTAGGCGGCGGCGCACATAAGGGCGGGTCGATTATCGACCGCGCCCTTTCTTCCGTTTCGGCGCCAGTGCGTTTGGTGGGGATGTTCGTCTGCGTCCTGTGCGTATGCCTGACGCAGAGCCCGCTGTACTTGATGCTGATGACAGCGATCGCGTTGGTGCTCGTTGCGGTGCGCCCCGTACGCGGGCTGCGCGCGACCTTTGTGCCGGCGTTGGCTGCAGCGGGGTTTACCGTGGTTTTGGCGCTGCCGGCCCTGCTGCTGGGTGCTTCTGCCACGGGCGCCATGCTCAAGATTGCGCTCAAGACCTTTGTTAATGTGTCATTGGTGTTGGGCGTTTCGTGGACGCTTACCTGGAGTCGCATGTCGGCGGCGCTTAAGATGCTGCACCTGCCCGACGAGGTTATCTTTACGTTTGATATGGCGCTCAAACACATCGAGGTGCTGGGACGCACGGCGCACGACCTGTGCGAATCGGTCATGCTTCGCAGTGTGGGCCGCGCGCCTGCAGGATTTTCGCGTACCGATTCGATCGCGGGTATCATGGGCATGACCTTTATCAAGGCGATGGAATGCAGCCGCGCGATGGACGAGGCTATGCTTTGCCGCGGTTTTGCCGGCGCATATCCGGCGCCTGCACGGAACGGATTTGGCTGGCACGACGCGGTCTATGCGGCCGTTGTGGTGCTGCTCGCCGTGTTGTGCGCGGTGCTGTAGCGCGGGCGGTCAAGCCGTCGATGTGAATAGGGAAGGGCGACGTTTTGGCAAACGATACAAATGGTGCGATGGGTGCGAGCGGTGCTGCCGGCGCCAAGGCCACGCCGCTCATCGAGTTTCGCAACGTGGTGTTTTCCTATGCGGGCCATACGGTGGTCGATAGCGTGTCGCTGCAGGTTAATCGCGGTGAGCTGGTTGCGCTGCTTGGACCCAACGGCTGCGGCAAGACGACGATCATGCGGCTTATCAACGGGCTTGAGCTTGCGGATGCGGGTACGTACCTGTTTGATGGACATGTGGTCGATGCGGCATATCTCAAGGATTCCGCGACGGCCCAGCGGTTCCATCAGCACGTGGGCTTCGTGTTCCAAAACGCCGATGCACAGCTCTTTTGCGCCACGGTCGGCGAGGAGGTCGCGTTTGGCCCGGCTCAAATGGGGCTTTCGGCGGACGAGCTTGGGCGCCGCGTCCGTGATGCCATGGAGCTGTTTCAGGTTGCCGATCTGGTCGATGCCTCGCCCTATCAGCTTTCGGGCGGGCAAAAGAAGCGTGTGGCGCTGGCTGCCGTCGTGTCGATGAACCCCGATATTCTGGTGCTCGACGAGCCTACCAACGGACTTGACGAGGACTCTTGCGACATCGTGGTCAACTTTCTACTGGCCTATGTTGCTGCCGGTAAGACGGTCTTGATGAGCACGCATCATCAGGATTTAGTACGACGTCTTGGGGCCCGTGCGATTTATATCGATCGATATCACCACGTGGTCGAGGCTCCCGTGCCGTCATATGGAACCGAAAACGGTGCAGCAGAATAGTTGCCGCATAGTGGGGTTGCGGCCGCGCACGTGACTTGCTGCGAATGGTATAGTTATCCGGGTTTTTACGGGGGTAGCTATGCCAAGCTGGAATATTCATATCGCTCAGACGGAACGACTTCTGGCGCGTGCCGGCGCGCTTGCCGATAACGTGCGCGACCGCAATGCCTTTTTGTTTGGCAGCGTGGTTCCGGACATTTTTGTGGGGTACATGGTTCCCGGTATTGCCGACCCCATCCCGTATCGCATCACGCACTTTGCCAAGCCCGAGCCCATTCCTAAGCCACGCGAGCATGAGTTTTGGGACACCTATGTCGCGCCTTTGCTTAAAGGTGCGCCGGCGGGTGCGCCGGCTGCAGCGACCTCGATTGGCGAAGAGCGTGAAAGGCTCAATCGGGTGCACTATCCGCAGCGCTACAAAGACGCCGAGCCGGTTGACGGCCCCGGCGCCGCCGAGTTTTCGCTCGCGCCCGATGACGTAGCGCAGTCGCTGCTCGATTTGACGCTGGGCGTTTGGTCGCATCTGGTGGCCGATACCGTGTGGAACACGCGAGTGAACCAATATCTCGAGGCGCGCGGCGGCAAGCCGTGCGAGGAGTTCCGCATTAAGAAGCAGGGAGACTTTGACTGGTTTGGCAAGACGCTCGGCATCGTTTCTATCCCGCGTGCGACCGATCGCCTCTATACCGCGGCGGCCCAGTTTGGTCAGTATTCGATTCCACAAGAGTATGTGCTCAAGACCATTGGCGTTATGCACGAGATTGTGCGCGAAAACCCCGGCGATCCGGATCATCCGCCGTACCGTCTGCTGACCGAAGGGTTCTTTGACGCAACGTTTACCGAGGTCGTCGAGCTAACCGAGGCGGGTTTTGCCGCCCGCGTTGCCGCTTCTGACGTCCCCGCAGTCCCTCTGATCGCTAGCTGCTAGCCGGCTGACTTCGCGGTGAACAGTTCATCCCAATTGACCAATAGCTCCCGCCGAAGGGTTTCTGCGGCAGTGAGTTCCAGCTTAGATTTTGGAACGTAAGGGAGCCCCGCCTTTTTATGAATTAGCTCGGCGATGCTGTTAAAGCTCTTCGTGTCCTTGATTTGATCATAGGTTATCTGGATAGCGTCATAGCCCATGCTTGTGAGGGCGGTGGTGCGCTCGGCATCGGAGAGGCTCGCGGCTTCGCTGTCATGGGCGGAGCGGCCTTGGCATTCCAGAATGACGCCCATGCTGTCGGTGCTGCTCTCTATGAGGATATCGGCGTAGCAGCAGGTTTTGTCATACAGTGAGCGCGCGGCGTCGCTGAGTGGGATGCGCACGTTGTTTGCGATATTGATGCCCATGCCGCCCTCGTTGCGGGGGAGCGAGACAAGCATGGAGGTCTGTACTTCGAAGGGCGAGGCGGTCTGTCCCGTCATGTGCTCGGCCGCCCAGCGCAGTTGTTTAACGCCGCGCAGGCCTGCGGCCTGCTTGGCGAACGCGGCGATATCCGCTGCGGAAAGAAGCGGCGTGCGCTTCCACAAGTTGGTGTCATTGCCCTTGGTGTCGACAACACGTTTCCAACCACAGTCGGGCGGAATGAGCTTAAGCGAAATTGCTTCATCGAGCTGCTGCTGCGCCCGTTTACAAGGCGTGAACACTGCAAAGGAGCCGCACATCTCGTAGCAAGCCATGAGTAACTGGTTGCGTGAGACCTGCGTAGCAAGGTTGAGCAGCGTAAACTCGGGCGACGTGACATCAAATCCATGCTCAGTCTGCCTAAACGACCCAGGAGGCGGCTCTTGGGTTAGCAGACGGCTATGAAATAGCTTTCCGTTCGCGCGCTGTTTTCTTTCGCCCACGAATCTCCAGACTGGTGTGCCGAGCAAGTCTTTAAATACTGGTTGTTTTGAGTAATGCACCAAGCGATGGTCATGGTCGGGCGGCAGGATTGCCGGATAGAGTCCCAGTATCTGGGGCGGTATGCGATAGTACTGAAAAGCCGTGGGTCCGCAGGCAAGAAATGACATAGCGATCCGATCGTTTGAGCGTAGTTTGGGCTAGAAAAGCTATCGGTTTCGGAAGTGCGGGGAAAAAGACAAACAGGTCAACCACAAGCGGTATTTAAGCCAACTTTATCAGGGGTTTTGTTGAAATAAAAGGGCTTGTGCTCGGGGGTAGGCAATTTTTCCCCGCACTTCCGAAAACGTGGTCGATTTAGACCTTGCTAAAACGATTTATCAGCCCTGTGTGAGGTGTGGGTTTGCCACCGGGCGAACACTTTTAGCGCTTGGGGCTTTATTTTTTGGGCCTCGGAGGGCGGATTTCGCGCTTTTGGTAAAGAAATGGGTGCGTGTCATGCCGTGCGGTAGGCATCGGCGCACAGAAAAAGGGCCCGGAAGGCAAAGCCTTCCGGGCCCTTTGCAATGCAAATGTGCTTGCAAGTGCGATTTAGCGCACCTGAGCGACGTAGGCGACGTTGGTCGAGGAGACCTTGTCCTCAAGCTGGACGCTCATACGGGGATCGCCGGCGGTAGCGACGGTCAAATCACCGGTCTCGACGTAGCCGAGCTCCTTAGCGGTCTCGATCGCCTTGACGATCGTGCCGTTGACGGTGCCCTGGGTAATCTCGGCCTGGTGCGGGATAACGCCCCAGTACATGATCATCTGCTGGACGGCCCACTCGTGGCGGGAGAACGCGCAGATCGGCATGTTGGGACGGAAGTGCGAGATCAGGCGAGCGGTACGACCGGTGGTCGTCGGCACGGTGATGCACTTGGCGCCAACGGTGGTGGCCATGTTCACAGCGGACATACCCACAACGTTGTTGACGACGCGGGTGCCGTGAGCATCGGCCGGAACCTCGAGCGGAGCGTGGGCCGGGAGGTACTTCTCGGTCTCGAGAGCGATGCTGGCCTGCATCTTGACGGCCTCGACCGGGTACTTACCGGCAGCGGACTCGCCGGACAGCATGACGGCGTCGGTACCGTCGTAAATGGCGTTAGCAACGTCGGCAACCTCGGCGCGCGTCGGGCGCGGGTTCTGCTGCATGGAGTCGAGCATCTGCGTAGCGGTGATAACGGGCTTGTAGGCCGCGTTGCACTTGGCGATGATCTCCTTCTGGATGTGCGGAACGAGCTCGGGCTTGATCTCGATGCCCAGGTCGCCACGGGCGACCATGATGCCGTCGGAAGCCTCGAGGATCTCATCGAAGTTCTCGACGCCCAGGGCGCACTCGATCTTCGGGAAGATCGTCACGTGCTCGCCGCCGTTCTCGCGGCAAAGCTCACGGATGCCGCGGACAGACTCGCCGTCACGGATGAAGGAAGCGGCGATGTAGTCGATGTTCTCGGTCAGGCCAAAGAGGATGTCCTGACGATCGCGCTCGGTGATGGCGGGCAGCGAGATGTTGACGTTGGGCATGTTGACGCCCTTGCGCTCGCCGATCAGGCCGTCGTTCTTGACGACGCAGGTCATGTCCTGGCCGTCGACGGACTCGACCTCGAGAGCAACCAGGCCGTCATCGATCAGGATGAGGGAGCCCTTCTCGACCTCGGAGGGCAGAGCCAGGTAGTCGAGGGAGATGTGCTCAGCGGTGCCGTGGAAATCCTCGGACGTGGGCTGAGCGGTGACGACGATCTTGTCGCCGGTCTTGACGGCAACCTTCTTGCCGTCGACCAGAAGACCGGTGCGGACCTCGGGGCCCTTGGTGTCGAGCAGGATGCCGACGGGCATACCGAGCTCCTTGGAAATACGACGGACGCGCTCGATGCGACCGTGGTGCTCGTCGTAGGAGCCGTGCGAGAAGTTAAAACGGGCGACGTTCATGCCCGCCTTGATCATCTCGCGGATGGTCTCGTCGCTATCGCAGGCGGGACCCATGGTGCATACAATCTTAGTGCGCTTGTACATTCAGACCTCCATCTGACATCGTCTTGCGCTGATAGATAAACCATAAGAAATAAAACTGAGTTGATTATAACGAAATACCGGCCGAATACCCCAAAAAATCGACCGTATGCCGAATTAGAAGTTCATTTTTTACGGGAAAAACGGTATATGAAAAAACTTTACCAACCGCTCTAACCGCTGCTATCTGGGCGATATTTTAGTTTGGCGACGCGCCTAAGAAAAAACGTTTTATCAGTATTGAGCATCACACGGTCCGCATCGTTGCATACGGACCATATTTCCAAATGGATTGTTTTGGCTAGACGCGTCGCTTTGGGGTACCATAGCTCCACTATCAACTGCCGCTCAGCACGGCAGCCTTGATGAGCCCTTGCCCTTCTCCTGGGAATTATGATCGGGCATCAATCTGCTGAGTGGCCCGAATCCCAGGAGGGGACTCTATATGCAAAAGGAATACCTGTCCGCCGCGGCGGAGGTGCTCAGCGACCAAGGTGTCGATGAGAACCTCGGCCTGAGCAACGACGAGGCGTCGTCGCGCCTCGCCAAGACAGGCCCTAACAAGCTTGAGGAAGCCGAGAAGACGCCGCTGTGGAAGCGTTTCTTTGAGCAGATGGCCGACCCCATGGTCATCATGTTGATCGTTGCCGCCGTTATCAGCGCGCTCACGGGCATGGTTAAGGGCGAGGCGGACTTTGCCGATGTCGCCATCATCATGTTCGTCGTTATCGTCAACTCGGTGCTGGGCGTGGTCCAGGAAGCCAAGAGCGAGGAGGCCCTCGAGGCCCTTCAGGAGATGAGCGCGGCGCAGTCCAAGGTTCTACGCGACGGCAAACTCGTGCACCTGCCGAGCGCCGAGCTCGTACCCGGTGACGTGATCATGCTCGAGGCGGGCGACTCCGTCCCGGCCGACTGCCGCGTGCTCGAGAGCGCCACGATGAAAATCGAAGAGGCCGCGCTCACCGGCGAGTCCGTGCCGGTCGAGAAGCACGCCAATGTGATCGAGCTTGCCGCGGGCACCGATGACGTGCCGCTCGGCGACCGCAAGAACATGTGCTACATGGGCTCCACCGTCGTGTACGGCCGTGGCCGCGCCGTCGTGGTCGGCACCGGCATGGATACCGAGATGGGCAAGATCGCCGGTGCCCTGGCCGAGGCCAAGGAAGAGCTCACGCCGCTGCAGGTGAAGCTCGCCGAGCTCAGCCGTATCCTCACCATTATGGTGATCGTCATCTGCGTCGTGATCTTTGGCGTCGACATCGTCCGCCACGGCGTGGGCAACGTCCTTACCGACCCGACTGCCCTGCTCGACACCTTTATGGTCGCCGTCTCGCTCGCCGTCGCTGCCATCCCCGAGGGCCTGGTCGCCGTCGTGACCATCGTGCTGTCGCTTGGCGTGACCAAGATGGCCAAGCGCCAGGCAATTATCCGCAAGCTCTCTGCCGTCGAGACTCTCGGCTGCACGCAGACCATCTGCTCCGACAAGACCGGTACCCTTACCCAAAACAAGATGACCGTCGTCAAGCACGAGCTCGCTGCGCCTAAGGAGAAGTTCCTGGCAGGTATGGCGCTGTGCTCCGATGCCCAGTGGGACGAGGAACTGGGCGAGGCCGTGGGCGAGCCGACCGAGTGCGCGCTCGTCAACGATGCCGGAAAGGCGGGCCTCACTGGTCTGACTGCCGAGCACCCGCGCGTGGGCGAGGCCCCGTTTGACTCGGGCCGCAAGATGATGTCCGTGGTCGTTGAGACCCTGGACGGCGAGTACGAGCAATACACCAAGGGCGCGCCCGACGTGGTGATCGGCCTGTGCACCCACATCTACGAGGGCGATAAGGTCGTCCCCCTGACCGAGGAGCGTCGTGCCGAGCTCGTGGCCGCCAACAAGGCCATGGCCGACGAGGCCCTGCGCGTGCTGGCGCTGGCAAGCCGCACCTACACCGAGGTCCCAAGCGACTGCAGCCCCGCCGCGCTCGAGCACGACCTGGTCTTCTGCGGCCTGTCCGGCATGATTGACCCGGTCCGCCCCGAGGTCGCCGACGCCATCCGCGAGGCCCACGATGCCGGTATCCGCACCGTCATGATCACGGGCGACCACATCGACACCGCCGTGGCCATTGCCAAGCAGCTGGGTATCGTCACCGATCGCAGCCATGCCATCACCGGTGCCGACCTCGATCGCATGAGCGACGAGGAGCTCGACGCGCACATCGAGGACTACGGCGTGTACGCCCGCGTCCAGCCCGAGCACAAGACCCGTATCGTCGAGGCTTGGAAGTCGCGCGACCAGATCGTGGCCATGACGGGTGACGGCGTCAACGACGCCCCGTCCATCAAGCGCGCCGACATCGGCGTCGGCATGGGCATCACCGGTACCGACGTTACCAAGAACGTTGCCGACATGGTGCTTGCCGACGACAACTTCGCCACCATCATCGGTGCCTGCGAAGAGGGCCGTCGCATCTACGACAACATCCGCAAGGTCATCCAGTTCCTGCTTTCGGCCAACCTTGCCGAGGTGTTCTCGGTGTTTATCGCCACGCTCATCGGCTTTACCATCTTCCAGCCGGTGCAGCTGCTGTGGGTGAACCTGGTCACCGACTGCTTCCCCGCGCTCGCGCTGGGCATGGAGGATGCCGAGGGCGACATCATGAAGCGCAAGCCGCGCAACGCCAAGGACGGCGTCTTTGCCGGCAATATGGGCCTGGACTGCGTGGTCCAGGGCTTGATCATTGCCGCGCTGGTGCTGGCGAGCTTCTTTGTGGGCGTGTACTTTGACATGGGCTACATCCACATCTCCGATATGATCGCCGGCGTCGCCGACGAGGAAGGCGTGATGATGGCCTTCATCACGCTCAACATGGTCGAGATCTTCCACTGCTTTAACATGCGCAGCCGCCGCACGTCGCTGTTTAAGATGAAGAAGCAGAACAAGTGGCTGTGGGCCTCTGCCGCGCTGGCGCTGGTGCTGACGGTGATCGTAACCGTGCAGCCGACGCTTGCCGAGATGTTCTTTGGCCCCGTGACGCTTGAGCTCAAGGGCGTTATCGCCGCGCTGGGCCTTGCCTTCCTGATCATTCCGCTGATGGAGATCTACAAGGCGATCATGCGCGCAGTCGAGAAAGAGTAGGTCGAAAGGCCATCCTTCCCACCGGCCCGACCGCCTGCGGGGTTTCTTCTTCGCTGGTCCTCGCGCTTCGCGCTGCGGGATCGTTCGGGAGAAAGGGCTTCCGGGGCGGGCCCTGCGGTATCCTTGCTGGCTTTTCTCCCGCGCGGATGATAAAGGGCTGAGGGAAAGTATGTGAGCTGGTCGGGCTTTGCCCGGCCAGCTCTTTTTGATTTAAAATACCTGCTCAGTTGTGATTTGTGGTGCTGGGAGGCGCTTGTGGGTAAAGCTAGGGCTAAGGCGAAGAAAAAGACGACGGGGGCGCGAGCCAAGCGTGATCGTCGTCGGAAGCTTGCGACCGAAGCCCCCGCGTCTGCCGAGGAGCTGCTGGCGAGCGTGCCGGGACTCGATGCGCTGCAGGATGTTCCGGCGTTTGGCGATCTGCCGGTCGCCGCGGCTCAGCAGGCAGCATTTGACGATTTTTGCGCCCAAGCCGAGGAGCCCGAGCAGATGCAGCTGGGTGCCGTGGTGCGCTTAGATCGCGGGTTTCCGCTGGTGGCGACGGCCGACGATACCTTTCGTGCCGAGCATGCCGTGGGGTTTGCCAAGTCGCGCGGCGAGGACGAGGTGCTGCTGCCGGCTGTGGGTGACCGCGTGGCGGTGCGTCGTGCACCCGGGCACGACATGGGCGTAATCGAATGCGTCCTGCCGCGACGCACGAGTTTTGAGCGTTGGCGTGGCCGCGCCCGCGGCGAGCGTCAGGTGCTTTGTTCCAACGTGGATAGCGTGCTGATCGTGCAGGCACTTGGCGCCGGCGAGGTGCTGCTCGACCGCGTGGCGCGCTCGCTGGTTTTGGCGCTCGACTGCGATGCCGAGCCGGTGGTGGTGCTTACCAAGGCCGACCGCTGCGAGGCCGCGGAACTCGAGCGCGATCTGGATCGCGTGCGCCGTCTGGTGGGCCCGGACGTGCGCGTGATCGTGACGTCCTCTGCCGAAGGCCGTGGTTTGGATGAGGTGCGCGCCTGTGTTCCGGCGGGAACGTGCGCCATGATCCTGGGTGAGTCGGGGGCCGGAAAGTCGACGCTGCTCAATGCGCTGCTGGGCCACGATGCGCTGGCTACCGGTGGTGTGCGCGAGCGCGACGACCAAGGCCGCCATACCACGGTCGCGCGCGTGATGGTGGCGCTGCCGGGCGATGCCGGCGTCATTGCCGACGCTCCGGGCCTGCGCAGTTTGCCACTCGTTGGTCACGAGCGGGGCCTAGCGCGTGCCTTCCCCGAGATCGTCGAGGCGTCGCGTGCGTGTCGGTTTGGCGACTGCACGCATACCCACGAACCGGGCTGCGCCGTTCGCGAGGCCGCCGATGCCGGGCAGATCGATGGCCTGCGCCTGGAAACGTTCCAAAACTTGGCGTCATCCATGCGTGTGAGTGCCCAAATGCTCGATCCCGATGTCCATCTGTAATTGAATTTATCTATGACAGCCGTCTTCCAACTGTGCGGGAGGCGGCTTTTTTACTGGCGATGCGCCCTTAAATGAGCGTTTTGCCGACGCGCTGACCAAAACCTTGCCGCGGGCTTGACGGGTTGGTCAGCTCTTGGCTGGTAATTGGTTTGACACTTAAAACCAAGATGGTGATCGCGCTGTTTTGTTGCTTGGCCGCTCGGACAATAGTGGTACGGGCATCCCATCCGCCCAGTGCTGTCTTGAGAGGAGCTGCCGTGAACAAGAGCAAGCGCATCGCCATCAGTCTGGCAGCGGGCGTGCTCGCCGCGGCACTCTGCATGGTTTACGGGTCATCGGTTCGTTCGCGGGCTGAGCAGGCCCAGGCCAAAACCTTGGCCAAATACGGCGGCGATCGCGTCGAAGTTTGCGTTGCCGCGCGTGATATCGATGTGGGTGAGACCCTCGACGAGACCAATGTCGTAACCCAAGAGTGGCTCGCGAGCCTGCTGCCGCGCGATGCGGCGACCGAGCTGCGCCAGGTGCGAGGCGACGTGACGACCTCGCGTATTCCCAAAAATGCCGTGGTCTGCGATGTCTACACCAAAGCCGAGAGCCATACGCTCGAGGTGCCCAAGGGCAAGGTTGCCGTTTCGGTGGCGGTCGATGCCGAGCATTCGGTGGGCGGAGCCGCAGGCGTGGGCAGCTACGTGGATGTGTACGTGCAAAAAGACGGCGTGACCGACCGGCTGTGCGGCGCGTATGTGATCGATACCAGCGACGAGGCCGGTGCCACGCGCGAAGGCAAGGTCGAGTGGGTGACGCTGGCGGCCGACCCCAAAGACGTCAAGGAATTGCTGGGAGCCTCGGGCAAGGGAACGGTCAGCTTGACGATTCCCGCCACGGCACGCGGCAAAAAGAGCGGAGGCGACGAGTGATGAAGGCGATCTGGCTTGCGTGCTGCGCGTGTGGAGATTACGGACTGCTGCAGCAGGAAGTCGAGGGCCGCGATGCGGGCGCGCAGGTGCTTCGCGTGGGCGACCTAGACGGGTTGGTGTCTATGGCTCGGGCGTTTCCTTCGCGCCGTGGCGCTGCCATTATCGCGGCATCCCTGTTTGATACTAAAGATGTGCGAGAGGCCGTCGCGCGCCTGACTGCCGAAGGACGCGTGAGCCGCGTCGTCGTGTTGATAGAGGCGCTCGATCCGTCGGATATCGAGGGGCTGTTTCGCGCGGGGGCGACCGAGGTCATCGCTGCGCACAGCATATGCGGCAGCGGACATGTGGGCGAGGGAGCGGTTGATTCCGATTGGGGCGTGTCGCCTGAGCCCGATGTTTTTGTTGATAGGGAACCCGGGGCGCCTCGCGCTACAAGAGGCCCGCGTGTTGATGACTATGGGAAAGCGGAAGCCGAGCATGTTCGGCGCCCCCCGGGCCCCCTTGCATGTGGTGACGTCGGAGCGTCGGTGCCGTATGGCGAAGACCTCCTGGCCGTAGATATGGGATACGTGCACGGCGTGAGCCTGGCCGATGGACTCGATGAGGTCGAGGGCCTTGTCGCGGGTGATGGCCCGCACGTCGACGTGACAGCGGAATCCCCAGTTCCGCCCCTACCGTTTGAGCAGCCTGCCGTGCCGGCGTGGACGCAGCACTTGGGTGCGGCTGGCGAGACGGGGACGTTGCCGCCCACGTCGTCAGCCCCTGCACCGCTGGCAGACACTGCGTCGACGTCGCATCGAGCTCCGGTCATCTGCGCCATTTCGGGTTCGGGCGGCTGTGGCAAATCGACGATTGTCGCCACGATGGCGCATGCCGCTTCGTTGCTGGGTCTGCGAGCTGCCGTACTCGATTTGGACCTAATGTTTGGAAATCTCTACGACTTGCTGGGCGCCGATGCCCCGCATGACATGGCGACACTTATCGAGCCGTCGGTCGCGGGCGCACTTGCGGAGCAAGACGTGGTCGCTGCATCGATGCGCGTTGCCCCAGGCGTTACGCTTTGGGGGCCTGTCGCAGCGCCCGAGCGCGCCGAGCTCATGGCGCGTCCGGTAGAGCTGCTGCTCGACATCTTGCGTCGTGAGTCCGACGTGGTCCTTATCGATACCTCGGTCTTTTGGGGCGATGCGGTGGCGGCTGCGGTGGCGGCGTGCGACCGTTGCCTTGTCGTGGGTGATGCGGCAGTTTCTTCCGCGACGTCTGCAGCGCGCGTCATTGAGCTGGCGAGCCGTGTGGGCGTGCCGCGCACGCGCATGAGCGCCGTATTCAACCGATTTGGCGCGCGTGGGGCGGACGAGGATGTCGCCATGCGCTTTGAGATTGCCTGTGCGTTGAGCTCCAAGATTCGTATCGCCGATGGCGGGCAGGATCTCGCCGCGCTCATGGCGTTTGGGCGCGCTGACGAGGCAGTGGGGCAGACCAGCGCTTTTGCGACCAGCGTGCGCGAGGCCACGCGTGAGATGCTCGTGGAACTGGGGTGCGCCGTCGGCCCTTGGAGCGATATGGTCGCCGACCGTGCAACGCGCACCGAACGCCCGCGCATCCGCCTTCCCTGGTCGCGTGAGGGTGATTGCCGATGAGCCTGCAAACGAGAATTAAAGCAGCCGGTGCGGCAGCGGCGACGGCACCTGTCGATGTGGGACGGCACCGTGCGGTCAAGCGCCGCACCAAGCGGGCCGTGATGGACCGCGTGGGCTACGACGAGGTGGCACGCATCAGTGCCTACGTCGATCCGGTTCTTGCCCGTTCGGAATTGCGTCCTGCGGTGGAGGCGGCACTCAACGTGGAAGAACCGACCGACCTGGCGACGCCCGAGCGTGAGACCATCATCAACGAGATCTTGGATGACGTGGTGGGCTTGGGCCCGCTGCAGCCGCTCATCGAGGACGACACCGTCACCGAGATTATGGTCAACGGTTGCCGCTCGGCGTTCTTTGAGCGCGGCGGGGTCTTATACCCCATCGAGCATGCGTTTGAGGATGACGAGCAGATCCGCGTGCTCATCGACCGCATCATCTCACCGCTGGGCAGGCGTATCGACGAGCGCAGTCCCATCGTCAACGCCCGCCTCAAGACGGGTTATCGCGTCAACGCGGTGATTCCGCCCGTGGCGATCGATGGGCCGATCCTCACCATCCGCAAGTTCTCGGATCGCATCTGTTCGTTGGACGAGCTTGTGGGCCTGGGGTCGCTGCCGCTTTGGTATGCGCAACTGCTTTCGTGTGCGGTGTCGCTGCGCCAAGATTTGGCGGTTGCGGGCGGTACGGGGTCGGGCAAGACTACGCTGCTCAACGCGCTATCGTGCGAGATATCTACCGGCGAGCGCATCGTGACGATCGAGGATTCCGCCGAGCTCAAGTTCGCGCATCACCCGCATGTGGTTCGCCTGGAGGCGCGCGAGGCTTCAATTGAGGGTGAGGGTGCGGTGACAATCCGCGACCTGGTGACCAACGCCCTGCGTATGCGTCCCGACCGTATTGTGGTGGGTGAGGTACGCGGTGCGGAATGTTGCGACATGCTGCAGGCCATGAACACCGGGCACGATGGGTCGCTCACCACGCTTCATGCGGGCACCGAGCAAGAGACCGTGGTGCGTTTGACGCTGCTTGCGCGCTATGGCATCGATCTGCCGAGCGAGCTTATCGAGGAACAAATCGCTATGGCGCTCGACGGCATCGTGATGTCCGAGCGCCATGCGGACGGCCGGCGTTTTGTGTCCTCCTACTCGGGGGTGCGACGCGGCGCGTCGGGTGGCGTGGAACTCGAGCGCTACGTGACCTTCGATGCCGCCGAGCGCACCTGGACCCTCAACCGCGAGCCGCCGTTTATCGCAGAGGGCTTGCGCTCGGGAACGCTTACGCAGGAGGAGGTGGAGGAATGGAGGTCGTTGTGCCCCTCGTCGTAGGGGGCCTTGCCGGGTTTTCGGTCGCGACGGTATGCGGAGTGGAGCCTCATGTGCCGAGGGTGCCGCCGGCGGAGCTGGTGCGCCAGACGCTCGAGACGGCGGCAGAGAAGCTGCCGCGTGAGCTGGTGGAAAACGATCTGCTAAAAAAGATCGCCCGCTCCTGGGTATCGTTGGTTCCCGTGCGCCGCATCGGTCTTGTCGTTGAGGATGATGCTTCACGCTTGGCGTTCCTGTTGCTATCGAGTGGCGTCTGCTGCCTTGCGCTTGCCGTGGTGTCGCTATCGCCCATCGGCTTTGTTTTGGGGGCGGTTGCGCCCTTTGCCGCCGGCGCCGCACGCGACGTCTTTGACCACCGACGCGAGCAGCGCGATGTGGAGGAAGCCATGCCCGAGGCCTTTACGGCACTTTCCATGTCGCTTGCCTCGGGACATTCGCTGGCCCAGGGCATGCGGTTTGTGGGCGCTCACGCGCAAGAGCCGGTGCATACCGAGTTTCTGCGGGTAGCGGCGGCGATCGACTGTGGCATTTCGGCTGCCGATGCGCTCGACGACCTGCTTGTCCGCATCGACGCCCCCGGGCTTTCGCTTGTCACGTTGGCGCTCAAGGTGTCGCAGCGGACCGGTGCCCCGCTTGCCGATCTGCTGTCCGAGGCGTCGAGCATGGTGGGGGAGCGTATCGAGCTCAAGCGCCGCCTGGATGTCAAAACGTCGCAGGCGCGCATGTCGGCGCATATGGTCGCGGCGATGCCGGCGGGTATGTGCGCGGTGCTGGCCCTGCTTTCGGCAGATTTTCGCTACGGTCTCGCAACGCCGGTAGGCGCCGGCGCCGTGGTTCTGGGGCTTGCCCTTAACGGCGTCGCCCTAATGGTTATCCGACGCATTATGCGGGTGGAGCTGTGAGCGCCCTGGTTGCCGCCACGGCTTGCCTGTGCGCCTTCGGCGTATTTGTCGCGACGGGCCTGGAGCGCTCGGATGTGCGCAAGACCATGGAGATTTTCAGGGGCGAGGCGGTGCTGGTCGTTGCTGCGGCCCATTCGGTGATCGATGCCGCTATTGCGCGGGTGAGGGGCGCATTTGGCGTGGACAACTCAGCGCAGGTTTCGCTCGGCGAGGTGTCCGAGATGATTGATGTGGTGCGCCTGGGGCTTTCCGCCGGCCTTTCGTTCGATGCGGCGCTCGAGATCTTTTGCGCCAATCGTCGATCGGCGCTGACTGTTCGGCTTGAACGGGCATGCATGGCGTGGCAGGTGGGCGTGGGAGCGCGCGAGGACGAGTTGTTGGCGGCCGCGCAGGACCTGGACGTGCGGGCGCTCGAGACCTTTGCCATTACGGTGGGTCAAGCGCTCGCCCTGGGTGCCCCGCTTGCCGAGACCCTTGCTGTCCAAAGTCGCGAGATCCGCGCCGCCCATCGTGCCGCGGTCGAGCGCGAGATTGAACGAGCGCCCGTCAAGCTGCTGATTCCCACCGGCACGCTCATCTTGCCGGCACTGCTGTTATCCATATTGGGCCCGCTGCTGGGAGCAGGCGGGATGATGTAGGGAGGAATACATGAACAAAATGGCTGACGTTATGGGTAGGGTTTGGAGCCGGACGCTTTACCGTGCAATGCGTTCCTGTCAACGTGCCAAGGCGCTGGTGCAGGAGGAAAGCGCGCAGGGTACCACCGAGTACGCCATCTTGGTCGGCGTGCTCGTGGTAATCGCGATCATTGCCATCGTTGCATTTAAGGGCAACGTCGAAAAGCTATGGAACGCGATCAAAGACGGCATCAACAGCCTGTAGAAGGCGGGCATTCTGTTGGCGTGCTGCTGGTGCTCGCTTGCCTGATTGTGGCGATAGCGGCGACGCTCTGGGGGCTGAATGTCGTGCGACAGCAGCGTTCTGGGGCCGTCGCGGATGGGAGCTCGGGCGCGGTGGCGCCTCCCGATGACAAAGCGCGGGACACGGCCGACAGGGATGCCGCCGTCACGGCACAAACTTTTCTGCGCGCCCTCGACGAACGGGTGGATGCTGCGGTGGGTCCATCTGCGGACAACGCAGTCGCAGCCCGGCTGACATGGGCCGAGGAGCGACCGATGACCGAGGCTGCCGCGGACCTGTTGCGTGTTTATCGCGAGGTGCCCACAGCCCAGCTCGCTCTAAGCGGTTACCTCGACATCAAGGGCAACGTATGGGGCGCCATCGTGCGCGATGGGCGCGGCTGGGTCGACATGGTGACGGTTGCCGCGGATGCCGGCGACGCCTCGTGCCGCTTACGCGCGGTGCGCTTGGTTCCGCAAGCATCGGGGTCAAAGGAGGGATCGTGAAATGCTTGACGTTTTGCGCGAGGAGTCTGCCCAATCGACCGTTGAGTACGCCATCGTCACCATGGCGCTGCTTTCCATCGTGCTGGCGATTGCGGGGCTTTGGCGCGCCGGCACCGACGGACGCTTGGCGGCGTTGGCTGCACGGGCGGCGTCCCATGGCGTCGCCTCGACATCGGTTATCGACGCCGCCGCAGGCGCCAAAGACATCGCGCTCTATTGATATCGCGCGCGAGGATTGGGCGCAGTCCACGGTCGAGGCCGCTTTTTTGCTGCCGACGTTTTTGACGCTCATCCTGCTTGCGCTGCAGCCGGTGTGCCTGCTCTATACGCGCGCGGTCATGGAGTCTGCCGCCGCCGAGACGGCGCGGCTCATGACCACGACGACGGCGGAGGACGACGACCTCAAGGAGTTTGCCCGTCGCCGTCTCGCCGCGGTGCCCGATGTCTCGATCTTTCACGCCGGCGGACCGCTGTCGTGGGATATCGAGCTTGGCCGGGCGGGCGCAGGGGGCGTTTCGTCTGTATCTATCGCGGGCGATGTAAAGCCGCTGCCCGTGATCGGCGCGTTCGTGCAGGCCATGGGCAATGTGGGGGGAGGAGGGAATGTTGAGTTGAAAGTCGACGTTTCGTATCGATCGCGTCCCGGATGGCTGGAGGGAGACTATGATTCGTGGATTGCCGCGTGGGATTAGGCGTCGCCTGCTGCGAATGATGCGAGGGCTCGTGTGCCGTTGCCGGTCGAATGCCCGCCGCAAGCGGGGCGGCTTCATGGGCCGCTCCGGTATCGACTTGTTTATCGAGGACGGTGCCTACACTACGCTTTCTTCGGCGGTCGTCATACTTGTGGTGCTTACGCTGCTGTTTTCGTCGACGGCGGCGATATGGAGTATGTCGCGTGCCGGGGATACCCAGGTGGCGGCCGATAGCGGTGCTCTGGCGGGTGCCAACGTGATATCGTCCTACCATACAGCAGCCACGGTGGTGGATGCGAGCATTTTGAGCTTGGGCCTGGCGGGGTTTGCCACAATCGGCACCGGCTTGGTTGCCATGCTGGTGCCGGGTGGGAAAATAGCCGCAAGCGATATGGTCGATACCGGGATTGAGATTATTAAAACGCGCAATAGGTTTGCCAAAAGTGCGTCGGAGGGTTTGCAAAAAGTCGAAACGGCTCTGCCATATCTGGTTGCCGCGCGAGCTACGCAGGCTGTTTCGGCGCAGGATACCGATAACGTGACCTATACCGGCACAGCGCTCGCCGTGCCCAGGACATCGGAGTCGGACTTTGTTGCGCTCGAGGGGTCAGAAATCTCGACCGATGCCATCGAGAGCACCTCAAAAGACCTTGACTATGCTGCCAAGGAACTGAAGAAAGCGTCCGAGAAAACGTCAAAGGCCAAGGAACGCGCCTGGCTTGCGGACTGTGGCGGATCGGATGAGAATGCGATTGGCAAGTACTCATGTATGTGGGAGCGTGCGGGGAGCTTGGCAAAGCTATCGGGTGAACAAAACCGCCGCTATACTTCGAGTATCGATTGGGAGCCGCAAATCGCCCTAAATCGTGCGAAGAACTATTACCGCCGGCGCCTGGCGAATGAAAGGCCGCTTGGTGGGGGTGTAGAGATGGAAGCGGAGTCTGTCGCGCGCAAAGCGTTTTACGCTTATGCAATCGAAGAACTCGATCACTCGTATATTAAAGATGATGGTGAAAAAATCTTATCCCAGATTCCATTCCTGCCACGCACTCCAGATGAGGTGAAGGGAACCCAGCTCTACACCGATGCCATGTGGCCTACGAGTGATATTGGTGGCAAGACATACCTGCACTATGGGACCGGATGCCCCAACTATAAGAATGGGTCGCCGGGCGGGTTGGCATCCGTCGTCGATTACGATGGCCACGATGTGTGCGAGGAGTGCCAATTTGACGTCGTTGACCTGGGTCGCGCCCTCATGCCTCCATCATTTATCGAAAACGGCTTCGAATACCACTTTGACAAGTTCAAAGACGCCCTGGAAGACTACGTCGAATGTCGCAACAAAGAGCTCGAGCTTATGCGTCAGACCGAGGACGAAGCCGATCGCGCGGGCAATGCGTTTGACCAGGCCATCAAGGCGCTTTCGGGCGAGCGGCCGCGTATCGCCCCGCCCGGCCGAAACGGCGTGGTCTCCTTTGCGGTCTCGGGCGATATGACCAGTCCCGGTAAGCTCAACTCTTCATTCAATAAGCCGGTTACGCTCGGCAGTCGCGGTGCAATCTCTGCCGCGGTCTTGGCTCCCGACAACGCGACGGCGCAAAACAACGTGCTCTCGCGGTTTTTCTCGACACTGGAAGAGCGCTCGGGCGGCGTTGCCGGCGTACTCGATGGCGTCATGGATGTTTGGGGACGCCTGCTTGTGGGATACGGAGACATCCAAGGTTCGGCCGACGAACTTATGGACGAGATGATTAAAGACCTAGGAGGGGGCAGCGGCGCGTTGGGCTCCATTGCATCGTGGCTCGGCGATACCGTTTCGGCGTCCGTGGCGGCGCTGGGTTTGGAACCGTGCGACTTGCGCCTGCGAAAGCCGGTGCTGACCGATTCCGCTAACGTCATTAAGAGTCCGGGGTCTGACATTGCCGGTCTCTCTCAAGCGCAAGACAAACTGCGAAGTATTCCGTTGGGCGTGACCGATCCCAAGGCGCTTTGCGAGGCGTTGGAATATCAAGTCGAACGCACGATCGGCGATGTGGTGTTCACACTTGCGGAGATTCCTCTGCCCGGCGACGGCTCCATCCCGCTCACCGTCGATGTCGCCACGCTGGTTGGCGCTCTGGGCGGTGGATCGTAATGGGCGTTGGTGCAGTCTTGTACGAGGAGCGCGCCCAAGCGACGGTCGAGATGGCCGTGGTCGCTCCCGTTTTGCTGGCGCTTGCGCTCATTGTGTACAACGTCATGGTCTTTGCCGGCGCTGCTGCGCGCTTCGATCGCGTGGTGCCCGATATCGTGCTGGCGCACGCTGTGGCGCCGGAAGGGGAGGGCGACAAGAGCTCTGTCGATGCCTCGGTGCGTGTCCAGTCCGAGATTCAGGCGGCTATGCAGGGCTATAATCTGCAGGTCGAGGTCTCGAGCGAGCAGAGCTCGGCGTCGTCTGACGGCGGCTTGCTCTCTCTGTCCGGGACGTTTAGGACCTATGCCTGCGTCATGTACTATGAGCCGTGGCCTAGATTGCTTAGCATTGCCGGCGTTTCTCTGGGGACGCCGGCGAAGCTGTCGCACGAGCGCGCGGTTACGGTCGATCCGTGGCGACCGGGGGTGGTCATGTGAGCGCCGTCTTGTCTTATATCGCCTACGCGCGTGCGCTCAATAGGCTCGGTTGGTCGCCGGCAGAGTTTATGGTGGCAGAATCGTTTGGCGCACGCTTGCGCGGCATGCTGGGCCGCGTGCCGATTACGGCTGACGGACTGCCGCTCGTCATGGCGTTTCCGTCCTGCTCTTCGGTCCACACCTGTTTTATGGCTTATCCCATCGACATTGCCTTTATTGATTGCAGCGGCAATATCCTTGCACGCTACGAAAATGTCCGCCCCTGGCGCATGTGCTCCTGTCCCGGTGCTTGGGCGGTGCTGGAACGCCTTTCAATCCTTGTATCGCCCACTGTCTTGCAACGAGTGCAGGCTTGAAGGCCCTGGGCGAAAAACTTCTTGCGGCCGGTTGATGTCTCTGACGTGCTGCTTTACAGAACCGAGGCGGTGTCCAAAAACTTTTTTCAAATTCTCGGTTGACCGGAGCGCGTCCTTGGTTATACTAATCAAGCCTTGAAACAAGGCACACCTCAAATGGCTGGGTAGCTCAGTTGGTAGAGCAGAGGACTGAAAATCCTCGTGTCAGGGGTTCGATTCCCTTCCCCGCCACCTTGAATTGACTAGGACCTCTGCGAAGGGGTCCTTTTCTTTTATGTAGCCCCCGCACGGAATCGAACCCCGCGAGGGCGCGGAGCTGAGGAAACGCGATAGCGTTTGCCAGCGTAGCTCGCAAGGCGCGCAAGCGCCGCAGCGGTCCGTCCGCGCAGCGCGCGGACGCGATTCCCTTCCCCGCCACCTTGAATTGACTAGGACCTCTGCAAAGAGGTCCTTTTCTTTTATGTGGACCCGCGGAAAACGCATCCCAGAATTTCAATCCTGAGCGGGATGCGCTTTCCGCTTTAGGGGCGCTTGGGAAAATGCGACCCGGAATGACGTGAAATTACGGGACATGCTTTCCGGTTGGGCCTGCTGGCGGAAAATGCATTCCATTATTGAGCAAAAAAACGGGATGCTCCTTCCGGCGCCTGCCTTCGGCGTGCGTGCACATCTTGGCGTACCATCTCGGGTGTGCCCGCCCAGATATTACTCCTACTTTTGCGCCACTTTGCAGACCGTTCGATCGGCTGTCCGTGTGCGCGGGTATACTCAAAACGATACTTTTCCTATGCAATACGATGCGGGTTCGCCCTGCACGATTCGAAGGGGGCCGTGATGGAGAGGATACTCGGCGTTAATCTCTCTGGCTGGTTTATTCCCGAGCCTTGGGTGACCCCGTCGCTGTACGCGGCGACAGGTGCGTCCAATGCGGCGGAACTGCAAGAAGCCATGGGCACTGCTGCCTATAACGAGCGCATGCGTCGCCATTATGAGACATTCGTAAGCGAAGATGATTTTCGCCGTATGGCGCAGATTGGTCTCAATGCCGTGCGTTTGCCGGTGCCCTGGTATGCCTTTGGCTCGCAGGAGTCCGATGCGTCCTACATTTCGGTTATCGACTACATTGACCGTGCAATTGAGTGGGCTGCCAAGTACGACATTCGCGTGCTGCTCGATCTAGCGACTGTGCCCGGTGGCCAGGGCGATTCCAACGATTCGCCCACCACGCCGGAGGCTGTTGCCGAGTGGCATTCGTCCACCAACGGTCGTCACGTTGCGCTCGACGTGCTGGAGCGTTTGGCCGATCGCTACGGCGAAGCCGAAAGCCTTCTGGGCATTGAGCTGCTGGATACGCCGCAGATGAGTGTCCGCAAGAGTCTCTTTACCATGACGGATGGCATTCCGGCCCACTACCTGCGCAATTTCTATCGCGATGCCTACGAGCTCGTCCGTTCGTATATGCCCGAGGATAAGATCGTCGTCTTTTCGTCCTCAGGACATCCCAGCGAGTGGAAGCATTTTATGCGCGGCGCCAAGTACAAGAACGTCTACATGGACCTTCACCTGTACCATTACCGCGACGAGTATGCGCTCGACATCACGAGCCCCTGCGGGCTGACGACGGCGATTTCGCGTAACAAGCGCGAGCTTAAAGAAGCGATTTCGACAGGGTTCCCCGTGCTGGTGGGCGAATGGTCGGGCGCGGCGATCTTTGCCAACTCGTCGGTTACGCCCGAGGGCCGCAATGCCTACGAGCGCGTGTTTATCGCCAATCAGCTGGCTTCGTTTGCGCCGGCTGCCGGTTGGTTCTTCCAAACGTGGAAGACCGAGAAACGCATCGCAGCATGGGACGCCCGCGCGGCGCTCGGTACGCTCGAGCGCGGCATGATTGAATAGGTTGATATGACGCAAAACAGAGCCCATACGGGCAAACTCTATGTGGTCGGAACACCCATCGGCAACCTGGGCGACCTGTCTCCGCGCGTTGGCGAGGCGTTTGCCGCCGCCGATGCGATCTGCTGCGAGGACACGCGCGTGACCTCAAAGCTACTGATGCACCTGGGCATTTCCAAGCCGCTTGTCCGTTGCGACGAGAATGTGATCGCCAGCCGCGCCACCGGTCTGGTCGACCGCCTGCTGGCGGGTGAGACCCTTGCCTTTGCCTCGGATGCCGGCATGCCGAGCGTGTCCGATCCCGGCCAGGCGCTGGTCGAGGCGGCGCGTGAGGCCGATGTGCCCGTCGAAGTTATTCCCGGGCCCTCTGCTTGCGTCACAGCGCTCGTTTCGTCCGGCATTCCCTGCGAGCATTTTTTCTTCGAGGGCTTTTTGGGCCGAAAGCACGGCGACCGCGTGCGCCGTTTGCAGCGCCTTGCCGTGGTGCCCGGCGCGCTCATCTTCTACGAGTCTCCACATCGCATCGTGGCGACGCTCGAGGCCGTGGCAGAGGTCTTTCCCCAGCGTGAGGTTGCCGTCTGCCGCGAACTCACCAAGCTGCACGAGGAGGTCTTGCGCGGGCCCGCCGCCCAGCTTGCCGAGGGGCTGCGTGCCCGTGGCGAAGTAAAGGGCGAGATTGCGCTGGTCATTGCGCCACCGAGCGAAGACGAGGAGGCCGGCATCGTGCCGGTTGGCGCAGCGGCAGCGGATCCCGATGAGGCCCTGCGCGCGGATATCCGTGTCGCGCTCGAGGAGGGGGAGCCCGCCTCTGCGGTGGCCAAGCGTCTGTCTCAGAAGTATTCACGCCGCAAGCGCGATGTCTATGCCATGGTGCTCAATATGCAATAGATGGAGGATATCCAGCCCTTGCGTTAGAATCATCCCCTGTATGCAACGTTTTTCTGGAGGACAAACCCCATGGATCAAAGCAAGCCTTCGTTCTTTATCACGACGCCCATCTACTACGTCAATGCCGATCCGCATCTGGGCACGGCTTATTCCACTATCATCGCCGACGTCCAGGCTCGCTATCGCCGCTCCGCCGGCTATAACGTCAAGTTCCTGACCGGCATGGACGAGCACGGCGAGAAGGTCGCCGAGGCCGCAGCCAAGCATGGCATGACGCCGCAGGAGTGGACCGACAGCCAGGCTCCGCACTTCAAGGAGCTTTGGAGCAAACTCGAGATCTCCAACGACGACTTCATCCGCACCACCGAGCCGCGCCAGCATCATGCGGTGCAGTATCTGTGGGAGCGCATGAAGGAGTCTGGCTACCTGTATAAGGGCAGCTACGACGGTTGGTACTGTGTGCCCGACGAGACTTACTTTACCGACACGCAGGTCCAGAAGGGTGACGAGGAATACGGCAGCGTCGGCCAGCACCTGTGTCCCGACTGTCATCGTCCGCTCGAGCGCGTGCAGGAGGAGTCCTACTTCTTCAAGCTTTCCGCTTTCCAGGACAAGCTGCTCAAGCTCTATGACGAGCATCCCGATTTCGTCGAGCCTGCATTCCGCATGAACGAGGTGCGTAGCTTTGTCGAGGGTGGCCTCAACGACCTTTCCGTGAGCCGTACGAGCTTTGACTGGGGCATCCAGGTTCCGTTCGATGAGGGCCATGTGACCTATGTGTGGTTCGACGCGCTGCTCAACTACATGACGGCTGTCGGCTACGGTGTCGACACCGACGAGGCCCGTGCCGAGCTGGCCTATCGCTGGCCTGCGCAGTTCCACATTGTGGGCAAGGACATCATTCGCTTCCACTGCGTCATTTGGCCCGCTATGCTCATGGCCATTGGCGAGGCTCTGCCCGAGCACGTCTTTGCCCACGGCTTCCTGACCGTGCGCAATGCCGAGACTGGCAAGGCCGAGAAGATGTCCAAGAGCCGTGGCAACGCCATTGCCCCGCAGGATGTTATCGACATGCTGGGCGTCGAGGGCTATCGCTACTACTTTATGACCGACGTGGTCCCCGGCACCGACGGAGCTATCAGCTTCGATCGCATGGAGCAGGTCTACAACGCCGATCTCGCTAACAGCTGGGGCAACCTCATCTCGCGTTCACTCAACATGAGCGGCAAGTACTTTGACGGTTGCGCGCCCGCCAAGCCCGCATCGTTCGATGCGTTCGATAACCCGCTGGCAAAGATCGCCGATGGCCTGGCCGAGCGCTACATGGCCAAGATGGACGTGCTCGATTACGGTGGAGCCAAAGACGAGGTTATGGAGCTCATCCACGCCGCCAACCACTACATCGAGGACTCCGAGCCCTGGGCACTTGCCAAGGACGAGGCCAAGGCCGACGAGCTGGCGTTTGTGATCTACAACCTCCTCGAGGCCATCCGCATTGCTGCTCACCTGCTGATGCCGCTCATGCCCCAGACTTCTACCGAGGCCCTGCGCCGCCTGTCGTGCGAGGACGAGGCCGCGAGCGACGACCTCAAGGGCATTTGCGCTTGGGGTCTGCTTGCCGGTGGTCAGCCCGTCGAGAAGGGTGAGCCGCTGTTCCCGCGTCTGGGTTAAGACGCCGCGCGCCATATCGGCAATCTGCTGTTTAGGTGTAAGGGCATGGCCGCAACGGTCCATGCCCTTTTGTTTCAAGACGCCGCCACCATGTTAAGGAGGCAACTATGACAACTTCGCCTTTGGCAAACCCCACGGCAACAAGGGAGCTGCTGGAGGAGTTTGGCCTTGCGACCAAGCATCGCCTGGGCCAGAACTTCCTGATCGACAACCATGTGATCGAGCGTATTTGCGAGCTTTCCGAACTTGCGGGCGATGAGCGCGTGCTCGAGGTTGGTCCGGGCGTTGGAACGCTCACGCTTGCGCTGCTTCAGGAGGCGGCGTGCGTCACGTCGATTGAGGCCGATCCCGAGCTCGAGCCGGTGCTCGATGCCCATGCCGCCGACTATGCCAACTTCCGCTTTATCATGGGCGACGCGCTCAAGGTGTGCCCGGAGCAGATTGAGCAGGCCGCGGGCGGTGAGCCGACGGTATTTGTCGCGAACTTGCCCTATAACGTGGCAGCGACGATCATTCTGCAGTTCTTCCAGACGATGCCCGCCCTTAAGCGCGCCGTCGTCATGGTTCAAAAGGAGGTTGCCGATCGCATTGCCGCAACGCCGGGCAACAAGACCTACGGCGGCTATACGGCAAAGCTCGGCCTGTATGCGCAGGTGACGGGTCGCTTTGAGGTGCCGCCGCGCTGCTTTATGCCGGCGCCGCATGTGGATTCGGCCGTCGTGCGCATCGACCGTGTTGACGGTGTAGCGCCCGAGGGGCTTGATCGCGAGTTTGTGGCTCGCGTGATTGACGCTGCGTTTGCTCAGCGTCGCAAGACCATCCGCAATTCCATGAGCGCCAACGGCTTTGCCAAGGACGTGCTCGATGCCGCCTTTGAGGCTTGCGGCATCGCGCCCACCACACGCGCCGAGACGCTTGGCGTTGCCGATTTCGTCCGTCTAGCTCAGGAGCTAATCCATGATGCCTAATGACGAGCGCGTGACGTTTACCAAGAAAAAGAAAACGGTTGCTTGCCCCGTGCCCTTGGCGCCGCTTGCCGATACGCACGCGCACCTGCTCTCGTTTTGGGGCAAGGAAGTACCCGAGACGCTTGTGCGCGCCAAGGCTGCAGGCGTCGACCTGTTGGTGACGATTTTTGATCCCATTGCCGACAAACGCAGCGTGACGGACTATAGCGACTGGCTGGTGCGCGAGATTTTGCCGATGCGCGAGATTCCGCAGATAAAGTATCTCGCCGGTGTGCACCCCTATGGCGCGCCGGACTATACCGATGACATTCATGCACAGGTCGTTGCTGCGCTTGATGATCCCTTATGCGTCGGTATCGGCGAGATCGGTCTGGACTACCACATGGATTACGACGACGACATCGCGCCGGCGCCCCACAGCGTGCAGATTGATTGCATGGCACGTCAGCTCGAAGTTGCTGTGCGTCGTAACGTACCGGTGGAGTTGCATCTGCGCCACGAGGATGCGGATGGGGAGCGCTCCTCGCATGTGGATGCGTACAACGTGCTGCGCGAGGTCGGCGTGCCTCAGGCCGGTTGCGTGCTGCACTGCTTTGGCGAGGATCGCGCCACGATGGAGCGCTTTGTGGATTTGGGTTGTTACATCGCCTATGGCGGCGCGGCCACCTTTAAGCGCAACAATGATGTGCGCGAGGCATTCGCGGCGACCCCGCTCGACCGTATTTTGTTCGAGACGGATTGTCCCTATATGGCTCCGGAGCCCATTCGCGGTCTTGAGTGTGAGCCGGCAATGATTTCCATCACAGCAAACGCGCTGGTCAACGACCGTGTCGATCGTACTGGAGAGAAAGCAGAGGCAATTGCGCAAGCTGCGTGGGACAATGCCTGCAAACTTTTTCAAAAATAGTTCTTGCGTTCACGGTGGCGCTCCGTTATTCTAATTCCTGCACGCGGGCGTGGCGGAATTGGCAGACGCGTACGGTTCAGGTCCGTATGGGGGCAACCCCATGAAGGTTCAAGTCCTTTCGCCCGCACCATTGATTGAAAGAGCTCCCAGCAATGGGAGCTTTTTTGTTATGGGCCCATCGCAGGGACTTGAACCTGCGAAGGAGCGAGCGTCAAGAAAACGCGGAGCGTTTTTAGCGAGCTGGCGAGTCCGCCGGCAGGCGGGCGAAGCCGGTGCGGATCCGCGCAGCGGATACGCGGACGTCCTTTCGCCCGCACCATTGATTGAAAGAGCTCCCAGCAATGGGAGCTTTTTTGTTATGGGCCTCCTGATGGTGTCACATGGCTGCTTTGTGCGGGTATCCTAGTGCCAACGTGTGCCCATCGGAGGAGAGACCATGCTGTTATCCGGTATTATCGCTGCCCTTACGAGCCTTCTGCTTCCCATCATCATTTTGTTGCTACTGCTTCCCAACGCCTGCTATGTCGTTGAACAGCAGCATGCTGTGATCATCGAGCGCCTGGGCAAGTTTAACCGCATCGTCAACGCGGGTTTCCACATGAAGGTGCCCGTGATCGACCGCAAGGCCGCCACGGTGAGTCTGCGCACCATGAAAAACGGTTTTGGGATCGACGTTAAGACCCAGGACAACGTGACTATCGGCCTTGAGGTCTCTGCTCAGTACCACGTGAGCTATGACATGGGAGCCGGCCCGGCAGATTCGGGCATCTACAAGAGCTACTACATGCTGCAGGAGCCCGTCGACCAGATGCGCGACTTCATTACCGATGCCCTGCGCTCTTCCATCCCTGTCTATACCCTTGATGAGGTCTTTGCCAAGAAGGATGACATTGCCAAGGACGTCAACGCCACCGTATCCGAGCAGATGGCCGCCTACGGCTTTACCCTCGTGTCGACGCTCATCACCAAGATCGCGCTGCCGACCGAGGTCGAGAACTCTATGAATGACATCAACGCCGCCCAGCGTAAGCGCGCTGCTGCGCAGGAGCTCGCTGAGGCCGACCGCATCAAGCGCGTTACCGAGGCGACCGCCGAGGCCGAGGCAATGGAAAAGGCGGGCGAAGGCATCGCCAACCAGCGCAAGGCCATCGCGCTGGGTATCAAGGATTCGCTCGAGATTATCCAGGAGACGGGCGTCGGCAACGATGAGGCCAACCAGCTGTTCATGTTTACGCAATGGTCCGAGATGATGACGGAGTTCGCTCGCACGGGTAAAACATCGACGGTCGTGCTGCCGAGCGACTTTTCGCAGTCGGCCTCTATGTTCGAGCAGATGCTGACCGCCGGCAAAGTTCAAAACGATTCGAAGGAGTAGGCGCGCGTGAAGTGCACCGTTGTATGCGTCGGTAAGCTCAAAGAGCGTTTTTGGAAGGATGCCTGCGCCGAGTACACCAAGCGCCTGGGCGCCTATGCCAAGGTGGATATGCGCGAGGTGGCCGATATCGACCCGGCCAAGGCGGGCGGCGTGGATGCCGCGCGCGACAAGGAGGGAGCGGCGATTCTTGCAGCCCTGCCGCCCCGAGCGCATGTGATTCTGCTGGCCATTGAGGGCAAAGAGCGCTCGAGTGAGGAACTCTCGGCGCGGCTCGATGATCTTATGTTGCGAGGCAACAGCGACATCGCCTTTGTGATTGGCGGATCGGACGGCGTGAGCGACGATGTTCGCTCACGAGCTGACGAAATGCTCAGCTTTGGACGCATTACCTTGCCGCATAACTTGGCGCGCGTGGTGCTGCTGGAGCAGGTCTACCGCGCCTGCAAGATTAGCCGTGGTGAGCCGTATCACAAATAGGTCGGCAACACGAAACAATGCCGTGGGACAATAGCTCTCGATTTGAAGAACCTGTCTGAGAGGACTATGAGATATGAAGATTGGATTTGTCGGTTTTGGCAATATGGCGAGCGCTATGGCCGATGGCTGGATTGCCGCCGGTGTGGCTGCGAGCGACATGTGTGCCTGCGCGGGCCGCTACGATGCCCTGGTTGAGCGCTGTGAGGCGCGTGGGATACTTGCCTGTCGTGATGCGGCGGAGGTTGTCGCTGTATCCGATATCGTGGTTGCTGCGGTCAAGCCGTACATGATCGAGAAGGTCTTCGCTCCGCTCAAGGATACTCTTGCCGATAAGGTCGTCCTTTCGGTCGCCTGGACTTGGGACAGTGCCAAGTGGGAGCAGGTCCTGCCGGGTGTCGCGCACATCTCGACGGTCCCCAATACACCGGTTTCGGTGGGCGAGGGCGTCATCGCCTGCGAGAAGTCCTCTACGCTCAACGGCGAGCAGCGTGCCGTGGTGCTCGACCTGCTCGGAAAGCTTGGCACTGTCGTTGAGCTCGATACGAGCTTGCTGTTTGTGGGCGGTACCGTGGGCGGTTGCGCCCCGGCATTTGTTGCCATGGCGATTGAGGCCCTGGGCGACGCGGCCGTCAAGCACGGCATTCCGCGCGCCGACGCCTATCGCATTGTGAGCCAGATGGTTCTGGGTACGGCGAAACTGCAGCTTGCAACTGGGCAGCATCCTGCGGCGATGAAGGATGCCGTGTGCTCGCCCGGCGGCGCAACCATCAAGGGCGTCGTCGCGCTCGAGGACGCCGGCATGCGCAGCGCCCTGGTCAAGGCCATCGACGCCACCCTTCAGTAAACCTGCCATTTAGGGACAGGTTTATTTTGGCAGGTTTTTCCTGCGGTTTTATCTCTATAGCGAAAAGCGCCCCGCAACCGGGTTGATACCGGTTGCGGGGCGCTTGCGTTTGCCCAGATAAAACCGACCAAAATAAACCTGTCCCTAAATGGCAGGTTAGTCCCAGAAGCTGTCTTGATCTTCTTCGGATTTGGGCCCGCGGTCGACGTAGAGCTTATGGGTGCGCTTCTCCATTACAAAGGCAAGAATCGCAAACAGCAGGATGCCGCCGGCGAAAAGGATGGCAAAACCGGTGCGGGTGCCAAACAAAAAGGAAAAAACTGCGTCCATTGGGTGCCTTCTTGCGTAGTTGAGTTGGGTCGTAAACGCTCATAAGTATATACTTGCCCATACATGTACAAGGTTGCAACCTAAATGGAATGTATATCGCCGGAGGATCTAATGCTTGATATCAAGTTTGTTCGCGAGAACCCCGATGCCATCGATACCGCCATGGCTAACCGCCAGACGTCTTGGGATCGCGAGAAGTTCTTTGAGCTCGACGATGAGCGTCGTGCCGTCATCACCGAGGTCGAGGAGCTCCAGGCCACGCGTAATGCCGAGTCCAAGAAGATCGGCGCCCTAATGAAGGAGGGCAAGAAGGACGAGGCCGAGGCCGCCAAGGAGGCCGTGCGCGCCGTCAACGAGAAGATCGACGGTCTGGCCGAGCGCCGCACCGCTCTCGAGCAGGAGCAGTACGACTTTATGGCTCACCTGCCCAACATTCCTTGCGAGGCCACCCCGTACGGCAAGGACGAGGACGAGAACATCGAGCGCCGTCGTTGGGGCACCCCGCGTGAGTTCGACTTCGACTTTAAACCGCACTGGGATTTGGGCACCGACCTCGACATCCTCGACTTCGAGCGCGGCAACAAGCTCTCCGGTAGCCGCTTCACCGTTCTCGGTGGCGCCGGCGCCCGTCTGGAGCGCGCCCTCATCAACTTCTTCCTCGATACGCACACCAGCCGTGGTTTTAAGGAGTGGTGGCCGCCCATCGTCGTCAAGCGTCAGACCATGTTTGGCACGGGCCAGCTGCCCAAGTTCGAGGACGACGCCTATCATGTCTCGGGCGATAACTTCCTGATCCCCACCGCCGAGGTCGTGCTTACCAACCTGCACGCCGGCGAGGTTCTCGATGCCGACACCCTGCCGCGCCGCTACACCGCCTTCACCCCCTGCTTCCGCGAGGAGGCCGGCTCCGCTGGTCGCGACACCCGCGGCATCATCCGCCAGCACGAGTTCGACAAGGTCGAGATGGTCAAGTTTGCCAAGCCGGAGGAGTCCGACGAGGAGCTCGAGAGCATGACCGCCGAGGCCGAGTTCCTGCTTCAGCAGCTGGGTCTTCCGTATCGCGTGATTAGCCTGTGCACCGGCGACCTGGGCTTCTCTGCCCGTCAGACCTACGACATCGAGGTCTGGCTGCCGAGCTACAACGCCTACAAGGAGATTAGCTCCTGCTCCAACTGCGGCGACTTCCAGGCTCGCCGCGCCAACATCAAGTATCGCGATCCCGAGAACTTCAAGGGCTCGCGCTACCTGCACACCCTTAACGGTTCCGGTCTGCCGGCTGGCCGCACCATGGCCGCCATTCTGGAGAACTACCAGAACGCCGACGGCACCATTACGATCCCCGAGGTTCTGCGTCCTTACATGGGCGGCCTCGAGAAGATCGAGCCGGTCGCGTAGGTTTGCTGCATAAGCGATTTGCGGGGGCGCCCCTATCCGGGGCGCCTTTTTTTGTGCGCGGAGCCTTACCATGTCGCGCGGACAGCTCAATAGAAAACACACGAACAAGTGTTCTGTATACGGTCGTCTACCTGCTATGCTTTTACTAGATACGAGCGAGAGAAGGGGGATGTGATGGACCTGTTTGATGAGCGGGTAGTTTTGTTTGAGAGCGATGAAGGTGGGGAGCACCTGCTAGTTACGTGTGAGCCATCGGGTATGGGTGGCTTGGTGGTGAGGCAAACGAGCGAGGGTCCGTTGACCCAATGGTGCTTTGAGGAGTCGCCACATGTAGTTGAGACCTTTGTGACGCACGAAGGGCTTGCAACACTCGAACGGTTCTATGGAGTCGGGACTTCTAACCAGGTGGCACGCATGCTGAGTATCTCGTTTGCCGAGTATGATTGCGCCCAGCGGGTGCGCTCGCTATTGAGGGATCTCGGTGTTGGGTTCGATGTGGTTGAAAAGCCGATCGATCGTATGGGAAACGGTGATACATGCGGAGCTGCATGAGGAAAATGGTCTAGAAAAAAATCAAGATTTTGCTTGACTCCAATTAACTAAAATGGTTTCATATGTCTTGCGCTGCGGCGTTACCTCAGCTGGATAGAGGGTCTGACTACGAATCAGAACGTCATAGGTTCGAATCCTATACGCCGCACCAATCGAACTTGAAGCCTCCGGCAACGGGGGCTTTTCTTTTTTGGAAGCCATGCACGGATCCGAACCTCGGTCGAGGCGCGAGCGTAAAGAAAACGCGGAGCGTTTTTAGCGAGCGGGCGAGCGCGCCGGCAGGCGGGCGAAGCCGGTGCGGATCCGCGAAGCGGATGCGCGGAATCCTATACGCCGCACCAATCGAACTTGAAGCCTCCGGCAACGGGGGCTTTTCTTTTTTGGAAGCCATGCATGGATTCGAACCTCGGTCGAGGCGCGAGCAGCATAATCACCACATCGTAAAAATTTTTCAAATTGTCGCTTGACCCGTCGGGGCCTCGCGTGCATAATAATCCGTGCGTTGCGGCGTTACCTCAGCTGGATAGAGGGTCTGACTACGAATCAGAACGTCATAGGTTCGAATCCTATACGCCGCACCAATTGACTTTAAAGCTCCCGGCAACGGGGGCTTTTCTTTTTTGGAAGCCATGCATGGATTCGAACCTCGGTCGAGGCGCGAGCGTAAAGAAAACGCGGAGCGTTTTTAGCGAGCGGGCGAGCGCGCCGGCAGGCGGGCGAAGCCGGTGCGGATCCGCGAAGCGGATGCGCGGAATCCTATACGCCGCACCAATTGACTTTAAAGCTCCCGGCAACGGGGGCTTTTCTTTTACGCCGCCATTCGACCCCAGAGACTCGACTGGAATCGTGCGCCTCCGCCCGCGGGAGACTATTTCTTATCGACTCGTGTAAGATTCCGAGTAGATGTCGCGGTCCATCCGCGACCACTCCTTCGCTAGACGACCGATCAGGGTGATATTTCGTGGCAGAGCGTCCGACATACAAGCTCAGGTTTCTCGACCCCAAAAAGCGTTTTCCATCGATGCCAGAGCAACCCGCGGGGCGCTCGTATGGTGTTGTCTGGAAAGTTTTTGGCGAGGATCCTAAAGAGTCTTGCTACGTCGTCGAATTCGTAGGCAAAAGCCACATATCGCTTTTGGGCTACGTGAGCGTGTCAGGTGAGGTCTATAAGGTTGACGGCCCTGTTCAGAAAGTGCCATTGCCCAAGAGCCCCGAAATGAAATTGGTCCTTGACGAGTCCGATTCCAGTGTTGGCGAGATTTTGGTGCGGGGAGCCAACGGTGCAATGCGCGCTTGCGCGCGAACGGTCGGCTCTCCCGAAGGGCCCATGCGTGAGCAGTCTGACCACGAGACATGGAATTCGAGCCGTGCTCTCCCTTATGGCGAGTTTATGGCCTCGATGTTCTTGCGCTACGTGATATTTGCCGACCCCAACAACACTCTTGCGAACACGGTACCTGCCGACGAGCTCGATGAGGGTATAAAAAACACCGCCAACAAGATCAAACTCGTAAAGTTGCCCGAGCCGGTCGAGGTGTTTTTGGGCTTTAACACGGCACCGCTCCCCGATGCTATCGAGACGCTGCTCTACCGCGTTGACCATGCCGATAATCCGAGCGGTATCGAGCGTTATGCCGCCGCCCTTATGAGCGAGGTCGATTTGCCCCGACTGCGCACCATCGCTGCCAAGTCCGAGATGGGCCTAGCGCGTATCGACCGCTCAAAGCTGTTCTATCTCAATTTTGATCGTAGCCTGCTGGACCAAGACGAGATTGACATGCTGCTTGCTATCGAGTGTCGTCTTAACCGCCTCTCCGGCATCCTTGAGCGTATTGGGGCAGGGTTGGGCCCCGTTGCCTCGTCGCCAAGCTTTGAGGGCTGCTCGCTCTTTGACCTATGGCATATCAGCAAGACGACAAACGACGTTCCTCGCCTGCTCGAAACGTTGCCGAATGACAACCCGTGGGCCAAACCGGGGACGGTTGCGTGCCAGCCGGGTGGCGAGTGGGACGTTCGCACCCGCTTTGCACGTATCGTAGAAGCACTCAACGTGGTCACGCGGCTCGACTACACCTATCGAGCGAACGTCGCCGAGGGCATCATGCTGGTTCGATTTGGGCGCTCGGTCGTGGATGCCATGCCTCAACGTGAATACGACGCCCAAGATGATGCCTGGCGCGAGGTGGATGAGCCTAAGCGCGCAGCATGGGCCGCGGAGCACGACGCGCGCGTGGCGCTCACGCTGGCAGCGGCTTGTTTTGCTGCCGGTGCCAGCATTACGCGCTGCTACGTTCAGATTGCGGCTCCCGATGGCGAGCGGGGCGAGCGCATCATTGCAACATATTCCTTTGGGCGTGCGGCTTATCTGGCCAATTGCGTTCCCGCCGCTAAGTATTTTGAAAGTATGGATATGGATGATATGCCGTGCAAGCGCATGCTTGAGGCATATGAGTCGGACGCGCCGGATGCGATTGAGCCCGCTGAGGTTCATGCTCGCCCGCGTGACGACCACCGTTCGCTGCCGCCGGCGTTGCGCGACCTGCTGCTTGCCGATACGGCTGATGAGCTTGAGGTTATGGAGGAGGGCGATGACCCGTATGTGGCGCGCGTCGCTGAGTTGCGCGAGCGGGCAAAAGTCGACCGCGCGGGTGCGTTTGAGGGCTTTTCCCGTCTTGTTGAGGAGCTGGAGGCCAAGTGCGCCGTTGCCGAGCTTTTGGCGACAGGACCGGTCCAGACGCAGTTTTGCGACAACCAACTGGTGCGTATGGTGCTGCCGGTAATGGAGGAAGACCGCTCCGTTCGTATTTTGCGCGCTCCCGATGCGCTGTACTTTACCCAGCATGAGATTTGCAGCTTTTACGCCGATCAGGAGGATTTTGAGCGGGCATTGCCCGAGGTGCGTCATCTTTACGATCTGGCGCGCTCATCCATGCAATCACACTTTGCACTCATCAACGTGCTGGCGCGTCTGGAGCGCTATGACGAGGTCATTGAGGTGGCGCGCCACGGCCTGCGCATTGCCAGTGACCGTTCCTCAATCGGCTACCTGTTCTATCGCCTAGCGTTTGCCTACTGGAACTGCGATCAGCTCGAGCTGGCGTTGGCGTGCTACCGCTTGGTACCGCGCGGTGAGGAGTCGGGTAGCAACGCACTGGAGGAAATGCAGGGCCTTATGAACGAGATGGGTGTCAATGAGCCACCGACGTTCGAGGAAGCGGTTGAGACCATCAGTAAGGCCGGGCTCGAACTGCCGCCGGTGCCCGCCGTGTCCAACCAGCTGGCAGACGCGGCTGTGCAGCTGGTCGATAACGGTTTCTTTTTCCTGGCACGCGTCTGCATCTTCCAAATGTGGCGCACGATGGGAAACGATGAGCTCGGATCCCTCAGCCGGTCGTTGGGATAGGGGTTTGATTTATGGGGGAGGAAAGCCGGCCGGCCAATTATCAAAATTTCCCCTTGCCCGGATTCGAGTGTTTGGTTACTATGGAACGGCTGTTACGGAGAGCTGACCGAGAGGCCGAAGGTGCTCGCCTGCTAAGCGAGTATGCCCCAAAAGGGCATCTGGGGTTCGAATCCCCAGCTCTCCGCCAGTATGACTTGAAAGAAGGGTCCCATTTGGGGCCCTTTTTTGATTAGAAGAATGTTAACTGGGGATTCGAACCCTCAAAAAATGAGGCGCCCCGTTGGACGCCTCATTTGGTTCGATGTGATATCGCTTTGGCCCTACACCTCAGGAGCCTTGGCTACGGTCTCGCTCTCGGCTGTGAGCGGGCGGTTGTCGATGCGGCGGCCCAGGCGGTCGAGCTTCACGAGCAGCCACTCGATGGGATTGGGCCCCGTTCCTTCCTCGTCGGCAACCAGGTCCATGACGGCAATCTTGGTGCCGTCCTGCTTAAGCGTAACGCTGCCCACCTTATCGCCAACATGCACCGTGCCCGAAAGGTCATCGTAGCTAACCTTTTCGGTCACTTCGCCGGCGAGTGAGAACACCGTTGCCTGCGCGGTGGGGTCGGCAAGCGTGGCGTCGATCGTTTTGTCTGTCCAGTCGGTTTGACTGACACGTGCCATCAGCGGATTTCCGTTGGCGGTCTTCTTTTGCGTATTGGCGATTTCGACCGTTACCTTGTGGTCGTAATACCAACTAGCAAGTGTGGCCGTATCGGCAAAACGCTGGTCGGTGGTGCTGGAGTTCAAGACAACGGTATAGATCTCGTCGCCATCGCGATTGTAGGCGCTTGCAAAGCAGTATCCGGCATCGTCGGTGGTGCCGGTCTTACCGCCGATATTGCCGTCTTGGTCCAATAAAACATTGTGCGTATCCATGGAATGCGAATGATCGGAGCCGTCGGCGCCCGTCACTTCGATCCAGGGATCTTTGCTCGCCATGACTTCGCGAATCGTGTCGTCCTTCATGGCCTCTTGCATCATCAATGCCACATCGTGTGCGGTTGAATGCATATCGCCGGCCCATTCGTCAAAATCCAGCCCGTGCGGGTTCTCGAAGAGCGTTCCCGTGCAGCCGAGCTTCTTGGCCTGCTCGTTCATGGCTTTTACAAACGTAGCGACGGCATCTTTGGTCTTGGGGTCAAGTTTTTTGCCCACGTGTTCGGCAAGCGCGATGGCGGCGTCGTTGCCCGAGGGGATCATCAGGCCGCGCAGCGCTTGCTCGACGGTGAGCTCGTCGCCTTCGAGGAGTCCCGCGGTCGAGTTGCCTACGGTTGCCGCCGCGTTGCTCACGGTGATTTTCTCGTCCATTTTGCAGTTCTCGACCGCGAGGATTGCAGTCATGACCTTGGTGATAGAGGCGATTTTGACTTGCTCGTCGGCGCTACGGGCATAGTAGACGGTGCCGTTTTTACCCATGACAAACGCATTGGAGGCATCGATATCGGGCAGGTCTTCGGCTGCAATGCCGCGTGCATCGGCGGCTTTGCCGCAGATGTTATCGGTCGTGAGCACTTGGGCACCGGCGACGGACGGAATGCCGGCGACAAGGGCGACGGCGCAGGCAAGGCCAACGGTCAGCTGCGCGGAACGCTTTACAAGAGGGGTGAGATGCTTCACTGATTTCGCTTTCGACGGGATGGTCTCCTTTGGCTCTAGAGTATATCGTTTACCGGCTGTGTCGCTTGGGGTTTGGCGCGTGCGGTTTATCTTCGTGTCTGGGCGGACGCTTGGGTGTGCACGGTCGATATGATTGCCCGTCGCGTATCGAGGAGGTCCTTACAAATACTTGACAATACCCTCACGCATATATGAGCTGCGATTTTTACTATCGATACTGCTGATTTGATATCGATGTGGAGGTATGCGGTATGACGGCTGCTGCGGCTGTGGGGCCCACGGAGCTCGAGGAGCTAATGGAAGCGCAGGCCGAGGCCGCGCATGAGCGCGAAGTTGGGGATGCGACTCGCCCCACGGCAGAGGACCTTGCCGCCTCGCCGACGCGCATTGATGTCGAGGGCCTCGACCTGTTCTATGGCGATCACCACGCGCTTAAGGATGTGTCCATCAAGATCCGCGACAAGCAGATTACCTCGTTTATCGGTCCTTCGGGCTGCGGCAAGTCGACGTTACTGCGTTGCTTTAACCGCATGAACGACGGCATCAAGGACTGCCGCATCGAGGGCAAGATTGCGCTCGATGGTCAAGATATCCTGGGCGATTACGACATCTGCCGCCTTCGCCAGCGCGTGGGCATGGTGTTCCAGCGCCCCAACCCGTTTCCCATGAGCATCTACGACAACGTCGCCTATGGCCCCCGCGGTATGGGTGTGCGCGATCGCGCTGTGCTGGATGAGCTGGTCGAGGACTCCCTGCGCCGCGCTGCCCTGTGGGACGAAGTCAAGGACAAACTCAAGGAGTCTGGTCTGGGGCTTTCGGGCGGACAGCAGCAACGTTTGTGCATCGCCCGTGCGCTTGCCGTGCGGCCCGATGTTCTGCTGATGGACGAGCCGACCTCGGCGCTCGACCCCGTGTCGACGCTCGTGGTGGAGCAGCTGGCCTGCGAGCTCAAAGAGACCTGCACGCTCGTGGTCGTTACACACAATATGCAGCAGGCGGCGCGCATATCCGATTCCGTCGCGTTTTTCTTGCTAGGTGAGTTGGTGGAGCACGCGCCCACCGCTCAGCTTTTCAAAAATCCTACCGACCCGCGTACGGCGGATTATTTGACGGGACGTTTTGGCTGATACCATCTAGTAAAGGTACCTTTAGGATTAAGATGCGGTCATGCCGGCCGCAAAGGGGTTCAACATGATCTATTACGTCGAGGACGATGACAACATCAGGGATCTGACGGTCTATGCGCTGCGCAAGCAGGGGATCGAGGCCGAAGGCTTTTCGTGCGACGGTGAGTTTAAGGCTGCCGTGGCGCGACGGGTGCCCGATGCCGTGCTGCTCGATATCATGCTGCCCGATACCGATGGCTTGGCGATTATGCGTCGCCTGCGTGCCGATCGCCTGACGGAGACGGTGCCCATCATGATGCTTACCGCCAAGGACACCGAGCTCGACAAGGTGATGGCGCTCGATGGCGGTGCCGACGATTACCTGACTAAGCCGTTTTCGCTCATGGAGCTTGCGAGCCGCTGCCGCGCACTGCTGCGTCGCGGCGGCATGGTCAAGCAGGCGAGCGATGTGCTCAGCGTGGGCGATATCGTGCTTTCGCCCAGCCATCGCGAGGTGACCGTTGCCGGCGAGCCGCTTAAGCTCACCCTGCGCGAGTTCGACCTGCTCGAGTACCTCATGCGCAAGCCCGGCGTGGTCTTTACCCGCGAGTCGTTGCTGCAGAGCGTGTGGGGTTGGGATTTCGACGGCGGTTCGCGCACCGTTGACGTGCACGTGCAGACGCTTCGCCAAAAACTGGGCGAGCATGCCAGTGCCATCGAGACCGTGCGCGGCGTGGGCTACCGCTTGGCCGAGCCTTCTGCCGGTGACGGTGCCGAAGGTGACGACACCGCGGCCACTGCATCGGAGGAGTAGCCCGTGGTCTTCGCCCCCCAGGGAAAACATACGCTGTCGCACCGCGTTTTTGTGACGATCTTTGTTTGCGCCATGGCGGTTATCGTGGCGTTTACGGTGCTGGGTGCGTTCTTTGTGCAAAACACCTTGGCGGATGCCACGAGTGCCAATCTGGCGCAGGAAACCGAGCTCATTGCTGCCGCCCTCGACGAACAGCAGGAGCCCATCCCGTTCTTGCGTAGCCTCGATCGCGAGGATTTGCGCATTACGCTGATTAACAAGGATGGATCGGTTGCCTACGACAACGAGGCGTCGCCTTCCTCACTGCCCAACCATGGCGATCGCCCCGAGGTCATCGAGGCCTTTGAGAGTGGTTTGGGTTCCGCGGAGCGCGCAAGCTCTACGCTCGACGAGATTATGCTGTATCGCGCCGTCGCCCTTGATAACGGCCAGGTTGTCCGCTTGGCGCAAGCCCAGCCTGGCGTTGCGGCGATTTTGCTGTCGATGGTGGCGCCGATGCTGCTTATCGCAGCAGCGGGTGCAGTACTCTCGTTTTTTATGGCGCGCCGCGAGTCCCGTGCAATCATCGCGCCGTTGCAAGAGGTGGATTTGGACCACCCACGCCGTAGCTATGAGCACGCCTATGCCGAGATGGTCCCCATGCTTGAGCGTATCGAGTCGCAGCGCCAGGAACTCAAGCGCCAAATGGCGGTGCTAGCGGACAACGACCGAATGCGCCGTGAGTTCACGGCCAATATCACCCATGAGCTCAAGACCCCGCTTACCGCGATTTCGGGGTATGCCGAGCTTATTGCAAACGGCATGGTTGAGGGCGAGGACGACTTGCGCAACTTTGGTGGCCGCATCTATCGCGAGGCGGGCCGCCTGGCAGCGCTCGTCAACGACATTCTTACGCTTTCCAACTTGGACGAGGCGGAGCGAGCATCCGAGGGCGAGGCGGTGCCCATTGGGTCCACAGAACCCATCGAGCTCTCTCGCGCCATGTTGACGGTGGAACAGCGTCTTGAGCAAGTTGCCCGGCAGTCGAATGTGACCATTGGGCACGAGACGAAGCCCATGGTGATCGAAGGCGTGCCGCGCCTGATTGACGAGCTGATCTACAACCTTGCAAGCAACGCCATTCGATACAACCGACCTGGCGGTACGGTCACGCTGCGCTGCGGGACCAATGACGAGGGTCATCCGTACCTGTCTGTTGCCGATACGGGTATCGGTATTGCGCCCGAGGAGCAGGGTAAAGTGTTCGAGCGTTTTTATCGCGTGGACAAGAGTCGTTCTAAGGCGCGTGGCGGAACCGGCCTGGGTTTGGCGATCGTCAAACACGCCGCTCTGTACCATCACGCCGCGATTGACCTGTCGAGTGAGCCGGGCGTGGGAACCACCATTACGGTAACGTTTCCCGTGCAACAAGAGGGACCGTTCGCGTAGCGGCATAGCAAAAACCGAGGATTAGACGGTACGCCCGCGCCTCCGCTGCCGCGTGAATTATTGCGCAACTTACACGCGGACGCTGTATCTTATGTATAGAGCTCGGGTATGGCAGAAATATGCGATATTATACGAGCAGTTTTGTCGATACGAACTAGGGAAATGAAAGGCGAACCGCATGACCCTTCTTGAACTGTTCCAGCTGCTTAAAAAGCACCTCAAGCTGGTCATTGCCCTTCCGGTGGTCTGCGCGATCGCCATGGGCGTCGTCTCCTTCATCATGATGGACAACACCTACACCGCCACGACGAGCATGTACATTCTCGCCAAGACCGATGGCGGCCAGACGAGCTACTACAACGATCTGTCTGCAAGCCAGATGCTCTCCAACGACATCGCCACGCTGCTCGATAGCGACAGCGTCAAGAGCGGTGCCGCCAAGGAGCTGGGCCTTTCCAGCCTGGCCGACTATAAGGTGAGTGTTACGAGCGAGACCACGACCCGCGTTATCTCGCTGTCTGTGACCGGTGCCAGCCCCGATGGCGCTGCCGCTGTCGCTAACGCCATGGCCAACTCGGTTTCCACCGTCGCCCAGGACGTCGACGCCGCCCAGGCCGTCAACGTCATCGACAAGGCAAAGGTCCCCACCCAGCCCAGCGGCCCCAACCGCAAGCTCTACATTGCAGTTGCCGCCCTGGCCGGCCTGTTTGTCGCTGTCGCGATTGTTGTGCTGCTCGACATGCTCAACACGCGTGTCCGTTCTGTCGATGACGCCGTCGAGCTGCTTGGAGTGCCCGTTATCGGCCGTTTCCCCGTTGTGAAGGGCGGTAAGTAATCCATGGCCCGTAAAAAGAAGTCCGGCGATACCCTCGCCTTTAACAACGCAGCCAAGACGCTGCTCGCCAACATTCGCTTTGCGAGTGTCGATACGCCCATCAAGTCCATTACGGTGACCTCCTCCATTCCCAACGAGGGCAAGTCCACCATCGCGATCAACCTGGCCAAGGCCATCGCAACCAGCGGCAAGAGCGTTCTCCTCGTTGAGTGCGACATGCGCCACCACACACTTGCCAATATGCTGGGCGTCCGTCATGCCGGCGGCCTGTACGCCGTGCTTTCCGATCAGATGTCGATCGATGAGGCCGTTGTCGACACCGGTCAGCCCAACCTCTTTTTCCTCGACGCCGAGCCGCGCATTCCCAATCCGGCAGACATCGTTGCCTCGCGCCGCTTTGCCAAGCTTGTCGCCGCGCTGGAGGAAAAGTACCGGTACGTCATCTTTGATACGCCGCCCGTGGGCACGTTTGTCGACGCTGCCGAAGTCGCCGCGATCACCGACGGCACCATCTATGTCGTCCGCCAGGACTTTGCCAAGCGCAATGAGATTCTCGCTGCTTTCGATCAGCTCAACAAGGCCGAGGTCAACGTGATCGGTACGGTCATGAACTACTGCGAGACTTCGAGCCACGACTACTATTACTCGTATTATGGCGGGGATAAGGGGCAGAACAACGCTGCGGCGGGGGTCGATCCCACTGTTGGCGGCGCGGCTGCAACGGGCATCCCTGCGAAGGCGCAACGCTTTAAGAAATGAGCAACGACGCAGATAAGAGGGCGATATGCGAGACATCCATTGTCATATCCTGCCCGGAGTCGATGACGGCGCGGCGAACCTCGAGCAAAGCTTGGCGATGCTCGAGGCGGCCCGCGCCGTCGGCGTTACGCACATGGTGTGTACACCACACTGCCGGGACCCGTATTTTGACTTCGAAAAAATGTGGGAGGCCTATCGACTGCTTTGCGCGCATGCAGGCGATATGCATTTGCAGATGGGCTTTGAGGTCAATCATGCCAAGCTCATGGATTTGGGCATCGAATGGGCCGACCGCCTGCATTTCGATGACTCAAACGAGTTTTTGCTTGAGCTCTCGACGCGTGCTGATTCGTATGACTTTGAGGAATACGAGAACACGATCTACGACTTGCAGTGTCGCGGTTACCAGGTGATTATTGCCCACCCTGAGCGCTACCGTGCCATTCAAAAGGACGTAAGCATTGCTAAGCGTCTGGTCGACATGGGCTGTAAGCTGCAGGCTTCTGCCGACTTTATTGCGGGTGGGCGCTTTGGTCGCGAGAAAAAGCCGGCGCAGCGCCTGTTCGAGCAAAATCTGTACAGCTTTATCGCGAGTGACGCCCATAACGTGGGCCACTACGATTGCCTGGCAAAAGCGCGTGCGAAGTTTGGCGTGCGCGGGGCTCATTTTCGCTAAAATCTGTCCCTAACGTTCTTACTGAATGAAGGGGCCGCTTTGGATATCCAACTTAAGACAGGTTGCTTTGAGGACGCGGCGCTGGTGCGCCGCGCCGTTTTTATGGACGAACAAGGCTATGAAAACGAGTTTGACCAGATTGACGAGGACCCGGGCTGCATCCATGTGACGCTGTATGTGGATGGCCAACTCACCGGCTGTTCGCGCGTGTTTCCCGAGGAGTTGGAGCGCGCGGCAGATGCGGAGGCTTCGGTGCCACCGGCGTGCGACTTGGACGAAGGCGTCGCCGCGGGGGAGACCTACATTATGGGGCGCGTCGCCGTGCTGCCGGCTATGCGTCGTCGCGGGTTGGCAAGCGCGATCGTCGAGGCCAGCGATACATGCGCACGCGATGCCGGAGCTAGACTTATTAAGCTGCACGCGCAGGAATACGTGTTGCCGCTCTATGAAAAGGCTGGCTACACACAAATTGCCCCGGTTGACTACGAAGACGAGGGCCAGCCCCATGCCTGGATGGCCAAGCGCGTAGATGGCAGATAGGGACGTTCCTTTCCTGTCGGCAGTTGGGGACACTCCTTGGCAATTGGCGCATCGGAGTGCTCGGACATACAGTTTTTCGATTCCGCATGTATATATGCGCGCTAATGGGTTATAAAATCTAAGTCTGAACATAGCAGGTCTGCGATACGGCTCGGGCAACCGGGCTGTTTTTGCGGACGGGGGTAGCGCGAAAGGACTGCACATGCGTCAATTTAAGACCGAGAGCAAAAAGTTGCTCGACCTCATGATCAACTCCATCTACACCAACAAGGAAATCTTCCTGCGCGAGCTTATCTCTAACGCGAGCGACGCCGTCGACAAGCTCAACTTTAAGAGCCTGCAGGATCCGAGCGTCAAGCTCGACCAGGGCGACCTGGCTATTCGCGTCTCCTTTGATAAAGACGCCCGCACCATTACCATCTCGGATAACGGCATTGGCATGACCGCCGAGGAGCTCGAGCGCAACCTGGGCACCATCGCCCATTCCGGCTCCGAGGAGTTTAAGACCGAGAACGCCGAGCAGCAGGGCTCGGATGTCGACATCATCGGACAGTTTGGCGTGGGCTTCTACTCGGCCTTTATGGTCGCCAGCCACGTGAAGGTGGTCAGCCGCGCTTATGGCGAGGATGTTGCCCATGTGTGGGAATCCGACGGTCTTGAGGGCTATACCATCGAGGACGGCGAGCGCGCCGAGCACGGCACCGATGTCATCCTGACGCTGCGCGAGAACGAGAAGCTCGACGCCGATGGCGAGGCCGAGACCTACGATCGCTTCCTGACCGAGTGGGGCCTCAAGAGCCTGATTCAGCAGTACAGCAACTATGTGCGCTACCCGATCCAAATGATGGTCTCCAAGAGCCGCCAGAAACCCAAGCCCGAGGACGCGCCGGAGGATTACAAGCCCGAGTACGAGGACTACCAGGAGCTCGAGACCGTTAACTCCATGACGCCGATCTGGAAGAAGCGCAGCTCCGATGTTGAGCAGAAGGACTATGACGAGTTCTACAAGTCTACGTTCCACGACTTTGACGATCCTGCGCGCACCATCAGCTTCCACGCCGAGGGTACGCTCGAGTACGACGCCCTGCTGTTTGTGCCGGGCCGCGCGCCGTTCGATTTGTACAGCAAGGACTACGAGAAGGGCCTGGCGCTCTACAGCTCCAACGTCCTGATCATGGAGAAGTGCGACGACCTGCTTCCCGACTACTATAACTTTGTCCGCGGCGTCGTAGATTCCGCCGACGTGTCGCTCAACATCTCGCGCGAGACGCTGCAGCAGAACCGTCAGCTCAAGGCCATCGCCAAGCGTGTGGAAAAGAAGATTACCGCCGACCTTGAGGATATGCGTGACAACGACCGGGAGGCCTACGAGAAGTTCTTTGAGAACTTTGGCCGTGGCCTTAAGTACGGCATCTATTCGAGCTATGGCATGAAGGCCGATGAGCTCGCCGACCTGCTGCTGTTCTGGTCTGCCAAGGAGCAGAAGATGATTACCCTGGCCGAGTATGCCAAGGGCATGCCCGAAGATCAGAAGGCCATCTACTACGCCGCCGGCGACTCGCGTGAGCGCTTGGCCAAGATGCCCGTGGTAAAGGGTGTGCTCGACCGAGGCTATGACGTGCTGCTGCTGACGCAGGATGTAGATGAGTTCACGTTCCAGGCTATGCGTGAGTACGTTGCCGTTGATATGCCCAAGATCTACGAGGACGATGCTGCCCGCGAGGCTGCCGAGAAGGCTGTTGCCGACGGTGCCGAGCCCGAGGTCGAAGATCGTCACCTGGAGCTCAAGAATGTCGCTACCGGCGATCTTGACCTGGCGACCGAGGACGAGAAGAAGGAGGCCGAGGACGCCACTAAGGAGAACGAGGACCTCTTTAGCGCCATGAAGGAGGCACTCGGTGACAAGGTCGAGAAGGTCGCCGTCTCTGCGCGCCTGACCGATGCTCCCGCGTGCATCACCACCGAGGGTCCGCTTTCGCTCGAGATGGAGAAGGTGCTTCAGAAGGGTCCCGAGGGTGCGCCCGACGGTATGCCCAAGAGCCAGCGTGTGCTCGAGCTCAACGCCAAGCACCCGGTCTTTGCCAAGCTCGTCGCTGCTCAGAAGGCGGGCGACGCCGACAAGATCAAGCAGTACTCCGGCCTGCTCTATGACCAGGCCCTGCTCGTCGAGGGTATTTTGCCCGAGGACCCCGTTGCCTTCGCGGCGGCTGTCTGCGAGCTTATGTAACTTAAGTTACGCGGTTCTACGAACCGCGTAACGGCTCGACGCTGCAAACGCCCCTAAGCGGCAATCTGACGTTCAATCGTCGGTCGCGTACCGAAGTACGCTTCCCTCCTCTTTCACGTCACCTTGCTCGCTCAGGGGCGTTTTCGCTGACTTATGCTCAACCTACGACGCTTTCATGGTCCTAAGTAGTCATTGGGGACGTTCTTAAATGACTAGTCGTTGGGGACGTTCTTGTTTGACTGGTCGTTTAAGAGCGTCCCTAATGACTAAAGAACGTCCCCAATGACTAGTTGGATTGCTATTTTGTGCGGGTTGTGGTTTTGGGAGCTGCGGAAATTTAAGATACTGTACAACTGTACGTTAACTCATCTTCGTAGTATATTGCTACCCGCAAAACTCAATACCATTGTGCATCGAGACGTTAAAACGCCTTCGTACAATGGTTATCGATAGCACGATTCGATTCAACGACAGGATGGATGGTCCAAGCGTGAGTCTCGGCAGCAAACTATCCGATGCAAAGGTTTCCTTTGCGATATTTAAGCGCGACATCAAGCGATTGATCGTGAACCCCGTCGCCCTGGTGGTTACCCTCGGCGTGTGCGTTATTCCCTCGCTGTATGCCTGGTACAACATCGTTGCCAACTGGGATCCGTACGGAAACACCCAGGGTATCAAGATTGCCATCGCCAACAACGATCAGGGCACCCAAAACGACTTGGTGGGCGAGCTCAACGCGGGCGATAAGGTCGTCGATCAGCTCAAGGAGAACGATCGGCTGGGCTGGACCTTCGTCGATTCGGCGGCCGATGCCAAAGAGGGCGTCGAGAGCGGTAAATACTATGCGGCCATCGTAATCCCCAAGAACTTCTCGGATAACCTGGTTTCGATGCTCGACGGCAACTACCATCAGCCCAAGCTTACGTACTACGTCAATGAGAAGAAGAGCGCTATTGCGCCGAAGGTTACCGACACCGGTGCAAGCACCATCGAGGAGCAGATCAACTCGGAATTTGTCTCCACGGCGGGCGAGACCGTTGCCGGTATCGCCAAGGATGCCGGAGTCGATTTAAAGGACAAGGCAACCCAGACCCAAGATTCGCTGGCAAGTTCGGTGTCCGAAGCATCCGATACCTTGGGCGAGGTGCGTGGTTCGATTGGCGACATGAATGCCGCCATCGATAAGACGAGTGGTTCCATTGCCTCGGCAGATGCAGCACTTGCCGGTCTACAGGGTCAGGCGCCGTCGCTGACGCAGGCGATCTCTCAGGGCAACGACCTGCTGGGCGAGGCTCGCGCCACGGCGGGTAATTCCATCACCTCGCTCTCCAAGGCGCTCTCGGAGGGCAGCCTTGCGCTCACCAAAACGTCAGCCTCCGCGAACGCTGCGATTGGCAAGCTGACGGGCACGGTCACATCTACGACCACCCGTATCAACAACTCGCTTGAGCCTCTCCAGGCGACGATCGACCACAATAAGGCCGTTATCGGGCACTTAGAAATTCTCGTTAATGACACGTCGACAGGTTCCGAGGAAATTGACGCGCGCATTGTATCGACCATCGGTTTGCTCCGCGAGCAGAATGAAAAGCTTAAGAGCATCAAGGATAGTCTGTCTGCGCAGTCGAGCGCCATGGAGAATGACGCCGCGGCTGTCTCGGGTGCCAGCGACGCTATCAATAACGCAATCCAGACCGGTGCGACTAACCTTGGCCAGGCCCAGACGGACCTGGGTCAAAACGCGCTGCCGAAGGCCTCGAGCGCGCTTGATTCATTTGCCGCCGTCTCGGGTGATCTGACGGGAATCGTGTCTGGCCTCACGCCTGCTATTGCAAGCGCGCGCGGTACACTTTCGCAACTCAACGCTACGCTCGGTCAGGCCAAGACCACGCTGTCCCAGACCGATGCCTCGCTTGCCAAGGTCCAGGACAAGCTCGCAACCGCCGCCAACGACATTGCGGCGCTGCAGACCTCCGAGTCCATGGGCGAGCTGGCTGATCTGATGGGTGTCGACGTCAATGACGTGGCAGACTTTATGGCATCTCCCGTAGAGCTGACTTCCAAGTCAATTTTCCCGGTCAAGAGCTTTGGCTCGGGAATCGCTCCCTTCTATACCAATCTGGCGCTTTGGGTGGGCGGCTACGTGCTTATCGCTATCTACAAGCTCGAGGTCGACCGCGAAGGCATCGGCAGCTTTACCGCGCGTCAGGGCTACTTTGGCCGCTGGCTGCTCCTGGTGATCCTGGGCGCGTTCCAGGCCATTATCGTTACGGTAGGCGATCTGGTGATTGGCGTGCAGTGCGTCAGCCCGCTGCTGTTCGTGCTGGGCGGCATCGCCATTTCGTTCACCTACGTCAATATCATCTATGCGCTGTCCACCACGTTTAAGCATATCGGCAAGGCGATCGGCGTCATTCTGGTTATCGTGCAGATCCCCGGCTCGTCGGGCATGTATCCCATCGAGATGATGCCCGGCTTCTTCCAGTGGCTGCATCCGCTGCTGCCCTTCACCTACGGCATCAATCTGCTGCGCGAGACCGTCGGTGGCATGTATTCGTTCAACTACCTGTTTAACCTGTGCATCCTGGGCGTGTTTCTGATCGTGGCGCTCTTTATCGGTCTGCAGCTGCGCCCGTTGCTGCTCAACCTCAATCTGCTCTTTGATAAGCAGCTTTCCACGACGGGCCTCATGATCTGCGAGTCCAACGACCTGCCGCGCCAGCGCTATTCGCTGCGCACGGCCATGCGCGTCATGCTCGATTCGGATTCGTACCGTCGCGAGCTGCTCGATCATGCCGTGGCGTTTGAGCATCGCTACCCGTACTACATCAAGGGCGGTTTTGCCGCCGTGGTAGGCGTGCAGGTCCTGCTCTTTGTGCTCTCGACGGTGCTCGATATCGACAATAACGGCAAGATCATCCTGCTTGTCATTTGGATCATCTCGGTTATTGCCATCTGCGGCTGGCTTATCAATATCGAATATATCCGCGCGAGCCTCAATACCCAGTTGCGCATCTCGGCGCTTTCGGATGAGGACTTGCGCCGCGAGATGCGCGAGCACACGGCTGCCATCCCTGCCGCCCGTCGCATGTTCGGTCTCAACGCCAGTGAGCGGGGCACCAAGGACAGCGAACAGCCCACGAGCCGTCTGCCGCATATCGGTGCGCATCGTAAGGCTCAAGATGCCGACGGCGTTGACAACGTAAGCGGAAACGACGGGGACACCACCCCGCTTGGCAAGCACTCCAAAGGAGGTGAGGCATAAATGAAGAACATCCTGCATCTGTTTAAGCGCGATGTCCAAAACGTGTCTCGCTCCGTGATCGGCTTGATTGTCGTGATGGGCCTCATTATCGTGCCGTGCCTGTATGCGTGGTTTAACATCGCCGGCAGCTGGGATCCGTACGGCAACACCGGCAACCTTAAGATCGCCGTGGTCAACACCGATGAGGGCTACGAGAGTGATCTGATTCCCGTCGAGGTCAACGTGGGCGAAAACGTAACCGCCACCCTGCGCGGCAACGAGAACTTCGACTGGGTCGTTCTCAACGACCGTGATAAGGCGATCGAGGGCGTTAAGTCGGGCGCGTACTACGCTGCCGTCGTTATCCCTAAAACGTTTAGCACCGACATGATGACGCTTTTCTCGACCGAGGTGAAGCATGCCGATATCGAGTTTTACGAGAACCAGAAGGCCAACGCCATTGCCCAGATTGTGACCGAGAAGGGCTCGAGCGCCGTCCAGAGCCAAGTCAATGAGACCTTTACCAAGACCATCACGACCATCGGTCTTAAGACGGTGTCAAACCTGCTCGACTATATGAGCACCGAGCAGGTTAGCAACTTTATCGCCAATCTGTCCTCGACGCTTGGCGATTCGGTCGAGGACCTTCAGGACGTCAAGGCGAGCGCAGCCTCGCTCGCGGGCATTTTAAGTTCGACCGCCGATTCCCTTACGTCGGCGAGCGGCATGCTCAAGCAGACCGGAACCACCGAGGAATCGACGAAGCAGCTCATGCAGCGTGCCGAGAGCGGTGTTGCCGATTCCGAGGCGGCACTCAAGGCCGTCAGAGGTGCCGTCGATTCTGCAATAGACGGAAGCGCGGACTCGTTCGATAACGTATCCACCGAGCTCGCAAATGCATTCGATGCTGCGAACCAACATGTCGACCTTACCGTGTCTCAGCTTAACGATGCTGCCGACTCGCTCAATGCGCGTGCCGATGAGATTGATGCCGCTTCGGACAAGATTCGCGGCCTTGCCGATCAGGTGAAGGGCGAAAAGCTCCAGGATGGCTTGAAGTCCGTCGCAACATCGCTGGGCAGGATCGCGATGGAGTATCGCAACAATGCCAAGGAACTGACGGGCATCGCGACGTCTCTTTCGAATAACATGACCAAGGTCAACGACACGCGTGCCGAAGTCGACCAAGCCATTGCGGATGCCAAGTCGGGCATTTCGGGTGCCAAATCCGATTACGATTCCACGTTCTCGGTTAAGGCCAAGGAGCTCAAGAAGACCGTCTCGGGCATCCTGGACTCGCTCGATGGTATCTCGGGCGATCTGGATAGCGCCGTAGACGGCCTGACCGATGCATCCGGTTCGCTGGCAAAGGGCCTCTCCAAGGCTGCAAAGCTGGTCAACAAGGCTTCCGATCAGCTGGGTGAGGCGTCGGACAAGATCAGTGCGTTTAAGGACGAGCTCGACGGCGCCTTGATGTCGGATGACCTCGCTACGATCAAAACGATGATCGGCAATGATCCCGAGGGTCTGGCCGTGTCGCTTTCCGGCCCCGTCGCGCTCGACCGCAAGCCGGTCTATCCGATCCGCAACTACGGTTCGGCCATGGCGCCGTTCTACACGATTCTGTCGCTGTGGGTGGGTTCGATTGTGCTGGCAGCCATGATGAAGGTCTCGGTCGACGATGAGCTTATCAACGAGCTCATCCCCGTACGCCTGCACGAGATCTATTTGGGCCGCTACTTGTTCTTTGGCGGCTTGGCCTTGCTGCAGGCGACGCTCGTGTGCGCCGGCGACATCCTGTTCTTTGGAATCCAGTGCGACAACCCGCTGCAGTTTGTGTTGGCGGGCTGGATCGCGAGTCTCGTGTTCTCCAATATCGTCTACACGCTTACGGTTTCGTTTGGCGATATCGGCAAGGCGCTCGCTGTCGTGCTGTTGGTCATGCAGGTCGGTGGCTCGGGCGGCACATTCCCCATCGAGATGACCGGCCCCGTGTTCCAGGCGATCTATCCGTTCCTGCCGTTTACCCATGGCATCAACGCCATGCATGCCGCCATGGCTGGCGCCTACCATATGGAGTACTGGGTTGAGCTGGGTATTCTGGCGAGCTATCTGATTCCGTCGCTGGCCCTGGGTGTGGTCTTTCGTCGTCCGGTCATCAAAGCCAACGACTGGATTATCGAAAAGCTGGAGTCGACAAAGCTAATTTAGTGCGGCAACGTTAACGCTGATGTAGCACTAATGCCAGCGAGCGAGCCGCATTTGCGCCAAGGTGACGTGAAATGAAAGGGCGCTGACCTTCTGGTCGCGCCCTTGAAATTGAACGTCAGATTGGCGTGAATGCGGCTCGCGCAGCGTCGGCCGGTCCGCCGTTCGGTAGAACGGCGGAACAAAACGCTTTAGTGGGCTGAATTGCGTGGGCTGCTTGATTGTTGCTACAGTTGCGGGGCGTGCCGGGGGTCCGGCGCGTCCCGTTTTTATATGACCATGAGGCGGCATGCGGTCGCGCGCGTGCGGACACCACGCCCAGACCGAGCGCGAGGATGCCCTATGGCCCATCATGCCGTTATTGAAATCGAAAATATGCCCGATAGCCCTGTAGCCCGCGAAGACCTGGGTGCCGGCGGTGCCTCTCGCGGTGCCGGTGCGCGCTCGCCGCTGTTCTGGAAGGTCTTGCTGCTTTCGATAGCGGTCATCTGGGGCTATTCCTTTACCACCATGAAGGACGCGCTCGATACCATTCCGGTGTTCGAGCTGCTCTACATTCGCTTTCTTCCGGCGTCGCTGGTCATGCTTGCCGTCTTCCACAAGCGCATTGTTGCCCATTTCAACGCTCGAAATCTGATTGTTGGACTTGGCATGGGCGTGCTCATGTGGGGTGCCTACGGTTTGCAGACGATTGGCCTGGCGCAGACCACGGCAGGCAAAAGCGCGTTTTTGACGGGCACGTACTGTATCTTGGTTCCGTTTGCGAGCTATGTCCTAAGCGGCGAAAAACTTACCCGTTACAACTTGGGCGCCGCGTTGCTGTGTCTGGCGGGCATTGGCTTGGTGGCGCTTGATAGCGTCGAGTTCAATGCCGGCGATGTTATTACGCTGGGCGGCGCGGTCTTCTTTGCCATCCAGATGGCGGTGGCCGCTAAGTACGGTCGCAAGATGGACATCAACGTCATCACGTTTTGGATGTTTGCGGGCAACGGTGTGCTGTGCCTGATCTCTTCGCTGCCGTTCGAGACCCAGGCGCCTTTATCCGTGTGGACGCCGAGCTTTATTGGCGTGATGGCATTTCTCTCGGTGGGCTGCACATGCGTGGGTTTGCTCATCCAAAACGTGGGCTTGGCGCATGTCCCGGCCTCGACGGGCTCACTACTGCTTTCGATGGAGTCGCCATCGGGCGTGCTGTTCTCGGTGCTGCTGATGGGGGAGGTGCTCACCTCGCGTTTGCTTGCCGGCTTTGCGCTCATCTTCCTGTCGATTATCTTGAGCGAGACGCACTTTGACTTTTTGCGTAACTCTCCGTTAGACCAGCGTTGACGTAATAATGTCCCGTCCCCGCCCTAAGATGAATGTCGCCAAACATCAACATCGAAGAGACGGGGACGGGATGCTGGACATCATACT
>NZ_JBQKDZ010000012.1:0-76412 GCF_052121575.1 Collinsella sp. LCP19S3_C9
GCCAGCCCCAGCTCCCGGGTCGCCCGGTGAAGGCGAGGAAGAAGGGCGTGAAGGGAGCGAAGAGCGTTGCTGCCTAGGCTAGCCCCTTGTCACACAAACTACCGAAGCCTCTTGTTTTTTCCGATATGGATGGAACACTGTTGACGAGTGACAAGCAGATGAGCGACGCCACCTGGGCGATGCTCGACGAGCTCGCACGTCGCGGCATTGAGTTTGTACCGTGCACGGGGCGTCCGCTGTCGGGCGTCTTTGAGGCCATCCTCGCCCATCCCGCCGTGCACTACGCGGTCTGCGCCAATGGCGCTAGCGTCTGGCAGCTCGACGAGGATGTGCCCACCGATGCCTCACGCGCCACGCGCATATTGAGCCGACCGCTCGACCGCGCCATCGCCCACCGCGTCCATAGCATTGCCGCCGGCCACGATGTGACCTTCGATATCTTCGCGGACGGGCAGTGCTTCCTCCCCCGCTCGCTCTACACGCGCCTGGACGAATTCTGCGGCGGAGATCCTCACATCGCGGCTTCGCTCAAGCGCACGCGAACGCCGATCGACATGGATATCGACAGCAAAATCGACGAGGTCGAGGTGCTCGAACGCATCGCCATGTACTGGCACGACTCAGCCGACCGCGATGCTATCGTGGCGGCGCTCGACACGCTCGAAGGCATTGAGGTCACGCGTTCGTACGCCATGAATATCGAGGTCATGGGCGGGGGTGCCACCAAGGGAACGGCATTGGCTTGGCTATGTGGGCATCTGGGCGAGCCTCTCGCCGACGCCTGGGCGTTCGGCGACAACATCAACGACATCCCCATGCTGCAGGCAGCGGGCCACGGTACGGCGATGATCAATGCCGAGCCCGAGGACCGCGAAGCCGCCGGCGCCATCACCGAATACGACAACGACCACGACGGCGTCGCCCGCGCCGTCATGGCCGCCCTCGCCTAGCAGCAGCAACCCGGCAGGGTAGCTAATTTGGGACGGGGCTTTTTTAGCTACCCTGGTCACAGTAGTCGTTGGGGGCACTCTTCGCGGGGCGCTGCAAGGACTGTCCCCATCTGCCGAATTAGGCGAGACTCTCCAGCACGCGACGGAGCTCCTGCTGGACGGCGTGGTCGCGGTTGCACCCCACCACGCGATCGGCGACTGCCTTGAGCGCGGGGCGCGCGTTTTCCATCGCGCAGCCCGTGCCGACAAAGCGAATGATCTCGTAGTCGTTCATCGAGTCGCCAAAAGCCATGACCTCGTCGCGTTCGACGCCATAGTGCTCCATGAGCTGTGCGATGCCCGAGGCCTTCGACACACCGGGCTGCATGGCATCGATCCACGCGTTGCCCGAAGGCGCAAAGGTAAAGAACTGGCCGAGCTCGCGCTGCAGTACGTAAGCGCTGTCCATAACGGCACCATCATCGCAAAAGATACTCGCCTTGATGATATTTACGCTGGGATCGGGCAGCTCCCAAATGCGCTCGGCATTGGGAAGGTCCTTATCCACCTCGCGCACGAACTTACTCTCGTCATCGAGCAAGAAGGACTTGGTTCGGTCAAAGAGCGCAAGATGCAGATTGGGAAACGTCGCGACGGCCTGGGCTAGCTTTCGAATCGCCAGGTGCGAATACACCTCACGGCCTACCATTTTGCCGTCGGCGTAGACCTGGGCACCGTTAGCTGCGACAAAGTCCATTTTGTCGCGAACGGGCGCAAAGAACTCGCACAGGCGATCGTAGCGGCGGCCTGACGATGCGGCAAAATGCACGCCATGCTCGCGTAGCGCCAAAATCAGTTCGTAGGTCTCGGGAGGCACCTGGCCGTTTTCGTCAAGCAACGTGCCGTCCATATCGGATGCAATCAGCTTAAACATAGAAAAGCTCCCTTCGGGCTTGCTGGAATCGAACGTGTATCCGATTCCAACGTACCCAAAGGGAGCTCAAATAAGACCCCGCAGTCATAAACGTTACATAGACCTGGCAAATAGCTCACGCGCGCCAGAGAGCCCACGGTCGCGGCGTCAGGCGACACGCCAAAGAGTGTCCCCAGCGACTAGTCGTTTAAGAACGTCCCCGATGACTAGTCGGCGTAGGTGAAGGTCGTGACGTCGAACATGCCCTCGGGGCGGATGCGGAGCGTCGGGATGACCGGCAGGGGCAGGAAGATGATGCCCATGATGGGGTCGAGCGGCGGCTCAATACCCATGGCGCGCGCCTTGACCATAAAGTCGTCGTGCTGCGCCGCGACATCCTCGGCCGTGCCCTCGCTCATCAGGCCACCGAGCGCCAGCGGAATGCGCGCCACGACCTCGCCGTTGCGCACCAGCACGTGACCGCCCTGGCCCACGGCCTCAACAGCAGCCATCATATCGGCGGCGTTGTCGCCCACCACGCACACGTTGTGCGAGTCGTGGCCGATTGTGGAGGCAATGGCGCCACCGGTGATGGTGAAACCGCGCACCCAGCCGCGACCGATATGCTTGCCGACCAGGCCCAGGCCAGCGGGGCCGTCGCCGTCGACGCCCTCGGCTTGCAGCGACACGCCGCGGCCATGGCGCTCAATCAGCATAATGCGGCGCAGGCCCTCGGCGCTCTCGGGGCGAGCCATACCCGTGATGGCCTTACCCGGCACCACGTCAATCACAGCCTCGCCCGGCTTAAAGGCATAGTCGAAAACGTCGAGCGAAAGCTTCGGCAGCTTAACAGAGGCGCGCAGCTCATCGGCAAGGGCTGCAACCTCAGCCATCTCGGGTGCGATCTCGCCCACAAAGGTGCCATCCTGCGCCACCAGAGCACCGGCGGCATATACGCGATGCGGGGCCGTGGCAAACGTCAGATCGTTGAGCACCAGCAGGTCGGCACGCTTGCCCGGAGCGATGGCGCCGCGGAGCTCATGCGGGTCACGACAGCCGTGGTCCAGGCCAAAGGCCTCGGCCGTGGAAAGGGACGCCATGGAGATGGCGACCACCGGGTCGATGCCGGCCTCGATAGCCACGCGGCAGGCATTGTCGATCATGCCGGTCGAAAGTGCATCGGAGGGAGCGCGGTCATCGGTCGCGAAGCAGCAGCGGCGGGCACGGGCGGGGTTTTCCAGCAGCATAGGCGACAGGTTGGCAAGATCATGGCTGCAGGTGCCCTCGCGCAGCATGACATACATGCCGCGGGATAGCTTGTCGAGCGCTTCCTCGGGAATCGTCGACTCGTGGTCGGCGATAATACCCGCCGCGGCATAGGCGTTGAGATCCTTGCCGGCAACAAGCGGAGCATGACCGTCAACCTGCTTGGACGGTGTCTGGTTGGCAGCATCGATGCGAGCGCAGGTCTCGGGGTCGGCCATAAAGACACCCGGCAGGTTCATCATTTCGCCCAGACCAAAGACGTCGCCCGGATGCTCGGCAAAAAACGCCTGCATATCGGCAGCAGTGATGACGGCACCGGCCTGCTCGTCGGGCAGTGCGGGCACGCACGAAGGCATCATGTACTTGATGGAGATGGGCGCGCGACAACCGTCCTCAATCATAAAGCGCAGGCCGTCTAGGCCGGAAACGTTAGCGATCTCGTGGCTGTCGGCAATAGCGGTGGTGGTGCCACGCGTCGCCGCCATGCGCGCATACTCGGCAGGGCGGATGTTCGAAGACTCGATATGCAAGTGTCCGTCAATAAAACCGGGTGCGAGATAGCGACCCTGACAGTCGATAACCTCAGCTGCCTCGTACGTGCCAGCAGCGTCATCTCGACCATCGTAGAGAACACCGACGATCACGCCGTCCTTGACGGCGACGCTACCGGGCGCCACGCGCTGACCGTACACATCGACGATCTGCGCGTTGGCAAACAGCGTGTCGACGGGCACGCGGCCCTCGGCGGCATCGATCACAGACCTCATGACCTCAACGGACATACATACTCCTTTAACCGTAGAAAAAAGCTGCGGAGCGGACAGACCTTCACCGCAGCAAGCCAATAGCCATTGTATGCCCAAACGATGGGCCAGCAATACGCCCCTCTGCTTAACGGCACGCACCACTTGGCGCAATGGGGACAGGCTGCTTTGCACCAAAAAGAAACGTCCCTAAGTGCCAACCAGGACAACGCCGTAGGTGGAGGACGGACAGCGAGCGGACTCCAGAGCGAACAAATTGGCATGAAAAGAGGACGGCATAGACCTTCTGGTCATGCCGTCCTCTTTGAATGACAAGTTGTCGCTCTGGAGCCCGCGCAGCGTCAAGCTGTTACGCGGTTTGGTAAAACCGCGTAACTAAATAAGCTTAAAGCCCTTGCGCTTGCCCACGGAGAGGGTGTCGCCCAGCTTGAGGGCACTGGGGTCGATGTTGTAGCTCTTGGGAGCCACGGCCTTGCCGTTGATCTTGACACCGCCGCCGTCAATGTCGCGACGGGCCTGACCGGCGCTGGCCGAAAGACCCAGGTCCTTGAGCAGGCCGGCAAGGTAAATCTGGCCCTCGTCGTTTACGGTCAGCTCAATATGCTTCTCGGGGAAGTCGGCGAGCTGGCCCTCCTTGAACACGCGGTCGAACTCGGCCTGAGCCTCGTCGCCGGCACCGGCGCCGTGGTAGGTGTCGCACAGGTCGCGGCCCAGAGCGCGCTTGAGCTCATAGGGATCGGCAGAGCCATCGGCCAGGGCAGCGTCGATCTTGTCGACCTCGGCCGGGGTGAGCGAGCTCGCCAGGCGGTAGTACTTGCCAATCATCTCGTCGGGGATGGACATGGTCTTGCCGAACATATCCTTAGGCGCGTCGGTCAGACCGATGTAGTTGCCATAGGACTTGGACATCTTACGGACGCCATCGGTGCCCTCGAGCAGCGGCATGGTGAGCGCGATCTGCGGCTCCATGCCCATCTTCTCCATGAGCTCACGGCCGGCGAGCAGGTTGAAAAGCTGGTCGGTGCCGCCCATCTCCACGTCAGCCTTGATCATGACCGAATCGTATGCCTGCATCACGGGATACAGGAACTCGTGCAGGGCGATCGGCGTCTGGGACTGATAGCGCTTGGTAAAGTCATCGCGCTCAAGAATGCGGGCGACGGTGAACTTGGAGCACACCTGCAGCAGACCGGCCAGGTCCATCGACAAGATCCAGTCGCCGTTGTGCACGATGGTGGTCTTCTCGGGGTCCAAGATCTTCATGGCCTGGCTCACGTAGGTCTCGGCGTTGGCCTCGATCTGCTCCTGAGAAAGCTGCGGGCGGGTGGAGTTCTTGCCCGAAGGATCGCCGATCAGTGCGGTACCGTTGCCGATGATCAGGGTGACGTTGTGGCCCAGGTCCTGGAACTGGCGCATCTTGCGCAGGGGCACGGCGTGCCCCAGGTGCAGGTCGGGGCTGGTGGGATCGACGCCGAGCTTGATGTTGAGGGGCTCACCCTTCTCAAGCTTCTTACGAAGGTCGGCCTCGGGGACGATCTTCGCGGCGCCCGAGGTGATGATACGCATTTGCTCGTCAACAGACAGCATTGGGTATCCTCCTTTTGCTATAGCACCCTCGCCGAAAACGGCGGTGCTGGAAGTCCATAAACTCTCATATGATAACAAACTGACGCGACGCGGCACCTACGACAGGAAAATCCTCGTCCTGCCGCATGCGTCGATGGCAACTGGCAGACGTGTACCGTCACGCTCAACCAGATAGCGCGTCTGCCGGCGACGCAAGCAGTCGCGGCAACAGGCCTGTCCCGTCGCATCGGTGGCACAGACGCCCTCGGCGGTCAGCAGGCAGTGCTCGCACACCATGAGCTCGGGACGGTCGGTATCGACGGGGCCCAGGACGCCAGGACAGGCGGCAAGCTCGGCAACGCGTTTCGCATCGTGAGCGACAAGTTCGGCAGGCAAAAACACGCGCTGCGCCCCAAGCCCTCGCAACCAGGCGAGCGTTGCCCGGTTCGCACAGAACACCGGCGCTGCCACGTCAAAGGCGACGCGCAGTTCGCGAGCTATCGCCACTTGTCCCAGATTACGGCAGACGATGCGGCCGGCGCGCTGCATGAGCGACCGAGTCCGCTCGATATCGCCCACACGGCAGACCTCGTCGAGCACAACAGTCGCACCGGACAGGTCGAGCTCTTCGTTCGGGTCCTGGTCCATCAGCTGCCAGGCAAAGACCAAGCGAGCGGCGACAGACTCTGCAGGTTCTTCCAGCTGCGCGCCACCATCCATCAGAACGCCTGCAAACGGCAGCGTCTCGACAGCGCGTTTCGCAAGCGCGACCGCATCGGCCTCGGCCCGCATGCGCTCCAGTGCCGCTGCCGTTTGCTCAAGCACACCAGCGCTGCGAATCAGATACACTTCGCAGCCCGCGTCGACCTTGCGCTTGCAATGGACAACGATGCGCTCCCCCGCCGCGGCATCCACCGGGCAAGGAACTTGCGGCCAGCGTTTAGGTACATCGGGGCGCGCGTCGGCGCCCGGGTAAAACCTAATCTCGAGCGTATCGCCCGCCGCCACGGCGGCATCGAGCTCGACGGTCACTTCCTCGTGTCCCACGGCAACCAAACGGCCCACACGCACGCCCTGGTTGATCGCGCGTTCAAAACTCATAAGCTCCGCGCCCGAGCGGCCTCGCAGATACGCGTCGGTAAACCCGCGGTTAAACGACCTTCCCAGATCACGTTCGAGCGCCTGCACGGCATCGGGATCCCACGCGCCATCACGCAGCATATCGAGCGCCCGGCGCCACGCCCGCACCACGTTGTAGACGTAGTCGGGGTTCTTCATACGCCCCTCGATCTTGAGCGACGCCACCCCGGCAGCAACAAGCTCGGGTAAATGAGCAATGCCCAGATAGTCACGCGGGCAGAGCAGACGATCGCCTTCGACGGCAACGACGCTCTCCCCAGCCTCATCCACCAAATCGTATGCCAGGCGGCACGGCTGCGTGCAGTCGCCACGCATCGCCGACCGTCCGCGCCGCAGGGCCGAAAACTCGCACGCGCCCGAATAGCCAATGCATATGGCGCCATGGCAGAACACCTCGATGGGCACACCGGTAGCGCAGAGCGTCGCAATCTCTGCCACGGTCAGCTCGCGCGCCGTCGTCACGCGCTCGACCCCCAGCTCGTCAGCCGCCAAACGCACGGCCCCCTTGCTATGGACGCCCGCTTGGGTGGACAGATGAATCTCGACCCCCGGAATTGCCGCATGCAGCGCGCGGGCTAGGCCCGCATCTGCCACGATCAATGCATCGGCGCCCAGCGCATGCGCATGTGCCCCCAGTGCCACGGCTTCGGACAGCTCGTCGTCGAACACAAATACGTTGAGCGTCACGTACACGCGCACACCATGGGCGTGCGCCACGGCACACCCGCGCGCAAATTCGTCGTCACTAAACCCGTGCGCACTCACGCGGGCGTTAAATCCGCTCAACCCGGCATAAATGGCATCGGCACCTGCCGCGATCGCGGCAAGCATCTGACTGAGCCCGCCAGCCGGAGCCAACAGCTCGGGCAGTGCCAGACCCGATGTTGGCGTCCCATTCCCGCATTGTCTGCTAGGCTCCGTCGCCCAAATCGCCATCGGCAAACTCCTTACCAAGGTATGCAATCACTCTGTTAATTGCCGTCAACCAGCATACACGAGGCTTCGCGCGGCTCGATTGGTTTATCGTGTAATAACTTATGTCCATCCTGCCCGACGCATACCCGCCGCCTGGCACGACATACTTGGAGGTCAACATATGGGTCCTCGCCAACGACAGGGACACGGTCGCTCTAAGACGCACGCTCTGCCCGTCATCCTGCTTTCGCTTTTGGGTTTTTTGCTCATCGCGGGCGTAGCATTTGGCATCGGCATGATCGGCAACGTCAACCGCTGGCTGTCCGACCTGCCCGACTACACCGACGCCAACGCCTATCTGGTCAGCGAGCCTACCGAGATTGTTGACTGCAACGGCAACAAGATCGCCAGCTTCTATACCCAAAACCGCAAGTCCATCACCAAGGACCAGGTCTCCCCGTACGTCCTGCAGGGCACGATCGACGTCGAGGACGAGCGTTTCTACGAGCACGGCGGCATAGACCTCTTGGGCATCGCGCGTGCCTCGGTGGCAACCCTTGCCGGCGGCCACGAAGGAGCCTCGACCATCACCCAGCAGCTGGTGCGCAACACCATCCTGCAGGAGGAGCAGTTCGACTCGACCATCGAACGTAAGGTGCGCGAGGCCTATATCGCCATCAAGATGGAGGACATGTACTCCAAAGACGAGATCCTCATGATGTACCTCAACACCATTTACTATGGCCACGGCGCCTATGGCATCGAGGCCGCCGCCGAGACCTACCTCTCCAAGAGTGCTTCCGACCTCACCCTGAGCGAGGCCGCGCTGCTCATCGGTCTGCCCAACTCGCCTTCACAGTACGACCCCACGGTCAATCCCGACCTGGCGCTTTCCCGCCGCAATAAGGTGCTCGACAACATGCTGCGCCTGGGCCACATCACGCAGGAAGAGCACGATGCCGCGCAGGCTGAGCCCATCACCCTCAACGTGACCGAGATCTCGGGCAGCGGCGTCGACGTATACTCACAGCCCTACTTTGTCTCCTACGTCAAGCAGCTGCTCGAGCAGGAGTTCTCCACCGACGTACTCTTTAAGGGTGGCCTGACTGTTAAGACCACCATCGACCCCACCATGCAGCAGGTGGCCGAGGAGGCTGTGCGCTCACAGCTCGACACGCTTTCGCTCGATGGCCTGGACATGGGCATGGTTGTCGTTGACCCCAAGACCGGCTACATCAAGTGCATGGTGGGCGGCTACGACTACAACGCCGACGAGAATCACGTGAACCACGCTACGGCAAAGCGCCCCGTGGGCTCCACGTTTAAGGCCTTTACGCTGGCAACTGCCATCCAAAACGGCATGAACCCCAACGTCATTCTCAACTGCAACTCGCCACTCAAGGCCAAGGGCACCACGACCGAGGTGCAAAACTATGACAAACAGAGCTATGGCAACATCACGCTTAAGCAGGCAACGGCATACTCATCCAACACCGGCTATATTCAGGTGGCCGAAGCCATCGGCAATGACAAGATCATGTCGCTCGTCAAAAAGCTCGGCATCGATCCCGCCAAGGACAATATCGAGGACGTTCCCGTCATGACGCTCGGCACCGGGTCCATCTCACCGCTCGAGATGGCATCGGCCTACGCCGCTTTTGCCAACGGCGGCTATTATCGCCAGCCGATCGCCATCACCGAGATCGACTCGCGTACCGGCTCGGTTCTGTACCAGCACACCGACAATCCCACGCGGGTGCTCACCGAAGGTGAGGCTGCCGCGGTTACCGACGTTCTATCCGGCGTCATGCAGGGCAGCGGCACGGGTGCCGCCGGCGCGCTGAGCGTCAACCAGCCCTATGCCGGCAAGACGGGCACCACTGACAACACCACCAACCTGTGGTTCTGCGGCTACACGCCGCAACTGGCATGCGCCCTGTGGACCGGTTATTCCGCAGGCGAGATTCCCATCCAAAAGTACGGTTCGGACCTGCTGGGCGACAGCACCAACCTGCCCGTCTTTAAGAAGTTCATGAACACCGTTCTTGCGGGCGCCGAGCGCGAGGAGTTCCCGACCGGAACGGCTCCCACGTACAAGAACAATAACGTCTGGAAGTTCTACGGCACAAACAACAAGAAGAAGGAAGAGGGCGAGGATAAGGACGAAGACGAGGAAGAAGAGGAGGAGACCACCGGCGGGAGCGGCAACGAGGGCGGTAACACCGGCGGCGAAGGCGATGGCGGCAGTACCACCCCTACTCCCGACCCCAGCCCCGATCCCAGCCCCAGCCCCGACCCTGGCCCGACCCCCGATCCCAGCCCTAGCCCGACCCCCGATCCCTCCACAGGTCAGTAGATAGCAAAGCGCCCGAGCAGCTCAAATGCTCGGGCGCTTTTTGCTGGGACATACATGGCATATCGCGCGCAATCGAGATGCCACGACAGGAGCGTCACAAAAAGGGCGTCGGCTCAAAACCGACGCCCCTGTATTTCCACCGTCTTAGCTGGCGTTGTTTACGCGCGTAAAGCTATTTACGCGCGGCACTGAGCTTGTTAATCAGCGCTTCGAGACGTTCGCCATCCTCGGCAGTCTGAGCGATAACCAAAATCGTGTCATTGCCGGCAAGCGATCCGAGCACATCGGGCAGCTCGGCCGCATCGACAGCCGCGGCAATGCCCGAGGCGGTGCCGGGCTGAGCCTTAATCATAACCAGGTTGTCGGTGCGCAACACACCGGTAACCAGCTCGGAGACCATGCGCTGCAGGTGCAGGTCCTCAGCCAGAACATAGATGCCCTCGGGCAGTTTGCGCAGCCCCATATCGGCGATGTCACGCGAAACCGTCGCCTGCGTGCAATCAAAGCCCATGGCGCGGAGTTCGTCCACCAGCACGCGCTGCGTACGCACGTCTTTATTGCGCACGATATCTCTGATGGCATCCTGGCGCCCGTTGCGTTTTTTAGCCATATAAAACCTCACTCCATAGATGGCGAAGACAATCTATCAGTGATTGAATAGTTTAGCGCTATTTGAGGCTATTTGTGAATAAGAACGCATTTCGAAACAATTCTATGCAAATTATTTTCGAATATGACACAGCTAGGCTATCCTTGCGCCCGTTCTGTTCAAAAAAGCAGCCAGATGCGCATACATAACGCAGCGCATAGGCTTAACGTTGGCAATCGGCCCAAACAAAAGTCCAAGGCCTCGGCGCTCTCCCTTAAGGGCCACCGCCATCTGGCGGGTCCGCACGTCGTTGAGCATATCACGCAATCGTGCCGTGCGCTCAATTGAAGACACCCCATGGGGGCTCAGGCACAAATTCTCGATACAAGCAACCAAGCGGCCATAGTAAAACCGTTGGCAGGCCAGCTTTAGATGGTTATCGTCATCTATTGCGTCGAATGGCACGCAAAGCTCTTCAAGCGCCTTGGCGTCATCGGAAAGTCGCGAGAACATGGTGGGGTCGAATGAATCCGCAACCGATGGCGCGGCCGTATGGAAACAAGCTTCGGCGCACCCCAATACGCGTTCCGCATGCGAAAGGGCAGGCGCCAAAAAGGCGATCGCACGATACGACTCGGCATGCTGCAGACACAACTCAAACAGGGAGCGTTCATACATCACGCCGGAATGTTGACAAACCAGACCGCTCTCGACCAGCTTGGCCAGGCCTAAAGCCCGGTCTCCATCGTCGGCAAGGGCAATGGATTGCGCGTCCAACATACGAGAATGGCGTTCCCGATGCGTATCGTAGCGATCGAGCGACACCGAGGGAAATACGATATCTGCCGAGGTCTCACAAGCGACATCGAGCATTGCCAAAAACGCGTGCGGCGCAAACCACTCGTCGGCGCTCATTGCGATAATGTGGGCCCCGCGCGAAGCGGCAAAACCCTCGCGAAGGCAAGCTCCGCTCGACGGATCGTCAACGTCTATCAAATCGATGTGAATATCTCTGCCCGCGGCAACATCGAGCGAATGACGAACGCCCGGCGCAGCGTTGCGACATGCAACGACAATCTGCATATCGTAGAGGTCTTGGTTTTGGACGCTTTCGAGTGCACGCATCGCGTAGCTGGGCGAACCCTCCACAACAAGGATCACCGAAAGTCGCGGAAGCGAGCCACGTCGAAGCAAGTTATCCATCCTCTCGACAGCAATAATCAACTGCCGTTCATGGTACACCCCGGCAATAAACGCAATGAGTCGCCTGATGCGCTGCACGCCAAGAACAGATGTTGCACACGGCTCGCCCACACGAGCAGCATACTTAGATGGCTCTCGCTTCTCCTCTATTCGAGCGCGACGAGCTCGGTGGGGTCATAATCTACGCCCATAAAGGTAAGGCCGCACGCCGGCGCCGTGGGACCCGCAGCAGTACGATCGCAAGCGTCAATCACCTCGCGCATCCACTCGGGATCGCGGCGATGCATGCCGATCTCGACGAGCGTTCCCACGATGGTGCGCACCATCGAATGCAAAAACGCATTGCCCTCGATGGTAAACGTGAGGATATCCTCGCCAAAGGCGACCTCGTGGCCAAACTCGGCACGCATCACGCAACGATGCGTTGGCTTGCCCACGGCAGAAGCGACCTTACAAAAGCTCTTAAAGTCCTGTTCGCCCAAAAGCGCTGGGCAGGCGGCTGCCATCGCATCCACGTCCAAAGGATAACGATGCCACCATACTGCGCCACGCGATAGCACCGGACGCGCATCGCGATCGGCAATGCGGTAGGTATAGGTCCGAGAACGTGCGTCAAAACGCGCAGAAAAGCCCTTACGGGCCTTGTAGACCTCATTAACGGCGATATCTTTGGGCAGCAGCGCATCCATAGCTCGCAGCCACCTGCGGCGCGTTAAAGCGAGCTCAGCATCCGCAACGGGCACGCTGATGTATTGGGCCACCGCATGCACCCCTGCATCGGTGCGCCCGGCACACGTCAAATCGACTGAGCGGCGCAAGAGCGTCTCTATGGCAAGACGCAGCTCTCCGGCAACCGTCGTCTGCCCCGGCTGCTCGGCAAATCCGCTATAGGACGAGCCGTCATAGGCAACACGAAACACCAACGTGGCATCGAGCTCTGGAGTCAAATTGAAATCAGACGGCGCGGTCATGGGCGCTCCCAACAAACAAACAACGATATCGCGACAAAAAAAGAGGGGTACGCGAACATACCCCTCGAATATAGCCTATGCAGACGAATTGTCTACTCAGCGGTCTCCTCAGCAGGAGCCTCCTCGGCAGCGGTCTCCTCGACAGCCTCGACCTTCTTGGGAGCAGCGGCCTTCTTGGGGGCCGGAGCAGCCTTCTTGGCCTTGGGCGTGCAAGGCTCGGTGACGAGCTCCATGATAACGATGGGAGCGTTGTCGCCCTTACGGTTACCGAGCTTCATGATGCGGGTGTAACCGCCGTTGCGATCCTGCCACATGCCCTGAGCAGCCTTGTCGAAGATCTCGGCAACGAGCTGCTTATCGCCGAGCTTGGCGATAGCCAGGCGACGAGAGTGCAGGTCGCCCTTCTTGGCCCAGGTGATGATCGGCTCGACAACCGAACGCAGCGCCTTAGCGCGGGTCTCGGTGGTCTTGATGCGGTCGTTCTCGAAGAGGGCCTTGGCCAGGCTCTTCTTCATGGCCTTGGTGTGGCTCGCATCGGTGCCGAGCTTCAGGCCCTTCTTAACGTTGTGACGCATGGTCTAGTTTCTCCTCAAATATGCGAAGCATTAAGCCTTCAGGCTCAGGCCCATGGACTCAAGCTTGTCCTTCACTTCCTCGATCGACTTAACACCGAAGTTGCGGATGTTCAGAAGATCGTTCTCCGAGAACTCAACGAGCTGACGGACCGAGTGAATGCTGGCACGCTTAAGGCAGTTGTAGGAACGGACAGAAAGGTCCAGATCCTCGATCTGCTTGTCCAGCTCGGCGTTGTCGTTGGTGACCTCGGGAGCGAAGATCGAAACCTCCTCCTCGACCTCGGGGGTCTCGGCAAGGTTCATAAAGGCAGCCATATGCTGGTTGATGATATTGGCGGCCTGGACCACGGCGTCGCGCGGGGCGATGGAGCCGTTGGTCTCGATCTCGAGGACAAGGCGGTCGTAGTCGGTGTGCTGACCGACACGGCAAGCCTCAACGAGCTTGGCGCAACGGGATACCGGCGAGTACAGCGAGTCGACGTGGATCACACCGATGGGATCGTTGTCGCGCTTGTTGGCCTCGCCAGAGACATAGCCGCGGCCATAGCCGATGCGCATGCTCATGGTGAGATGGCCACCCTCAGTGAGCGTAGCGATGTGCTGCTCGGGGTTGACCAACTCAAACTCGGACGGAATAAAGAAGTCCGCACCGGTGACCTCGCAGGGGCCGTCAACCGAGATGGTGGCGGTCGCCTCGTCGGTCGTGCCGAGAGCCCTGAAGACAAGACCCTTGACATTCAGGACGATGTCAGTGACATCCTCGACCATGTTAGGGATGGTCATGAACTCGTGCTGCGCACCATCGATCTGAATAGCCTCGACGGCGGCACCCTCGAGCGAGGACAGAAGAACGCGACGCAGGGAGTTGCCCAGCGTATCACCGTAACCGCGCTCGAGCGGCTCGACGGAGACACGAGCAGACGTCTCGTTGATCTCTTCGACCTGAACCTGAGGCCTAATGAATTCTGACATGTATTACCTCCAGCCTCAGCAGCCCGGATGGACTACTTAGAGTAGAGCTCGACGATGAGCTGCTCGTTGATATCACCGCTGATCTGCTCACGCGTCGGCAGAGCGAGCACGTTACCAGACAGCTTCTCGATATCGACCTCAAGCCAGCCAGGGACCTCAAAGCGCTCGGAGGAAATCAGAGCCTCCTTGATGGGGAGGAGGTCACGGAACTTCTCGCCAACAGCGACGACGTCGCCGGCCTTGACGCGGTAGGACGGGATGTCCACGCGCTTGCCGTTCACGGTGAAGTGACCGTGGCGGACGGACTGACGAGCCTCTTTACGGGTGCGAGCGAAGCCAAGACGGAAAACAACGTTGTCGAGGCGAGACTCAAGGATGATCATGAGGTTCTCACCGGTGACGCCGTTCATCTTACGGGCCTTGTTGAAGTAGCCGTGGAACTGCTTCTCCAGAACGCCATAGATGAACTTGACCTTCTGCTTCTCGCGCAGCTGCATGCCGTACTCAGATTCCTTGCGACGGCGCTTGGGCTGACGGATAGATTCCTTCTTGCTGCTGTAACCGAGCTCAGCGGGATCGATCCCGAGCTGACGGCAGCGCTTAAGAACAGGAGTCCTGTCGATTGCCATATTGATACGATCCTTTCAGTTACACGCGGCGACGCTTCTTGGGGCGGCAGCCGTTGTGCGGGATGGGGGTCTTGTCCTGAATGCTCGAGACCTCGAGGCCAGCAGCCTGGAGGGAGCGGATGGCGGTCTCACGACCGGAGCCGGGGCCCTTGACGAAGACGGAAACCTTCTTCATACCGTGCTCCATGGCCTGCTTGGCAGCAGCCTCGGCAGCCATCTGGGCAGCGAACGGCGTGGACTTACGGGAGCCCTTGAAGCCCACCTGGCCAGCCGACTTCCAGGAAATGACGTTGCCCTGGGGATCGGTGATCGAAACGATCGTGTTATTGAACGTAGAACGGATGTGAGCCTGGCCCACGGAAATGTTCTTACGGTCCGCGCGCTTCAGACGGGCAGCGCGAACGTTCTTCTTAGCAGTAGCCATCTATCTAGCGCTCCTTATTTCTTCTTCTTAGCACCGATCTGACGCTTCGGGCCCTTGCGGGTACGAGCGTTAGTGTGGGTGCGCTGGCCGCGGACCGGGAGGCCCTTGCGGTGACGAAGGCCGCGGTTGCAGCCGATGTCCATAAGGCGCTTGACGTTCTGGTTGCGCTCACGGCGGAGGTCGCCCTCAACCATGATCTGGTTCTTGTCGATATACTCGCGGATGGCGTTAACCTCATCCTCGGTGAGGTCCTTAACGCGCGTATCCACGTTAACGTTGCACTCGACGCAGATTTTCGTCGCAGTGGTGCGGCCGATGCCGTAAATGTAGGTCAGACCGATCTCAACGCGCTTCTCACGCGGGAGGTCGACACCATTAATACGGGCCAACGTAGTCTCCTCTCTTAACCCTGACGCTGCTTATGACGGGGGTTCTCGCAAATGACGAGGACCTTGCCATGGCGCCTAATGATTTTGCACTTATCGCACATCTTCTTGACCGAAGGACGTACCTTCATCGTTCTTCCTTTCGGTAGCGCTCAAACTACTTCCCTACTATCTACTCGCCCAGCCGCAGGCGTTTAAAACTATGGCTGGTCTTCACACACAATCCGACCGTAGGTTGAGCTAAGCCTGCAGTCGGAAATAGAGTGCGTGTATGCGTGCCGCTATTTGTAGCGATAGGTGATGCGGCCGCGGGTCAGGTCGTACGGGGAAAGCTCCACGACAACCCTGTCACCGGGGAGAATACGGATGTAATTCATTCGAATCTTGCCAGAAATGTTGCACAGAACCGAATGACCGTTCTCGAGCTCGACCTTAAACATGGCATTAGGCAACGGTTCCTTTACCGTACCCTCGAGCTCAATTGCGTCTTCCTTCTTCACAAGCAATCATCTTTCTCTAGAAAACGACAGCGATTGAGTATTCTACAACACGTATACACGCATCGTAATAACTTCGTAATGGCTCCACAACTACGTGGAACTTGTTACATTTGAAATGTAAAACAAAGCCGTTCCCTGATGCCCAAGATCGCCTTGAAATGAGAAGGCATAGACCTTGGGGTCATGCCTTCGAAATTGAAAGGCGAGGTTGGGCATCAGGGGGCGGCAACTTTTACATTTCTCCGCCTTGGAGCGAACACCAGGATCCTTGCGCATCGGTGGTGAGAATCACCGGACCGTCATTGGTGATGGCGACGGTGTTCTCGTAGTGCGCGGCGGGCAGGTGGTCGTTGGTGGTGACGATCCAACCGTCGGAGCCCGTGCTCACATGGTTGGAACCCATCGTTACCATCGGCTCGATGGCAATGACCATACCGGCCTGGAGGCGAACGCCCCTCCCCTTCTTTCCATAGTTAGGAACATTGGGGTCCTCGTGCATCGCGCGGCCAATGCCATGGCCCACATAGTCACGAAGCACGCCATAACCGTGAGACTCGGCGAGAGACTGGACGGCATGGCCAACATCCCCGATATGGTTACCGGGAACAGCCTGCTCAATGGCAGCCTTAAGGCAATCGCGCGTAACCTCGCACAGGGCCTTGGCCTCGGGCGTAGGGGTGCCGACGAAAAACGTCCATGCGTTATCGCCAACCCAACCGTCGACAACGGCTCCCGTATCGATAGAGATGATATCGCCATCGCGCAGGATCATATCGGGGTTGGGAATACCGTGGACCACGGCATCGTTGATCGATGCGCAAATGGTCCCCGGGAACCCGCCGTAACCCTTAAAGGCCGGGGTGCCGCCATGCATGCGGATAATCTGCTCCGCGAGCTGATCGAGCTCAAAAGTCGAAACGCCGGGGCGCACCATGGCTCCAACGTGGCGGAGCGCCATCTTAGATAGCGCTCCTGCCTTCTTCATCTGCTCGATTTGCGTTGCAGACTTAATCTTAATCATAGACCGAGGGCCTCTTTGACATCCCCGTATACGGTCTCGCGAGCCTGGTCACCGTTGACCGACTTGAGCAGACCCTGGCCACGATAGTAATCGACAAGCGGGCTCGTGGACTTCTCGTAGACGTCGAGACGGTTCTTGATGGTCTCGGGCTTATCGTCGTCGCGCTGATACATCTCGCCGCCGCATTTGGGGCAAGTAACATCGGCAGCAGTGCCGGTGTAACCGCAGGCGCGGCAGGTGCGACGCGAAGACAGACGATCGATGATGACCTCGGGGGCCACGTCGACCAGAAGGGCGCAGTCGATCTCGCGACCCATGGCGGAGAGCTCGGAATCGAGCGTCACAGCCTGGGCGGTGTTGCGCGGGAAGCCGTCGAGGATGAAGCCCTGCTGGGCGTCATCGGCGGCAAGGCGCTCCTTGACAAGGTCGATCACGAGCTGGTCGGGAACGAGCTCGCCAGCGTCCATGTACTTCTTAGCCTGAATACCAAGCTCGGTGCCACCCTTGACGGCAGCACGCAGCAGGTCGCCCGTGGAGATGTGGGCGACGCCAAACTCGGCGACGAGCTCCTGTGCAACGGTGCCCTTACCGGCACCCGGAGCTCCGAGCAATACCAGGTTCATGAGCAATCCTCCTCTAGCCTATTTAAAGAATCCATCGTAATCATACATCTTGATCTGGCCTTCGAGCTTGTCGACCGTGTCGAGCACGACGCCGACCATGATGAGGATGGACGTGCCGCCAAATGCCTGGATCAGCTGATTGCCCGTGAAGGAGAAGATGATCGAAGGCACGATGGCGATGAGCGCCAAAAAGACAGCGCTGGGAAGCGTAATCTTGTTGAGCGCGTTCTTGATGTAGGCCGCGGTAGCCCTACCCGGACGAACGCCCGGAATGAAGCCGCCCTGCTTCTTAAGGTTGTCGGCCGTGTCATCGGGATTGAACACCATGGAGGTGTAGAAGTACGCGAAGAACACGATGAGGACAACGTTAAGCACCCAGTTGAGCCAACCGGTCGAAAGCGCAGAGGCAACTGCCTGAATCCAGCCGATGCCGGGGAAGAACACGGCAACCTGAGCCGGGAAGTACAGCAGCGCCGAAGCGAAGATGATCGGCACGACACCCGCGGTGTTGACCTTGATGGGCAGGTAGGTGGTCTGGCCACCCATCATGCGACGGCCCACGACGCGCTTAGCGTAGGAGACCGGAATGCGGCGCTGGCCGCGCTCAAGGAAAACGATCAGCGGGATAACCAGCAGGATGATGGCGCAGATGATCACCATAGTGATGATGCCACCGCCATTGCCCTCGGTGCTGGAGAAGATCGCCTGCGGCAGACCGGCCATGATGTTCGCAAAGATGATCAGCGACATGCCATTGCCGATACCGCGCTGGGTAATGAGCTCACCAATCCACATGATCAGCATGGCGCCCGCGGTGAGCGTGCCGACGATCATGAGGTCGAAGATGATCTCGGGAGCGGCGGCGCCATTAAAGCTGATGCCGAAGCTCTTAAAGAGGAAGAGGTAACCCACGGAGTTGAGGATTGCCAGAGCCAGGGTGAGGTAACGCGAATACTGCGTAATCTTGGTCTGACCGACCTCGCCCTCGCGGGCAAGCTCATGCAGGGAAGGCACAACGGCCTGGAGCATCTGGAGGATGATCGAGCTGGTGATGTAAGGCATGATGCCCAGCGAAAACACCGACACATAGCTCAACGCGCCGCCAGAGAAAAGATTCAGGAGGGCCATAGCACCTGCGGCGACCGAATTGTTATCGGTCGAGAAAAGGCCCAGCATCCCCTGGAAGGGAATGCCGGGCACAGGAACGTGCGCACCAATGCGGTACACGACGAGCATAGCTATGGTAAAAAGAATCTTTTCGCGCAGTTCTTTGATGCGGAAAGCATTCTTAAGACCATTTAGCACGGCAGCTCGACCTTTCCGCCGGCGGCCTCGATCTTGGCCTGCGCAGAAGCGCTGACCTTGTCGACCTTGACCGTGAACTTCTTGGTAAGCTCACCATTGCCGAGCACCTTGACGGGCTCGAACTCGCTCTTGGTGATGCGAGCGGCCTTAAGAGCGGCACCGTCGATCACAGCGCCATCCTCGAACTTACGCTCGAGACGCTCAACGTTAACAGCGGTGTACTCGATACGACGGGGGTTGCGGAAGCCCGGAAGCTTGGGCAGGCGCATAGCCAGCGGAGTCTGGCCACCCTCGAAGCCGGCACCCTTGGTGCCGCCAGAGCGAGAGCCCTGGCCCTTCTGGCCACGGCCAGAAGTGGTGCCGTGACCCGAAGAATTGCCACGGCCAACGCGCTTGCGGTTCTTGGTGGAACCGGGCGCGGGAGTAAGATCGTGAAGCTGCATTTGCTACTCCTCTACAATCTCGACAAGGTGCTTGACCTTGAAGATCATGCCGCGGACGGACTCGTTGTCAGTAATCTCGCGAACCTCGCGGATCCTGTGGAGACCGAGGGCACGGACAGTACGGACCTGGTCCTGCTTGCAACCGTTGGTGCTGCGGACCTGCTTGATCTTGATGGTGTCAGCCATGCTTAGTTCTCCTTACCGACGAACATCTCGGAGACCGTCAGGCCACGGCGAGCCGCGACGTCCTCAGGGCTGGAGAGCTCCTTGAGGCCCTCGACGGCAGCCTTGATGATGTTGAGGCCGTTGTCGGTACCGAGGGACTTGGACAGGACGTTCTTGATGCCAGCAAGCTCAAAGAGGGGACGCACAGCGCCGCCGGCGATAACGCCGGTACCCTCGACAGCGGGCTTGATGATGATGCGGCCGGCACCAAAGTGGCCGATAACCTCGTGCGGAATGGTGCCCTCTTCGGTCACCGGCACGTGGAACATGTTCTTCTTGGCATCGAGAGACGCCTTGGAGATGGCCATGGGCACCTCAGCGGACTTGCCCATGCCAACGCCGACGTTGCCCTTGCCATCGCCAACGACGACGAGAGCGACGAGGCTCATGCGACGACCACCCTTGACGGTCTTCGACACGCGGTTGATGTAAACGACGCGCTCCTCGAACTCGGAGGCCTCGCGCTGCTGCTTCTGATTACGAGCCATGTGCTACATACCTCCTAGAACTCGAGACCGGCGGCACGAGCACCGTCGGCGAGGGCCTTGACGCGGCCATGGTAGATACGGCCACCGCGATCGAAGGCGACCTTGGTGATGCCGGCCTCGATGGCACGCTTGCCAACGAGCTGACCGACCTTCTCCGCAGCCTCCTTGTTCGAGGTGTGGGTGCCCTTGAACTCGGCCTCGAGGGTCGAGGCAGAGACGAGCGTCAGGCTGGAGCCCTTGCTGTCGTCGATGATCTGGGCATAGATGTTGGCGTTAGTACGGGTCACGCGAAGACGCGGACGCTCGGCGGTACCCGAGATCTTGCCGCGAACACGACGCTGACGACGCTTGAGGCCTTCCAGCTTCGCCTTATGCTTGTTCATACGTAAACTCCTAAAAAGGTTGATCTTGCCAGCACCTAACGGGGTGCTGGTCTTATGCGAGTGAGTCGGTTACGACTACTTGGCGGCCTTACCCAGCTTGCGGCGGATGTGCTCGCCAACGTAGTGGATACCCTTGCCCTTGTAAGGCTCGGGAGGACGGTGGCCGCGGATCTCAGCGGCGATCTGACCGACCTGCTGCTTGTTGATACCCTTGACGTTCACGTGGGTGTTGTCGGGAACCTCGAAGGTGATACCCTCGGGAGCCTCGACGATCACGGGGTGCGAGAAGCCCAGGGAGAACTCGAGGTTCTTGCCCTTCTGCTGCACGCGGTAACCGACGCCGGCGAGCTCGAGCTTCTTCTCGAAGCCCTCGGAAACGCCAACAACCATATTGTGGATGAGGGCGCGGGTGAGGCCGTGGCGGGCACGGGTCTCACGCTCGTCGTCGGGACGGGAAACGGTGAGGACGTTGTCCTCGATATTGATAGCGAGCTTCTCATAGACATCGAGCTCGAGCTGGCCCTTGGGGCCCTTGACGACAACGTTGTTGCCGTTGACTGCCACTTCGACTCCGGCGGGAATCTGGACAGGCTTATTACCGATACGAGACACGGTGATCTCCTTTCCTTCTACCTACCGAGCGAATTACCAGACGTAAGCGATGATCTCGCCGCCGACGTTGTGCTTGCGAGCATCGCGGTCGGTCATGACGCCATGGCTGGTGGAAATAATGGCGGTACCAAGGCCACCGCGGACGCGGGGCATGTCGGCAACGCCGGTGTACTTACGCAGGCCCGGCTTGGAAATGCGGCGGATGCCGTTGATGACCTTAGCCTTCTTGGGACCATACTTAAGCGTGATGTGCAGAGTCTTCTGGGGAACGGTGTCCTCGACATCGTAGCCCTCGATGTAGCCCTCCTCGTGCAGAACACGAGCAATCTCGACGAGCTTCTTGCTGCTCGGCATGGAGACCGTGGCCTTGTTCACAGAGTTAGCGTTACGAATGCGCGTAAGCATATCTGCGATCGGGTCTGTAAGGTTCATACAGATTCTCCTTCGTTCTTGATGAACACGTGCTCTTGGTTCTTCGCCGCCCTTAACGGCAAAGCCTAACTAGCACGTTTTCCCTGTTCCAAACGGATGCTTGAAACGCTGGTAGTGACTTACCAGCTGGCCTTCTTAACGCCGGGAAGCTCGCCCTTGAGTGCAAGCTCGCGGAAGCAGACACGGCACAGGCCGAACTTGCGGTACACAGAGTGCGGACGGCCGCAGCACTGGCAGCGCGTGTACTCACGAGTAGAGAACTTCTGCTTGCGATTGCACTTGACGATCATCGATGTCTTAGCCACTTATATCCTCCTCACATAGAGTATTGTTCGCCCCAAGCGCCGCCCCCTTGTGGGAACGGCGCTTATAGGGCAGGTGAACCTATTTCTTGAACGGGAAACCAAAGGCGTCCAGAAGGGCCTTGGCCTCCTCATCGGTGTTGGCGGTGGTCACGAAAGTGATGTCCATACCACGCTGGTGATCGACGGAGTCAAAGTCGATCTCGGGGAAGATGAGCTGCTCGGTGACGCCCATGGAGAAGTTACCACGGCCGTCGAAGCTCTTGGCGGAGATGCCGCGGAAGTCGCGGATACGGGGGATAGCGACGGAGGTCAGACGATCGAAGAACTCCCACATGCGGTCGCCACGCAGGGTAACCTTGCAGCCGATCGGCATACCAGCGCGCAGGCGGAAGGTAGCGATGGACTTGCGGGCACGGGTGATCATCGGCTGCTGGCCGGTGATGGCGCGCAGGTCGCGCACGGCACCGTCGATGGCCTTGGAATCGGTAGCGGCCTCGCCGACACCCATGTTCACGACGATCTTCTCAAACTTGGGGATCATCATGACGTTCTCGTACTGGAACTTGTCCTGAAGCTGCTGCTTGACCTCGTTGTTGTACTTGGCCTTCAGACGCGGCACATACTTCTCTTCTGCCATTGTTCACTCCTTCTTGGGGTTTTAAGCACGGGGCGTGGCCACGGTGGGTTGTCCTCGTGCCTCCTGACTGCATCCGCGCCGCTCATGGCATTTCGCGGTTTGGACTCGACGCAGCAGGAGCCGACAAAACAATCGGTACTATACGCGCATTGGGTGCGTATTTCCAGAAAAACATCGTCTGCCTGCACAACTCCACAACTCCCCCGCACAAATGGGTCCCAAAAAGCCGTTGCGGTGAAATAGGGACTGTTTGACGGCTTAACCGGCTTAAACAATCCGTATTTCACCGCAACTCATATATGGGGCGTTATTTTTGGCGAGGCAGGACCAGGTTGAGGACGACGGCGACAAGTGCGGCGACGGCAATGGAGGATCCGCCAAACCTAGGCAGCGGCCCTATGCCGCCCAACGGGCGGACATTATAGGGCATATGGCACAGGTAGCATTTTGACCCGCATGCGGCAGAGGGCTGGGGTAGCTAATTTGGGACGGGGCTCTTTTAGCTACCCAACAGTGAGCGAACGCCTCGAGATGATTTTTCTGGGACGGGGATTTAAAAATCATTGCGTACCTAATGATTTTTAAATCCCCGTCCCAGAAAAATCATCGAGCAGGCAGGGTAGCTAAAAGAGCCCCGTCCCAAATTAGCTACCTCTGGGATGCGACTAGCGCTTGCGGGGGACGAGCTTGGTGCGACGCAGATGGATCATCTCGGCGGCGATGGAGATGGCGATCTCTTCGGGATCCTCGGCCTGAATGGCAACGCCGATCGGCAGGTGTAGCTCGTCGATCTGGTCCTGCGTAAAGCCCTCCTGCTCCAAGCGAGCCCGCACAAAGGCCGTCTTGCGGCGCGAACCCAGGCAACCCAAATAGGCGGGCTTGGCGCGCAAGGCTTGAATCACCACATCGATATCGGACTTGTGGCCCGCCGTGGCGACGACTACCAAATCGCGCGGACCGATCGGGCATTGCTCGTCCAGGTTCTTGTAGTCGACCAGACGACGGTCGTAGACGCCGGGCACCCATTCGGGCGTCAGCGTGCCGGGGCGGTCATCGCACGCCACGACGGCAAAGCCCGCCGCCGTGAGCACGCGCGCCGTCGCGGCGCCCACGTGACCGCAGCCAAAGATGTAGGTCAGGCCTTCGGGGCAAAGCGTCTCGATGTGCGCCGGGGGAATCTCGGAGGCGGCGTTGGTGTAGGTGACCTTACTCCCCTCTTCCGTCAGCGAAAGCCCGGGGCAACCCACAATGGTGCGGCGCGACTCCTCGCCATGGTATTCGGCAGCGTCGCTTTCGAGCGCGCTTGCGATAAACGGTTCAAAGTCGATGACGAAGTCGCCGATGCGTCGATACGCCAAGACGTCGGCAACCGACTGGAACAACGGCGCCTGCGATGCATCCAGGTGCAGATAGCACAGGCAGATGGCTCCGCCGCAAATCATGCCGGTATCGGAGTTCTCGCTGCCCATGGTGTAGCGGACCAGGCGCGACTGCCCTGCGGCCAACAGCTCGCGCGCCTCGGCCAGCGCAAGGAGCTCAATCTTACCGCCGCCGATGGTGCCCGCTTGGCTGCCATCGGCAAAGACGGCCATCCATGCGCCCACACCGCGCGGTGACGACCCTGCCGTGCCGGCCACTACCACCAGCTCGCACGTCTTACCAGCCTTCAGAGCGCCAAGCGCAGCATTCACCACATCGAGCTTTTCCATCGTCGCTTCCTATCCCCTAAAAACGTCGGTGAACATGGCGAGCGCCTCGAGCACGCCGCCGCCGACCGACGTCGCCTTGTCCGAAATATAGTTGATATAGCTGGCATCGCCGCGTGGATCGACATCGGCGCATTTAAAGCCCTCGGTCACCAGAACGCCGTCGGCCAAAAGGCCGCGCAAGCAGCCGTCAATCTGCGTGACCATGGGCGCATCGCCCGCATACCCGATCACATCGCCGGCACTCACGATGTCGCCAATCACATGGTCGGACCTAAACACGCCGGCGGCGGGGCTGTGGATAACGCGCTCCTTGCCATAGCCGGCGATGACACCCGGCACGCCCGTATTGGGCTGGGGCGAGCCCTGGGTGATGACGCGGCCGAGGAAATGCCCGCGCATGGTCTCGACCACGGCATCGCAATCGACCGGCGCGGTAAAGCCCGGTCCTACGGCGATGACGACAGGCGCCATATCGCGCGTGGTGCCCAAGTTGCGCTTGGCCAGGATCGCGTCGACCACAGCAGCGGGCTTAAGTTCGCCGAGCATCTTGGCCTGGGGATCCACCACAACGGCAACATCTCCGGCCTGGGTAATTGCAAGCGCCTCTGCCGGCGTCTGCGCCAAGCGAGCGCGAATGCCCTCGACCTGAACCTCGCCCAGGCGAATGGCCTCGCAAAAACTGATCGTGCGACGGATACACGTGGGAACCGCGATATCGGCCATGACAACCGACACGCCGGCGCGCACCAAACGGGCGGCGACGCCCGTGGCGATATCGCCGGCGCCGCGAACATAAACGAGCATTTCCGGGGCACCTCCCTGTGCTACGGTTTGAGCAGAGCAAAAGCGGTTCGACCGCTACTCTGATGATTATTTATTATCACAGTATTATACGGCGGTGAACAGATGGAAACGACGAGCGGAAACCTTGCCTCCGCGCTCAAGCTCGAGCCGGGCATCACCGCAATTATCGGCAGCGGTGGCAAGTCGACCTTGCTCAAGGCGCTCGGCCTTGAGCTTATGCGCGCGGGCGGCCGCGTGCTCCTCTGCACCACCACGCATATGTTTCCCGTCGCCGGCGTGCCATGGGACGGGTCGAGTCGTCGCCTGGACGCCGCACCTTGGAAGCCGGGCGCCTCACATGTCCCCGGTTGCACCTGCGAGGCCTGCACGGGCCTTGCGCGGGGAAGCATCTGCCAAGCAGGTGTCTTGGACCCCGAGACGGGCAAGCTCTCTGCCCCCGCCGAGCCGCTCGGCGAGCTAGCACAGCGCTTTAACTACGTCTTGGCCGAGGCGGACGGCAGCAAGCGGCTCCCGCTCAAGGCCCACGCCGCCTGGGAGCCGGTGATTCCCTCTGGCACGGCCAACATCGTCTGGATCGTTGGCGCCTCGGGGCTCGGCAAGCCCATCAACGAAGCCGTCCACCGCCCCGAGCTCTTTTGCGAGCGTTGCGGCTGCGAGCTCACCGATACCGCCACGCCCGAGCGCGTCGCCCAGGTGCTCAATGCCGAGATGCAGGCGCTGAGGCTCGACGCCGCGCACGTCATACTCAACCAAGTCGACGCGCTCAGCGACCCCACGATGGCCGACCGCTTCGAGGCTGCCCTCGGCCGCCCCATCGTCGCCACCAGCCTCCAGGGGTAGCTAATTTGGGACGGGGCTCTTTTAGCTACCCCATGTTGAGAGAAAAATCATCAGGTAGGCAGGGTAGCTAAAAGAGCCCCGTCCCAAATTAGCTACCCTGGCGGCACCCCCTGCTAGCGAGGCGCGTAGCAGGCCGCAACGTGTTCTGAGACGCGGCGCTGGCCCTTGGCGGTATCGACGTCCCACAGCTCGTAGGCACGCGCCTCGACCAGCACCACGTCGGTGCGGTTCTTGAGAATCGAACCGCCGCCGTCCTTGCCCTCAAGACACATAAGCGCATCGAACAGTTCCGCCGGAAAGAGCACCGGGCTCGAAGGCTCACCGTTGCACGCGAGACGTACCGGATGCTTGCTGCCACACTCGTCAAACGCGCGAACCATGGCCTCAAAGGAATCAGAACTCACGAGCGGCTGGTCGCCCGGCAAAAAGAGGCAACCTTTCCAGTTGTGATCGACTCCCCACGAAAGGCCCGCACGGACGCTTTCGCTGCGCAGCTCGCCATCATGCAGCACGCACGGGCAATGCTTGTCCTCGCAAATCTGAGCAACCTCGGGCCAACGCGTCGAAACCACAACGTCAAAGCCCCGGGGAACCGAATCGATGGTCCGGGCAATCAGCGGCTCGCCATAGATATCGGCAAGCATCTTGTTAGAGCCAAACCGCTTGCCCTCGCCCGAAGCCATAATGACGCATCCAAGTTTCATGGCGATACCTCCCCAGAAGCCATCGTACCCATAACGCGCGTCGCGGGGCATCTACATCGAAAGCGCTTATCCCGCACGCCCACGATGCAAAAAGGGGGCACCCCGCCGGTTGGCAGAGCGCCCCCTTTACATGGTTTACCTCAACCCGGCTTTAGGCCTGGAACCAACGGGCGGTGTTTCGCTCATAACGCTGCGACGCTTTCGTTATTTGCGAACAAGTGGGGTTTATGGCAAAGTGTGCCCAAACTAATTTTTAGGAAGGCACCCATGACCCCCGCACAGATTGAGTTTTTTAAGCGCCTTGCACACGGCCTGGCGCTCCAGTTTGGCCCCAACTGCGAAGTCGTCGTCCACGATCTGGAGACCGAGGACGTGGACCACTCCATCGTAGTGATCGAAAACGGCCATGTAAGCGGACGCAAACTGGGTGACGGTCCCAGCCATATTGTGTTTGAGTCCATGCACGAGGACACCACCGACGTACACGACCGCGAGCCATACCTCACCAAAACCGCCGATGGCAAGCTGCTTAAGTCCTCGACCATCTTTATCCGCAACGACGAGGGCAAGCCTGTCGGCATTTTGGGCATTAACTTTGACATTACGCTCATGAAAGCTTTTGAGCGCTCGCTCGATGCCTTTACCGGCACCGACGGCACGGGCTACACCGAGCCCGAGCCCATTACCAAAACCATCGGCGACTTGCTCGAAGATCTGCTGCGCGAGTGCGAGCAATACGTGGGCAAGCCCGCAGCCCTTATGACCAAAGATGAGCGCATTCGCGCCATTGGCTACCTCGACCGTCGCGGCGCCTTCCTCATTTCCAAGTCGAGCGAGCGTGCCTGCGAGTTCTTTGGCATCTCTAAGTACAGCTTCTATAGCTACCTCAACGAGGCCAAGGCGGCGGCCGGCGACAAGTAGGCAACTCGGCCGGATCGCCCTCCCCTTTTGGGCGTGAGTTCTGGAATGCACGAATCCGAGAGTCGGCCGCAAGGCAAGTTCCATATAATCGATGAGATAGACGGTTCGAAAGGATGGAACAAGATGGGGTCGAGCAACGCATCACGCAACGACCGCGGAGGCTTCGCTTCTGCCGCCAGGCATGCGAAACGCGTGTTTGACGAGGGCGAAGACGATCTGTTTGCGTTGAGCCTCGACGACGTGATGAGCGATCGCCCTTGGACCGCCGACGAGCACATGAGCGGCAAAACCCATTCGGCAGGCGATCCTTCCGAGACGGCATCGTTTATCGCCGCGGCGCAGCATCTTGCGCCCGAACCGCCCATTGCAGATCTCGACGACTTTGCGACCCGTCAGCTCGCCTTCGATTCCTGGGCTGATGCCGATCTGGACGAAACATCTGCCGGCGCGCCGACGCTCGGCGAGCCGGTAAATCCACTTGTCGCCGCGTCCGCTTCCGAATACGAGCCGGACGACCATGCGCAAGCTATGCCCACATCCTCATACACCGATAGCCACACTGATAACGACGATTATTATGGCGACTACTACGCCGCAGAAGAGGCGCCGCGCTTTTTGGATTTCAATCCAGTAGCAAAGATTATCTTTATAGCGATCGTCGTAGTGCTGCTTGGCGTAATCGCATTTGAGGGATTCCAGCTGTTCCGCAGCCCCGTCGAGTCCGAATCGGCAACGCAGCAAAAAGAGGACGAGAGCAACGACTACCTCGACGTCAACAACCTCAAGGGCGACCCCAACGACGGGGACGAGTAGCGAGGGCTGAGGGCGGCTGAAGCGTCCATATGTAGCACCAGATTCTACGTGCTGTTTTGTTATCCAGTTACACTTTTCCAGATGTTGAGACCGTCAGATTCGACACTTTTCCGTACTTTTGAGGTGCCGATTTCGACACTTTTCCGTACTTTTATAACGCATATTTCGACACTTTTCCGAATGTTGGCCGAATAATTGCCGCGTAATCAAGCGCCGTCTGCACATCATTTCGCAGGCGGCGCTTGATTATTGTCCGCGCGCGCTGATAGACTCCATCGTGCCCGCAAGGAGCGGGCGCGTTTTATCCAGAGTCGGGGTAGAGAGTTGGCTCCACGATCCCGACGCCAACCGGCCAAGAGGCACGGTGGCCCTGCCAACATCGATGAAAGGAGTCCGTATGGACAATTTCTCCGTGCGCAGTGAGCGCAACTTCCACAACCTGGCAGCCAAGCCAAAACGAATACATCTTCTGGACAAGCCGAACGGCCATGCCTCGGCCATGGTCAAGAGCAGTCTCTCCCACCAGATGCGCTTTACGGTACAGAAGCTCGAGGAAGAGCTCTGCGCCGCCGGCAATCCGCACGTACTGCAAATCAAGCTGCTCGGAGACGACTCGCGCGAGCCGTCGAGTTGGAAGTTGTTTGCAGACGGCATGTGCGTTGCGGACGGATCTGGCGCCTTTGCCCGCGAGTGCTTCTACGAGGAAGCCGAGGTATTCCTGGACCTGTGCCGCGACGCCGTGCGCGCGGCCGAACTGCGCCAGTGGAGCCAGAGGGAGTACGAGCTGCTGAGTGCGGCGCGCGGGATTGCGGGGGTTTAGAGACAGAGCGGTGGCGTTATCGAACTGTCGGCGCCGCCGCCTCACCAATTAAGCTGAAAGCAATCCACTCCACGTGAGCTCTGCAAGTATATCCAAACCGCCGAACACTCACCGATCGCCATCGATCGCCCCCAATGAGCCGGCAACTGAGTCAGTGGCACAGGGTTCAAGGTAAAATGTGTAAACGGATTCAGTCATTGCCAGGGAGCGAGTCGATGGGATCATTTTTCAATAAAGCACTCCAGTTCCTGAGCAAGAACTGGAAGAGGATCGTCACACCACTTGGCACCCTTGCTGCGGGCCTCTTCCTCGGAAAAAGCCTAGAGAAGCACGAAGCAGAGAAAGAGTTTTCGAAGCTTCAAAAAATAATCAGGAAGCAAGAAGCCAAACTCATAGCGCTTGAGTCAATACAGAAGAAAAGTTTCAGAGATAAAAGAAAGATACGAGAACTCGAAACAAAAATCAGAAAGCTCGAGATACAGAAGGAATCGCTTTCGAAAAACGCCGAGGAACTAGATTGAGAGATCTCCCATGTTTAGGAAAAAGAAGGGCCCGCATAGGGAAATCGAAGAGATCCTCCTAGATCATGAGAATCGCATCGCTACACTCGTGGCAAATGCTGAGCTTCTCGAAGAGACAAATGTGGAAGATAGCCTCACTCCCGAGGATGAAACTGGGGCCGAGGAATACACATCGTCACTCATTGTCGTTCCAACCTGGAATGATATGGCAACACAAGCGAACAAATCCGTTTCGGAAGACGATAGACTCGACAGCCTCCTGACACAGTCAGACTGTGACGAAGTTGACAGCAAACTCGCCGCTCTAAATGAGGAATTCGCCGCACAGCATCGCCTTGACAAGTTTGACATCGGCATTGCAGTGATGTCGGGAATTCTAGCTGCCGCAGTGGACATGTTCCTAGTCGGCGTTCCCGCTAGAACTCATGAACAGGGCTTACGAGCACAGCCCCTTGAGAACTACGTCCGCGACCAGTTTAAGAAATGGCTTCCCGAAGACGAAATGAAGAAGCTCTCCGCAACGCCCGTAGCAAAGGTCCCGTATGACGCACAATATAATGCCGGCTTTACCGAAACGTGGGTTGAAGGACTATACCCTACGATGCACAGGCTCTACTCGCTAGGCCATGACCCGCTGCTGGGTTTTGTAGTGGGCGTGGGAGACATCCTCAACGGAACCATTACCACCGTCGACAAGACCGGCAACGTAGTAGTTCAACAAATTGGCAGATACACAGATCGCAAGGCATCGACCGTTGCCGAAGCCCTCATCAGGCAGTTCATCCATCTCAAAACCGATGTGAACACCGCCATGGGTCTCCCGGCGCCCCTCATGGGGCTGTTCAATATTATGCAGTTTGGCGAACTTGGGACAGAGAAGCAAACAGTCGCTGAGATTGTCCAAGGCATGTACTACGAAGGCTACGACTTCGAACACTTCTGCGCACAGAGCATCCCCACCATGCTCGCCGAGATCGCGGTGCGAGCCTCATACTTCTCCAAACGAATCCATGAGGGGCATAGCGTGAAGGAGTCCATCCCGTTCTCCAAGAACAGGGAGAAACATCCTAAGCTCGCCACCATGCTGTTCCTGGCACATTCAGTTGCCGCGGGTATCGATGCTGGCAGGATATACTTCTCGAAGAATCCAATGGAGCTCAGCTACCCTGAGATGGCTACCTTCGCCGTTTACGCCATGGGGCAGCTGAAGTGGTCTTTGGTGAAGAAGCCCAATCTCAGACACAAGCACATCATGCAAGCACTTGATCTCGAGCTGCAGGAGATTGCGAAATCATCCGAAGAGAGGCTTGAGGATATGGAGGATTTTGAGTTCATCTTCGCTTAAAACTAGAAGTTGAACCCTCCCGTCCCATTCATGCCGAAAGCCCTTCCAGCCCATTAGCCGCATAAGACCGATGCCCCTCGCAGTCTAGCCTTCTTCCTGATACTACGCACACAAGATTGCAATGGTGCGAGCGAAACTTGAAATCACAACCGAACGTCCACGATAGGGGGGGGCGTTGAAGATGGTTCTTCAGCGCCCCCTCAATACTTACGAGCGATATGTCGTCTTTACGTTGTAGAAGAAGTCAGGTTCCCAAATGGCTTCGAAGTGCTTCTCGGCACAATTGATCTTACCCTGCTCGGTCGGGCGCGTATGGATATCGTTGTTTCCGCCGCCCTTAGTCTCGGTAACAAAATACACGCGATGTTCGCCCTCGATCTCTTGCACGTAGGCCCAATCGGGGTTGTAGGCTCCTAACGGCGTATCGATCTTAAAGCTGCTCGGCAGCTTGGCAAACACCTTGATCTCCTCGGCCTGATCAAGTTCAACGGCAAACGGCTTCTCAACCGACGACGAGTCGTAGACAACGTAGTTGTATAGACTCTTGTGGTGCGCGGACTCCCAAGCGTTCTGGCCAACATAGGCCTTAAGATCACCAGGGTCCAAATCTTTCATCGTGTACCAATCTTCCTCGGGCAGCTTGGTGTACTTAATGCCCTTGGCAATTGCCACGGCCTTAACCTTGTTCACCTTAGAAGCCACCTGGGCTAGGAACAACGCGGGATTGAGAGCAAACTCGTCATAGCGGCCACAACCCTCAAGAATGCGCTTGATGGTAGCACGGGTAAGACCGACGGCATCCTGCAGCTCCGCGATAGGATCGGGCAAGTCATACACTGCGCGACCCGCCGTTCGCACGAGCGCGGTCGAGCGCGCCTCGGCATTCACTCCAGCTGTATCTACGGTCAGATCCGCACGCGTGCTCAGGATTTCAGGCGCCTTCACCTCAGGCATCTTGGCAATCTCCTCGCACGCGTCCTCGACCAGCTTGTCGGAGTCCACATCGACCTCAAAGCGTGTGCGTTTGCGAATGCGCTCCCAAAGCTCCTGGAAAGCAGGGTTGGCAGTCACATCCTTGCAGAGCTTAACCTCAACCTCTTTGGCCTTGTCGCGAATCTGCAGCTTCTGAGCCTTCTTGAGGATAATGCGCTCAACCTCGGTCTTAACGTTTTCCAGACCCTCGGGAACAGGGACACTACCCTGCTCGGCCGCCTGCTTGAGCTCGGGTGTAATCTTGCCCTTATCATCGATGAGCCCCTGGTCCTTAAACGAGTCGAAGACGGCCTTAGACTTCTGGAAGCCCAAGAGCTCCTCGGTTCCGTCCTCGCGTTCCACCACGACATTCGAGAAAGACTCAGCGGTGAGAATGCCAAACTTGTAGCCATCCTCCTCAAACTCAGACTGCAAGCCATTGGCAAACGAGTCATAGCTCTCGTTTGCGATGACAGTCAGTACGTTCACGCCTTCGTCATAGCAGCGCTCACCATTCTGATCTACGCACAAACGAAGACCGCGACCGATCTTTTGGCGCTTAGTCAGCTTGTCCTTGGTCTCCACCAGCGTGCAGATCTGGAACACGTTAGGGTTATCCCAGCCCTCCTTAAGGGCGGAGTGGCTCCAGATAAACTGGATACGTTTCTTTGCGCGCGTCTCGTCGTCATCGCCGTCCGCAGGGAAGGAAAGTAGCGTCTCCTTATCACGCATGATAGTCTCGAAGGTCGAGATGTCAGCAGCCGAGGACGCCGCGTCGGACGTATTCTTAAGATGCCCCTTGCCGTCCTGCGAGAAGTAGCCCGAATGTACCGCAGTAGCATCCGTATCCAATTTCACGCCAGCTTCGGCATAGCGCTTGCGCCACTTGGGCGAATTCACCGCTGCGGTATATTCCTCCTCGAACATCTGCGCATACTCGCCGTTTCGCACCGGATCATACAGGCGGTACTTCTCAACCTTGTCGATAAAGAACAGCGAAAGTACCTTGATGCCGCGCGGGGCAAGCTCGAGCTGACGCTGCAGATGGTCCTCGATGGTGCTCTTGATTTGCGCGCGCTTGATAGCTTCGGCCGCAACATCACCAACGGCCTGACCAAGCTCGATGTGTTCGCCGTTCTGGAACTCGACCCATTCGTCGCCAGCAGCGGCGGAGATGTTATTCACAATCCAGCCGGCCTCATAGTCGGCATTCTCGCCGCTCTTGTTAAACAGGTTGTCACCCGTCTTGACGTTTACCTTTTTGCGCTTCTGAGAACCATCCTTCTGGCGCACATCAATTGTCAGCTTAGCCGTAATGGGCGAGGCAATCTTTGTAGACTCAAGCCTCACATACGAGCCATTCAGGTCCTCCTGCGAGAGCACCGAATCGACGGTGATGCCCTTGACCAGTCCGCGTTGAAAGGCGTCGACAGGCGTCAAGCGATAAACCTTGTTATATGCCTCCTTGTGGGTTGCCGAATAACGCAACACGAACAGCGGATTCAGGCTTCGGATAGCCTTTTTGCGTTTAGCTGTAGAGTCAACGCTCTGCGGCTCGTCGATTATGACGATAGGATTGCATGAGCTTACAAGCTCGCGCGGACTTTGTCCACCGATGAGCCTTTCGCTCGGACGGTGGAACAGGTTACGCTTATCCCGACCACCGGTGGGCCCGGCGATCTCATCGTCATCGAAGTCGTTATCTTTGTCGAAGGCACCGATATTAATGATCATCACTTGGATGGAGCTCGAGGTGGCAAAGCTACCCACCGGCCCCATGTCTTTGGAGTCATAGACGAAGCACTCGAGCGGTGCCTTGTCATAGAGCATGTCGAAGTGCTTCTTGGTGCTCTCGAAGCTCTTCTTAACGCCCTCGCGAATGGCGACACTCGGCACCACGATAATGAACTTGGTCAGCCCATAGCGACGATTGAGCTCGTAGATAGTGCGAATATAGACATAGGTCTTGCCCGTACCGGTTTCCATTTCGACGGTAAAATCGCGCAGATGCCCGTCAGTAGCAACGCTCGACGGAGCGAGCGCGTTACCTTCTTGGATCACATGCAGGTTACGCTCGAGCTGGGCCGCCGAGAGCCGAAGGCCGTTGGCATGGCCCACCTGAGTAACCTGTCCCTCCAGAATGCCGGTACCCATCTCCGCAACGAAGTCAGAGTCCATAAACTCCTGGCCTCGAAACAAATCACAGACGGCGTTGACGGCCTCGACCTGGTGCTCCTGATCAGCGGAATATTTTATTTCCAAAGCCATGCGTTACACCGTCCTCAGCTGTACCTCGTAACCGGCCCGTTCCTCCACACGCCTAAACGCCTGGACGGCATTGAGCTTGAGCGTATCGGTAAGGATCGAGTCGCGCATGAGCACACGGCGCGGCTCCATGTCGGCAATAGCATCGAGCGCTTCCATGGTAAGGCCGTCCGCCAGACAGCACACAAGCTCGCCACAAGCGACAGAATATACGGGATAGCCGGCAACTTCCTCCTTCTCGACGGGAAGCGTGAGTTCGAGTCCCCATTTGAGCATCATCTCAAAGACGATATCCATATCGGAACGGTCGGGCTTGACCACGTCAAGGACAAGCTGCCCGGGTTGGGGCTTTTCGATGCCAGAATTATCGAGCGAAAACACGCGGAAACCGATGTCAGGCAGCTTCTTAGACTCCTCGCCAAGTTTAAGCTGAACGTTGGCATCTTCAATCTCGGCCTTGATCTTATCGCCTGCACGACGGATGCGCTCTTCACCGATATCGCAAAGGGTGGCATAGCCGTCCTTGAAGGCATCGCGGCTTGAGCAATTTGGTTCAGGAAGCTGAACCATGATGTACTTACGATTACCGCCATCTTTAGTATTTAAATTCATAGCTGCATGTGCAGTAGTCGCAGAACCCGAGAAAAAGTCAACAACGATGCAATCTTGGGTCGTATACAGTTCAAGACATCTTTCTAGCAGCTTAACCGGCTTTGGGTAGTCAAAGTATTTCTTACCGTCAAACATCTTTGCTAGTTTTTGAGTGGCGGCCTGAGAATGATCGACTTCCTCGTATTTCCAAATCGTCATCGGAGTAACGCCGGTCTTGCGCAATTCAGAGAGAAAGCGTTTCATAGCGGGAACGTTATCCCCTTTTGGACCAAACCATATTCGATTGTCCTGGAGCCTTTCCCGAAACGCAGTTCGGGAAAGCCTCCAGCTGCGCCCAGCTGGAGGCTTTACAAGACGCCCAGAGGGCGTCTTAATCTCGTAAATGTTCTCTTCAACTGCGGGGCCAACTGACAAATCGCTCGCTTTCCAAACACCCCGCGGATCGTTGTCTGGGTTTGCATATCGATTATTCGCTTCATCGCTTCTTGCGATACCGTTGCAAATCGCAATTTCTACGTTCTTTGCATAGCAAAGAACGTAGTCATGAGACGGAGAAAAATGCTTCATTAAATTGATAGGAGAATAAGCTCTTTCCCATACAACCTGAGCTAGGAAATTAGTCTCCCCGAATACCTCATCGCAAATGATGCGTAAATTGCGGTCCTCATTGTCATCGATGCTAATAAAGATGACACCATCTTCGGTTAGAAGTTCACGGGCGAGTCTCAGCCGGGGATACATCATCGAGCACCAGTCGCTGTGGTAGCGACCGCTCGTATCGGCGTTGGACTGGTTGGCCAACCCTGCCTGCTTCTTGTAGTTTTCGATCGTGTCGCCGAACTTGTCTTTGTAGACGAAATCCTTACCAGTGTTATAGGGTGGATCGATATAGATCATCTTGACCTTGCCGTGATAGCCGCTCTGCAGCAGTTTCAGCACCTCAAGATTATCGCCTTCGATATAGATGTTGTCAGAGTCAAAGCTGCCGTCCTCGCCATCGCGGCCACGGCTCTTCTCAACGCAAGGGCGCAACGTGGCAGTGCTCGGCGTTTGCGACTGACGAATGGCGTCCATCTTGCCAGGCCAGGTAAAGGCGTAGCGCTCCTGGCCCTCGTCGACCTCGTCACCAAGCTCCAAGCGCAGCTTGTCAAAGTCGATACCGCTCTCAGTGAATACCTCGGGCATCAACTCCTTAAGACGCGCAAGGCGGTCTTCCACGAGGTCTTCGGACTCGAGACTCATCTTCTCGATCTTAGCCATTGCAGATCTCCTTTATCTCGTCGGTCGTCTGACCGAGCTCCTTTTCCAGCTTTTTGAGCTCCATACGCAGATGCGCAGATTCATTCAGGGTCAATTCCCGATCGCGGCGTCGTCGCTTGGTGTCCTCTACTTGGGAGGCAAGCGCATCTCTCCGCGCCACCAACCCCTCCAGACGCTCATAATCCTGTTCCGCGCACGTCGGAAAGAATCCTAGAGACGGAACCGCGCGTGAAAGTCGCACTGCCCAGGCAATGCTGCGCAGATAGACCAGAAGATTCACCTGTGGCAATTGCTCAAACGCGAGTGCATCCAAAAACGGTGCATACCGTGTGTCACCAGGATCGAATGCCCCCGTTGACTCAACGTCATCAATCACCATGGCACCCTGCTCAGCAAGGCTCTTACGCGTCGTTGCCAGCGAAATGCAAGCCTCGTCCTCGCCGCCAAACAGAATCACCGTCGGATTGGGGAAACACTTGTGGACGAGCCTTGCCACTTCGGCATAAGCCGCCCCACGAGACAGCTCGCACCGAAGGATGAGCACGCTTTGAATATCGTGTTCATCATCTTGAACGGGTGCGATGCGCGTCGTGGACTTTTGCACGGTGGCAAAGTGTGTAAGCACGGCTACACGATCAAGCACTTTCTGCTCGGTCTTTGTAAGCTGAGCTTGGCGCGTGAGTACCGTCTTGGGTATGCGTCTATCGCCCGCCAGAGCGGCATCGGGCAAACAGAACACGTCGTTCCAGTCAAAACCTCTCATCGCAACACCGCAAAACTGATCAGCGAGTAATCGTCGAAGCCAAGGCTCGTGCCCGTTCCCACTTCGCCCAGCGAGAACAGGCTCTCAATGCCCTTGTCCTGCTGCACGCCGCTAATGGTGGCAACCACTTTGTCCAAAAGCTCGGTATAAGCCCCCATACGCTCGCCGTCGCGCGTCTCACGGTTAAAGTCGCGACACAACTCCGCAATTGGCTCGGATTCACCCGCACAACAGGCGCGCATCATATCGAGTGCATGCTTGGGCTGTGTATGTTTGGTCAACACATCGCCGTCGGCCGATACGTACACCACGTAATACGGGAAGGTAGGATTCGTGTCCTTGGGGTTCGCATTCTCATCGTTTTGCGCCAAACAGAACACCACGCCCGGCGCCACGGATCCACGCAGTTCATCGGGAATGCGCGCCACCGCATGCATACCAGCCGGCGAGTTTTCTAAAAGACCCGGGTGCTCCTTTTCGTAGCGCTGCAATTCAACACGAAAATCATCAAAGGCGAAGTCAGTGATCGAGATGCCGCCTGAAATATCCTCTAGGTCCAGCACCTCGCTCTTGAGCTGCTGAAGTTGCTGGCGACGATACTTGAGGTCGTTCATCTCGCCCGTCGCTTTGGACTCCAGCACGTTCTCCTCGCCGGTGGCTGAGGCGTCGAGCAAGGCCATACGACCCTTTACGCGACTCTCGAGCTGAATGTACTCATCGAGCGCAATGTCGGGCCAAAAGTCCACCAGCTGAATTTGCGTGTTGGTGGAGCCCAAACGGTCGATACGACCAAAGCGCTGGATAATGCGCACCGGATTCCAATGAATGTCATAGTTAACGAGACAGTCGCAGTCCTGAAGATTTTGGCCCTCGGAGATGCAGTCCGTGGCAAAGACAACGTCGATTTCACCAGCGGCGAGAGACGCCTCGGGCAGCTCCTTGGAGCGCGGGCTAAAGTACGCCAGGATGTTCTCGAAGGTGGTGCGGCGCAACTTAAGCGAATAGGTGCGGTTTGCGCTGCCGGCAACCTCGGCGCACTCGAGGCCGAGTTCGTTCTTAAGACGAGGCGATAGCTGCTCAAATAGATAGTCCGCCGTGTCCCCAAACGCCGTGAATACGAGCACTTTGCGGTTGCCGGGGTTGTAGGGGTTATTGACCTTATCGACTATAAACTTGTAGAGCTCATCCAACTTAGCATCGCGCTCAGGCGTTACGGCATTGGCATAGTCGAGTAGGCGGCGCAGCACGGTGATATCAAAGTCCAGATCGCTGCCCAGACGCAAGGCATCGACATCGCGCAGGTCGACGCGCACCTTGCCACCGCGCTCGATTTCCTCGGCATCATCGTCGTCCATGCCATCCTCGATGCCCGCCGCATCATAGCTTCCCGCTCCCATGGCCGCAGGGTCATCGAGCCGCGCGCGAAGCTCCTCGCATCCCACCAGGATGCGCGAGAGCGTGATTCGGAAACTGTTAACCGAAGATTCCATTCGCTTGAGCACGTTTACGCGCATAAGGTTGGCAACAGCACCCGTACGGTGGACCTGGCTCTCAAAGTCCTTGCCCCAGGTGTCGCCGTAACGATCCTCGTACTTACGACGCTTATCGCTGCGTACATAAGAAAGCAACTGATACTGCGCAAACGTGAGCTGAGCGATCATGTCATTGAGCTCAGCGATAGGAGGAAGCTCCCCCGCCAAATCGATTGGCGTGGTAATAGAGAGGGGCTTGCGACGCTGCGGGAACGTACCCGAAGCGGCGCCATAGTACTTAGAGATATGCTTGCGGCTGCGCGCGATGGTAAGCACGTCGAGCAGCTTAAAGTAATCGGCGTTGACGGCGTTGACGAAGCTCTCGGTGGTGCGCTCGGCATCGTCGAGCTTGCTCCACTCGTTGAAGCGCGCTTGTGCTGTACGGCACACCTGAGTAATCGACTCAATACCATCAGTATCCGCCAGATACGCATCATCGCCCTCGGTGATGAGCTCAATCTGGTTGCGCAGATCCAGCAGGCGATTGTTCACAGGCGTAGCCGAGAGCATCAGCACCTTGGTGCGCCGTCCACTCTTAATCACATCCTCAATGAGGCGTGTGTAACGGTCCTTTTTCTCGGAATCCGTGCTCTTGTTACGGAAGTTATGGCTCTCATCGATCACCAGCAGGTCATAGTGGCCCCAGCGTAGGTGCTCCAGGTCGACATCGCCGCTCATGCCCGCATAACGGGACAGATCGGTGTGATTGAGTACGGTGTAGTTAAGACGATCGTCCGCCAACGGGTTGCGGTCATCGTTATCTTGCGTCCACAGCGTCCAGTTATCGCGCAAGCGTTTAGGTGCCAGTACCAGAATGCGGTCATTGCGTTCCTGGTAGTACTTAATAACGGCGAGTGCCTCATAGGTCTTACCCAAACCAACGCTGTCCGCAATGATGCAGCCCTTGTACTTCTCGAGCTTTCGGATGGCGCCCACCACGGCGTCCTTTTGGAAGTCGTAGAGCTTGTTCCAGACAACGGACTCCTCAAACTTAAGGCCGGGCCTCAAATCGTTATCTTCGTCGGAAAGGTAATCGCGGAACAAGTGGTAAAGCGTAAGGAAATAAACGAACTCGGGCGGATTCTCACGATAGAGCGTGCCTACCTGCGCCGCCACCTCATCGGTAACATCGGCGACCATCGCAGGCTTATCCCAGACGGACTCAAACATCGCCTTTAGGCCGGCAGTTTCCGTCGCGCCCTCGTAGTGGCTTACGCCCATTACGGTGTTGGGGCGGCGCTCGTAACCAAGTCCTTCCTGGGTAAAGTCAGCGGCGGCACCCATGAAAGCATGGTCGTCGCCATTGGGGTTCTCGACTATATAGGTGCCTCCGGGCTGAATTGCCCCGTTCATCTTGGCAGATTGAAACTCGCACTTAGCGCGCACCCATTCGGCGCACTCACGGGCAATGGCGCGTTGATTGAGATTGTTGCGCAGCGTGAGCTCGAGACCCAAGCCGCCCACGCCACGCTCGCGCGAGCATTGCGATATGGCAAACTGGCGTGGATCCTTATCGGTGGCCATGCGCTTAACGAACGTAGGTTCGCTAAAGAGAAAACGCACTGAGTCAAGCTTCTCCAGCTCTTCTTTGAGCTCAGAGAAAGCAAAGACCGTAAAGTAACTGCTGATGATTGAAAGCTTGGCGCCCTCATCGATGGATTTAGCGAGTGCGTCTCCCAGACGATTGCGTCCGACGTTATCGAGAAACTCCATCAGCACACCGTCCTTAAGACGGCGTGCCAAGCTATTTCATTATTGACCGAGAGGGAACGCCCGCTTCGGAGCGCCTCCCCCCGAAATTTATCCGCAGGCATATCCACGAAGTACACTCCAGGTTTAATTGCTATTGGTTCAGGACGCAGGGCCCTTTGCTAAAACTTTATCCATTGTCTCCCAACTATAGAAGAGCGTCAGGACATTTTCGGCAAGCGGGTTATCTCTACGACCTCAATTATTTGTTGTGCAATTAATAGACACCGTTCATGTACTTCGTGAATGCTTCGTTATTTTGTGTACCACGCAGGTCGGGACGATGTCGACCTTGACCCTTGTTTGCTGTATTTGAACCTCACTTTATATTTTGCCTCGATGCCGAGGCGCTTTTCCTTAAACACCGGATCGTCAATGACCCATAGCGCACCGTGTTTGCTTCGCTTATCAATACAGGTGAGGCCCAGAGAGTTCAGCTCAGCAAGCAAAGCATCCCCGCAACCGTTTCCTTTATGCCATTTAAGTGCTTCTGATTGCAGCGTAAGCGCTTCTGATTGCAGCGCATGTGCAATGCTAGCCCGCTTACCCTTAGGGTACAAAATCCATCCGGAAAGACCAGTGTTCGCGCCGGTGTCCCCAAAGTTGTAAACGCAACTGTAATCAAACGAAGAACAGATGTCCTTTATTGACGCCCGCATTGATAAGTCCCCAAGCACCCAAAAGACGTCCGCCTGCTCGGTTTCATAGAACCGATGCCCTGCCCGTTCGAGTGCGAGCAGAAGCATCTCCTGACGCGAATCCTCAGTTATTGTCTGTCCACGTTGTTCATCCACCTGCTCGCACTGGCCGCTTGCGTCGTCATTCTCGATCACATCCGAGCAGCCAGCCGCAACAGCAAAGTCATCCGCCTTGGCATACGCTTCCTTAGCGCCATCATCTTTCGATAGCATATCCGGCTCGCGCGGCGGCTCCTGTTCTTGAAGAGCGGCTGCGATGGCCGAATCTCGAGCAAGCGTGGACTCGAGTGTGTTCTCGTCCACTTCGTCATCGAAATTGTCACGAACCGCCTCGAGCACTCGCTCGAGAAGTTCGCTGGTGTCACGGGCAACCGTGGGGAGCTGCTGGCCTGGCTTAATGTCGTAAATAGCGAGTTCGGCTACAACTCGATCCATCGTTGCATCCCGATCGCTGTAGAATTCACTACCTCGAATACGGATGAAATCCCATCCCACACGTTCCAGAATCGTCTGTCGCTCCATGTCCGCGATAATTTGCCCCTCGGTTGAATGCCAACGATCGCCGTCGCATTCGATAGCAACGTTGTGATGGTCGCTTTGCACGACAATATCAATGCGGTAGCTTCCGACTTCCTTTTGCTGCTCATATTGATAACCGCGCTTGGAAAGCTCAGTGCACACCTGCAACTCAAAATCAGACTCGGCTTTTTCTTGCGTCTCCTCAATCTGAGTGTCAAACGTATGCGGGTCGAGCATGTACTCAATTAGCTGCCTACGCAGGTCGCCACTCTTTAAATCACGAACTGGATCAAGCGAATATACAAGCCACATCTGGTCTTTCGCGCGGCTCGCAGCAACGTTGTAGCGCTTCTTGTATGCGTCATCCGAGCCCGTCCCCATAAAGCGCAAGGGAGTCTCGGATTCGTTGCTGTCAACCATGCTTAGAATCATGACATCGCGTTCATCGCCCTGGAAACCCGCAGCGTTGCCGCAAATAATCTCATGTTTTTCAAACTCAGCGGGATCCATCTCTTTAAGCAGTTCGTTTCGAATCAAGTCAGCCTGCTCTTCTCCCAGCAAGGACAAAACGCCAAATGTCTTGTTCTCATATTCTGGCTGCTCAAGACAGGCACGGATAATCGCAACTGCGGCTTTGGCCTCTTGCTGGTTAATCTTCGCCTTGCCCGAGCGCATGCCGCTTTTGACGCGAAAGGGAACCAACGCCGGCATCAATCCACCCGCATCGGCGTCTCTCAGCGCCTTGATTTTTCCACCGTACGATAGCCCATTGCTAAAGCCGATGATATCCGGCACGCACCTAAAGTGCTCGGTAAGCATGATGGGCGAAAAGCCCTGCTGGGCAATTTCGTAAAGCGAGTATCTTGCTCGATACAGATGGGCGTTGGGAATTCCCTTTCCCTCGATATATGAAGCAGCCAATCCTTCGGCAGTGGATTCCTTTGCACCGACAGAAAGAGGGCTTACCTGTTTGTCATCACCAACAACAATTACCTTTTTTGCAAGATATGTAATAGCCAGGGCGGTCATGTCGGCCTGGCTTGCCTCGTCGATGATTACGATATCAAACAGATTGTTGGCGGGGTCAAAAGAGTCAAGCGCTTGGCCAATCGGCATAATCCATGCCGGCACAGCCCGCTGACATTTCGCCATGAGAGCACGGGCCTTCGAGCGATGCCGCGATGCATTCTTGCCCGTTCCCTTGCCAATTCGCGCGACCGTCTGCTTCCAGCCGTTCAGCGCGACCTTGAGCTCTGTATTGCTCTCAAGGTCCTTGTGAATCTTGAGCCACGCCATCATGCCTGCCAATTTTGCCGTTATGTCACGATAGCGTTTGCCCAGCTCAGAAATTTCCTTCTGGGGATTGGAAGAGTTTGCACGATCGGCATACTCAACAATTGCCTGGCACTGCTTGTATTTCCATGCTCGTTCGATATCCCGCGGAACGCTCGTAGCCCCGTGAACGCCCTCGCGCTCACGAACGGCTTGTGCCCATCCCGGAGCAATTTGCGACAACTGATTCAGTTGCTCATGTCGGCACTTAACTGCCGCCCTTATTTCGCACAGCCACTGTAGACGATTGTACTGATCGCGGTATGTTTGCACCAAGCCGAGTTCGGGGTCAACCGCTTCGCCGAAATCCCCAGCTGGGCGAAGCTGCACGATGCAGTCGCTCAATGCGACAGCGGTCTCACAGTGCTTGGCCGAAGCGTCTTCGATTCTCTTCAAAACGTCCTCTGCCCATGCCTTAATCGCCCTTATTTTTTTGAGTGCGACACACAACTTAAGGTAATCCGTGAGATCCGTTTCCAGTGCTTGCAAGGTTTTGGCCACGACCTCCTTTTCGGAAATCATGGAAGGGCAGTCAAAGAACGCTTCATGAGAGATACCGTTTGAGTCCAATGCGTCAAACAGCTTGTCAATGCACTCGGCTTTCCACGCAAGGGCCGCCTTAATACCCTCAACATATCGAAATGCCACGTGCTCGGGCTCACTGCTATCCAACTCTGCAAAGCAGCTCACGCCAACGGTTCCCATAAGCGCATCCCATTGAATGGCGCAAGCGTGTCGCTTGTCCATAAGCTCTATGTAATCCAGGATGGCATCGCAGTCCTCGGGCGAAGCCGCCTGTGCCCCGTTGACCGCCACACCATCGGGCAAGCTCTTGACCGAAGAAAGCAACTTTCGCAGGCCCGTTTTAGCTAGGTACTCTTTGTACCCGCTTACAAGCGCGCGCAGTTGTTGATAATCGCCGTTGTCACCAAGCGCAACCTGCCTCGGAAACCACTTGCTTCGATATGACGAAGCCTGCTGTTCAAGCAACTGAACCTCATCGCAGAGACGATACCAGATCGTTTTCTCGCCCTCGCCCCTCAAGGATCTCGCAGCGACCCCTCGCTGCCACTCCTCGCTCAGAGCTCCGTGCATTACGAGGTTCTTCACCGTGCCGAATGCTTCGGACTCATCGTCCAAAACGGGAAGAACAGCCGATCCAATCTCCACCGTTCCCCCATCGTCGCATAGTTCCCAACCGTGGCGACGAATCAGCTCGTCCGCCAAAGAACTGGCTTGGTTATATTTCTCAAACTCCTGTGCATAGACGTCTGGCTTGGGGAGCAAAGCCATCCAGTCGACATCCTGTAGACAGATCGCCTCTGCCTCATCTTCTGCAGAGGCAATGCCGTTGCTTTGGTAAAGCTCCTCGACAATCGAAATATCAAGCTGCGCTAACAGCTTCACCTGGCCGGGAATAATGTCGTCCAGCTCTTCCTTATTCTTCGCAACAAATTGCGCGGCATCATGCGGAGTGAGGGTTTCATTCCCCAGATCAAACTGTTTGTTCTCGGCCTCTCGTTCAACAAAGGCGGATTTGCGCGCCTTTGCAAGATCAACCAGTATCTCTTCTCGCTGACAAGATAATTCCTGCACGGATTTATTCAGTTCACTTATCGAATGCTCGCCGAGATGGTTGACGATTGCTTCTACCGAATCACGAGCGTCCTTGCCGTTAGATGCCAGCGAAGACACACAAAGGCTTCTGAGCTCAGGAGGCATCTTGTCGGCAAGAACCGTCAAAGCCTTTGAGGTATAGCTCGTTACAAGCACCCTTTTGCCTTGTGCCAAAAAGCTTCCCATCAGGTTTGCAATCGTATGGGTTTTACCGGTACCCGGAGGGCCCTGAACGAGAACGGCGTCATCTTGCTCGATTCGCTTGGCAATCTCTAACTGCGCACGGTTGGCAGGTTTCGCCAATAGAATCTCGTCGTCTTCTCCGTTTGCCTCCGCCAAGCGCCGAGAAACCGTAGACCCGTCCGATAAATCCTCAAGGACCGGAGTGGTTTCATCGTGCGTAAACTCGCCAAGAAGGCCGTTTAAGAACGCAGGGACGCGCTGAGTCTCATCAATCGTTTTTACAATTCTGCCGATAGCGCCCGCGGTTCCATCAGGGCGCTGCCTAAAGATTAAATAGAAACCGGGTCGAACGTCTATATCGGCTTCTTGGTCTCGCGCAGCATCAGCGCGGTCAAAATAACGAGACTTGGGCGATAGCTGATTCACGAGCAGTTTGGCTTCACGGGCAATTGCATCACGATCAAGCGGATGCACTTCTTCCTCGTCGAGCCTCTGTTCCGCCTCACTAATCTTGCTCATCGTCAGATTCTGAGACTGAGACAGCAGGTCCTTTTGAATCAACGTGTCGGAATCGACGTCTTCAACGGAAATGATTCCCTTTTCCGCATCGAGCTGAATCCTCATGTTCCGCGTAAAGACTGGGTGATCCACCCTCTTGTCTTCGGAAAGCCGAACGTTCATCGATGCGGCAACAACCTCGAGTTTATCGGGGTCGCTCTTGAGTTTTTCTTTCATTTTAAACAGGCGCTCATACACCCCAGAGGCTTCTGTCGCCTTAGTTTGGTATGTGACCCATTTGTCTCGCTCGCCGCCCCATTCCTCAAGCAGTTGAGCTCTAGCGGGATCGGACATAAATAGATCTTGAGGCGCTTCTTCATTTGCCTCCGCAAGCTCCTCGGGTGGAAACTTGAACCCTATCTGGTTCTTATAGCTTTCCCATCCGCTTGCAATCCACGGCGCGATCTCATCCGGAGGCTGCGGGCACGTTTTGAACTCCGGTTTAGCGACACTCAAAATCGGACCATCGTTATTAGCGGAATCGCGAAATCGCACCTCGATCCATCCGTTATCTGTTGGCAAGCTCTCCAAATCAATGCAGTCCGAAGCGTAATCTCTTACGTTGCGAACGATCTTCATCCTAATCTTGGAGAACTCTTCCAAGTATCCAAAAAGGGCCTCTGCCTTATCTACAACCGATAAGGTATTGAGATCAGAACCCATTTGACACCATCCGCGCAGTCATCTATCTCGGCCAGCACAATATGTTACTAGCTTACGCGGAAAACCTGGCGATATTGGCATTAAATCGACAAGCGTGCGTTTGCGTGCCTAGATATCAGAAGGGATATCCGACTCAACGAAATGCATCGCACGCATATGAATCGCTACAATCTCATATCAATATAAAATGAGCCCCGGCGACTTAAATCAGAGGTCATTCCCAGGGCCATTGACTTATAGCTTTTTCGCATGAGGACAATTAATCAGATGGGCTTCGGTTGCGAGGACCGACAACGCCCCTACCTCCCCTCCGCCTTCAGCTTCAGCAGCAGGTCGCCCAGCTCGGGGCACTTGCTAGAAAGGCACGTCTCGGCTCGCTCGCCCATCCCCCACCGCTGGCGGACTTCCTGGGCGCGCGGGCTCACGTGGTAGTCCCCGTCCATCACCTGCTTGAGCAGCTTGGCGGTCACGCGCGCATCGGCAAGGGCGCTGTGGGCGTGGCCCGTCGACTCGTCGAACTCAATGCCAAACCACATCGCCGCGTCGCCCAACGAAACGCGCCCATGGCTGCCCACATCCATGATCGAGGTGTAAAACGCCTGCAGGTCGGCCCAGTCCGTAGGAAATGCGGAAAGGTCGATGTGCTTTGCCTGGCACTCGGTCAAAAGCTGTCGACGGTCCGTCCCGCTCCAGCAAACTATCTGGGCGGAGTAGCGGCCGATCCAATCGCCGAGCCTTTTGATCACCATGTAGAGCGGATCGGCCATCGCGGTGTCCACAGCCGATATCCCCGTAAGCTCGCGGACGGGAAACGCAACGCCTTCGGTAAATTCCGTCTGCACAAACTGCGAGAACTCGCCCATAACGTTGCCGTGGTAATCGAGCTTAACGGCGCCGACCTCGATAATCTCGTTGCGCAGTCCACGGCGCTGGCGCTGCTTTGGCACCGGCGCAAACTCAAAGTCCAGCACGATCTGGCGCGCAAAGTTCGTCGTATCGATAGCCGAGATACCCGGCATCTTTTCAGCTGACACGGTTATGGCCTCTCTCCGTTGCCTGCCGCTTGCTACATAGGCGGCTACATTGCCGTAAGGATAGGCGCTCGTGCGGACATGAAAGCGCCCAGCGCGGCCACCCGGCACCCTTGCGTAAAGCCGCGCTTTGAGATGGCCACGTCGCTGTTATGAGCGAACATATATTCGTATTTATGACTGCAGTTTGATAGACTGGTTATTGTTGACGGCAGTTCCATGTGCCGGGCAGCGCCCTCCATGCGACGGGAGGTGATGCCCATCACCGATCTGATTGATTTCGTGAAGCTCCTGACCTCTTTGGTCTCGCTCCTCACGGCGCTTATCGGACTTACCGAGGCACTCAAGCAGCGTTCGAAGCACAAAAAGAGGGGTCGACGCCGTTAAGGCATTGACCCCTTGATCAAAGCAACGGCGCTGCCCAGCTATCACCCTTGGGCTGCCGTCGACTTTATTCTACCCACGGTTGCCAGGTTTAACAAATGAATTTTCAGTAATGGAGCCTCGGAGCCCGCTCCTGCGTTCGCTCAACTCGTCGCTCTACTCCAGCCACCACTCAACATCCACGGAGCACTCAACCGCAAATGCTAAAGACCACGCGATCGGGCAAAGCCCCGTCCCCAACAACACAGGACGGACCCTCAGCTTCCTTTACGTTATAGCTAGCTATATTATGTCTTCCTATAATATAGCTAGCTATAACGTAATTCGACAATCGCGCACGCAGAAGGGGCGGCACGCCACCGCACGTGAACCGTTCCGGAAGCTCCTGACCGCTCTGGTCTCGCTCCTCACGGCGCTCATCGGACTTTCCGAGGCACTCAAGCAGTGCTCGAAGCATAAAAAGAGGGGTCGACGCGGTTAAGGCATCGACCCCCTAATCTAAGCAACGGCGCTGCCCAGCTCTTCACCACTTGGGCTGCCGTCAGCCTTATTTTACCCACGGGGCAAACCCTTTGAAGTGCGGCTTGGCGCCGCATGACGTCGGCGGACGAGGCGATACGTCCGCCGACGAATAGCACCAAATTGGTTACTTCTTGCTCTCGGGCAAGACCAAAGAGGACCGCGACGGCACCGCCGACAATCTCGCCGCCCAGCAGCGCACCAAAGCTAAAGCCCGAGGCACCCATAGCCTGCAGGGCCGGCAGGAACGCGAACGAGACGCCCATGACGATGGGCAGGCCGCCGCCGATGCGACGGAAGGGAGCGAAGGCCTGAAGGGCCGTGTCGATTGCCGAAAGAATGAGCGCCACCTGAATGATGTCGGTGCTCTTTCTCATTCTCAATAATAATTTTTTGTTATCAGACCATTTTTCAGCTGAGACAACGCATTTCCGCAGGTCAGGAAAGTGTCTGGTCAAAATAACATCTAACTTTTCTTTTGGTCGACCGCTTACCGCCAAAATCCTACCGTTCGTCTGTATTACGCAAGGTACCTGCGAATATACGAGTCAATAGACACCGTGTTACCATGAGAAAAAATTGTTATGAAACTTCCGATTTCATCCAAAGGAGTTGCCCGTGAACGAGACTGTACGTCGCTTTTTGCCGATGGTCGATTTCCTGGAGCAGATACTCGGCAAAAACAGCGAAATCGTGCTGCACGATTTCTCGGATCCCGACCACGCCATCGTCGATATCCGCAACGGCATCGTGAGCGGCCGCAAGGTCGGCGGTCCCGCCACCGATCTGGCACTCAAGATCATGCACGATCCCAAGTATCGCGACCTGCCGTTTATTACGGGCTACGAGGGGCGCGGTGCCGGTGGCAAGACGTTGGAATCCGCAACGTACTTTATTCGCGAGGATAACGAGATCGTCGGCATGCTCTGCGTCAACACCGATCTTTCCACGGTACGCTCCATCAACGCCATGGCTCAGCAGCTCATGGCCTGCTTCGACGCTGCGCCAAGGCAGGCGGAGCCCGCGTCTATCGAGGTCGAAATTCTTTCGGAGTCTACACAGGAGCTCATCGACCACAGCATTTCCGAATTGCTCGAAAGCCGCGGCCAGGATGTCGCCTCGCTTGGGCAGGCCGATCGCGTGGACGTTATTCGCCACCTTAACGGCAACGGCGTATTTATGCTCAAGGGCGCTGTTGCCTGCGCTGCCACCGCACTGGGCATCTCGGAGCCCAGCGTCTACCGCTACCTGCAAAAAGTTCGCAAGGAAGGCTAACGAGCAAAATGGAGCGCGGGCAGTCTTTTTGGGACGGGGCTATTTTAGCTACCCTCCCTCTGCCCACGATTTCGATGAGCCGCAAGTAAAAGCAATCCTGCATATAGGGGTAGCTAAAATGGCCCCGTCCCAAAAAGACTGCCCTTGGTGGCTCCGCAAGCGATCCGTCACGTGATAAAAGAACCCTGCAGCTCACACGCGCTGCAGGGTCTTTTTGCATGTCATGTTTAGTTGTTGCCAACGCCTTAGAGAGCGGCGACGACCTCGATCTCGACCAGACCGCCAGCCGGAAGAGCGGCAACCTGGAAAGCGCTGCGCGCGGGGTACGGGGCCTCAAACTTGGAGGCATAAATCTCGTTCACGGCGGCAAAGTCGGCGATGTCAGCCAGGTAGACCGTGGTCTTGACGACATCGGCAAACGTAGCGCCGGCAGCGGTCAGCAGGGCCTCGACGTTGGCGAGGGACTGCTTGGCCTGGGCCTCGATGCCCTCGGGCAGCTTGCCGGTCGCGGGATCGATGCCCAGCTGGCCGGACAGGAACACCATGTTGCCGGTCTGGATACCGGGGGAATACGGGCCGATGGCTGCGGGCGCGTTATCGGAAGACACGACGGTCTTGCTCATGTTTTTCTCCTTACGATCAAATAGAGAGCGTGAGCGCGGCGTTCGCACCGGGAGGCACAGTTCGGTCTGAACACCGCGCTTGATTGGGATAGTAGGGGATGATTTCGCCCGCTGCAAGATAATTATCAGAATGCGAGAATATTTTATCGCCCAACGGTTTCCCCGAACCGCTGAACGGTTCTCCACGGGGTCAGCCAGCCCAGGCTACTGAAGACTTTGTCCTGCTTAGGCTGCGGGCATCGCCCTTCGCGACGGTGCCACTATACTTTCGAGTATCTGAGCATTTTGAAAGGCAGGATATGACCGCAACCGCCAGCCGAACCACCAACCGCAGGCCCGAGCTTCTGGCCCCCGCCGGAGGCCCGGAGCCCTTTGCCGCCGCGCTCGCCGCCGGGGCAGACGCCATCTACTGCGGCATGGGCAGCTTCAACGCCCGCCGCAAGGCCACCAACTTTACCGATGAGGCCTTTGAGCAGGCCTGCCGCGCTGCGCACCTGGCCGGCTCGCGCGTCTACGTCACGGTCAACATCGTCATCAAGCAGTCCGAGATGAGCGATGCGCTGCAGCTCATCCACCGTTGCTCCACGCTGGGCGCCGATGCCTTCATTATCCAGGACTGGGGCCTGTTCTTTGAGGTCAAGCGCACCATGCCCGGCATCGAGACCCATATCTCGACCCAGGCGAACATCCACGATGACCGTGGAACCATCTGGTGCCGCGAGCAGGGCGCCGACCGCGTGACCCTCTCGCGCGAGCTTTCCATCGACGAGATCGCCGCCATCCACGACGCCGCGCCCGACGTTGACCTGGAGGTCTTTAGCCACGGCGCCATCTGCTTTTGCTACTCGGGCCTGTGCCTGCTGTCGAGCTTTGCCATGGCGGGCCGCTCGGCCAACCGCGGCATGTGCGCTCAGCCCTGCCGTCTGCCCTACGAGCTGATCGACGAGAACGGCCGCACGCTCTCCCCTGCCGGTCGCGAGCGCGCGCTATGCCCGCGTGACACCAACACTTCACAGCTTGTTCGCCGCCTGTATGACGCCGGCGCCGCATCGCTCAAGCTCGAGGGCCGCATGAAGGCGCCCGATTACGTGTACTCCATCGTCGATGTGTATCGTCATCAGATCGATGACATGCTGGCCGGGGCCGTCGTAGATAAGGACGAGGACGCCGCTCGCCAGCGCCAACTCAAGCGCTGCTTTAACCGCGACTTTACGCACGCCTATCAGGACGGCACCTCGGGCGACGAGATGATGAGCTACGAGCGCTCCAACAACCGCGGCCAGATTGTGGGCACGGTGCTGGGCAGCCGTATGGCCAACCGCGACGTGCGCGGGCTCAAACCCGACGACCGTCGTCGCCGCGCCGCCATCGCCCGCATTGAGCTGTTTGAGCCCGTGGGCAAGGGCGACCTGTTGGAGCTTCGTCACGACGACGAGTTCGATCAGTTCCTGACCACCATCGCCGCCGATGATGCCGCCGCCGGCGACATCATCGAGTGCCGCGTGCCCCGCAGCATGCCCGGGGGCTGCCGCGTGCGTGTGATTCGCAGCCAGCGCGCCATTGACGCTGCCGGCGCCGCGCTCAAGCGCGACGTGCTACGCCGCCGCGCCGTAGACGTGTCCGTTGCGGCGCGTCTGGGCGAGCCGTTTACCGTCACGCTCACCTGCTGCGACGACCCCACGCTCACCGCCACCGCCACCGGCTTTACCGTCGAGGCCGCCAAGACCCGCGCCGTCGAGGCGTCCGATCTGGTGGAGCATGTGGGCCGCATGGGCTCCTCTCCCTTTGAGGCCGCGAGCTTTGATGTGGCGCTCGATGAGGGCTGTGGCATGGGCTTCTCCGCTGTGCACAAGGTGCGCGCCGCCGCTTGCAAGGCGCTCGAGGAGGCCGTTCTGGCGCCTTACGAGGAGCGCGCGAAAACGCTCGAGATTCCGGCGATTGTCACCAGCGATTCCCGCCCCGCGCCCGAGCACTACCGCGATGAGCCGCAGATCTGTGCCACCGTCACCTCGCTCGACACCGCCGAGGCAGCGCGCGCGGAGGGAGCCGCGCGCATCTACATGACCACCGACGCGCTCGATGCGGCCGAGCTCTCCCCCGCCGATGCGTTTGAGCAGGGTATTGTCCCCGTGCTCGATGAGGTCTGCCGCGCCGTCGACCACGCGCGCGTCGACCCGTGGGTCGTTGCCGGTGCCACGGTCGCTATTGGCAACATCTCTGAGCTTGCCCTGGCCGCCCAGGTTGGTGCCACGGCCGAGATTCGCTCTTGCCTGCCCGTGCACAACACGCCTTGCATGGAGGCACTCGCCGAGCGCGGAGCCGGGGCGTTTTGGCTCTCGCCCGAGATCACGCTCGACGAGATTATCTCGCTTGGTACCTCCGCGCCCGCGGCCCTGGGCATCACCGTTTTCGGCCGCCCGCGCGTTATGACGAGCGAGCACTGCATCCTGCAGGTGGCCAATGGCTGCATCCACGATTGTGCCAACTGCCGTCTGCGCGCCCGCAAGCTGTCGCTCAAGAATATCGACGGCAAGGTCATGCCGGTGCGTACCGACATCCACGGCCGCTCGCGCCTGTACGACGCCTACCCCATCGACCTCACACCGCAGGTTCCACAGCTGCTCGACGCCGGCGTGCGCCGTCTCATGGTCGACGGAACCCTGCTCGAGGCCGATGAGATTGGTCGCGCCGTCGCACGCGTCCGTCGCGCCGTCGAGGCCGCGCAGGCCGGCCGTAAGCCCGCCGCCCGCCTGCGCGGCGCCACTTCGGGCTGCATGTTTGTGGGAATTAGCTAACCGAAAGGCTTACACGTGAACGAAGAACCTCAAGTCCTCTACTGCGACGCCTGGCTCATGGCCATCGATAAGCCCGCCGGCATGATCGTCCACGGCGACGGCACCGGCGAGCGCACGCTTACCGACTATGCCAGCGACCTTTTGCTGGCGATGGGCGACGGCTTTGCCGCGACCGACATGCAGCCGCTCAACCGCTTGGACCGCGACACTACCGGCGTGGTGCTGTTCTCGCTCGACAAGCAGACGCAGCCCGCCTTTGACCAGATGGTCATCGACCACGCCTTCGAAAAGCACTATCTGGCGCTCGCCGAGGGCAAGATCGACTGGAACGAAAAGCTCATCGACAAGCCCATCGCCCGCGACCGCCACGATAGCCGCAAGATGCGCGTCGGCGCCAGCGGCAAGCCGTCGCAGACGCGCGTCAAGGTGCTCAAGCGCCTTAAGAGCCGCCGAGGCCTGCCCACCCGTTCGTATATCGATGTTGAGCTGCTCACGGGCCGCAAACACCAGATCCGCGTGCACCTGGCAAGCGAACATCATCCCCTGGTTGGCGACGACCTGTACGGAACGCCGCGCCCCTGTGGCCTCATGCTCCACGCCCACAGCGTATCCTTTACCCATCCCGTAACCGGCGAGCGCATCCACATCGAAGCCCCCTGCCCCTGGGAGCCCTAAAACCTGCCAAAAAGGGACAGGTTTATTTTGGCAGGTTTTATCTGGGCAAACGTCAAGCCGCCACGATGGCTCAGCCGCGGCCCCAAAACATCTCGATCTGTAACAGTTAGAACCCATTTTCCGGCCTATCTGTTACAGATCGAGACACTCAAATCCCCCTCAAGGGAAAATCTCGATCTGTAACAATAACTCGGCAAAATCGGTCCCAGATGTTACAGATTGAGACAAAGGGATGGCGCGGTTCGGAAGTATCTCAATCTGTAACATCTAACCCACTTTTAACGGTCCAGTTGTTACAGACTTAGACAAACCGGCGGACAACGAAAGCGGCAACGCCTGTGATGGACGTTGCCGCTTTTCTATTGAGAAAACTACTCGGTTTTCGTTACTAACCACCACAATGGGGACAGGCACCTTTGTGATGGTTTTGGCTTTGTCCCGTCGCTAGACCGTGATGACGTTGTCCATTGCCCGGTACTTGGCGGGCACCTCGCCCGCGGTAATAATCGTTGCGTCGCGAAAGTCCGCGAACTTGACGGGCGCCACCATGCCAAATTTACTGGCGTCCGAGATTACAAAGCGTTTAGCCGTATGGCGCATCGAGATGCGCTTAACCTGCGCTTCCTCGATATCGGGCGCCGTGAAGCCCTGCTCGGCGGCAATGCCGTTAGAACCCCAAAAGCCACAGTTGAAGTTGTAGCGGTCTAAGGTTGCCAAGGCATCGGGGCCAACGAGTGCTTCGGTCTCGGGCTTGAGCTCGCCGCCCAGCACCACGGTACGCATGCCGCGCAAAGCGAGGTGCTGAGCATGGAGCACAGAATCGGTCACATAGGTGACATCTTCAAGGTGTGGAAGATGCTCGATGAGCTTGAGCGTCGTCGAGCCCGAATCGATGTACACAAAGCTCTCGGGCTCCACCAGCGCCGCCGCACGGGCGCAGATACGCTCCTTATCGTCGTTATGGAGGTCGCTGCGCTCATTGAGCGTTAGGTCGCGCGTCACGTGCGCACGCTCAAGACTTGTCGCTCCGCCGTGGACCTTGGCGATACGGTGTGCTCGATCGAGCGTCTGCAGGTCGCGCCGAATGGTAGACGCCGTTACGCCCAGGGTATCGGCAAGCTCTTGCACAGTAACCGAGCCAGCCTGCTGGACCATCGACACGATCGCGTTGAGCCTATCCTCCGCAAGCATCGCTTACTCCTCCTCGGGGTACACGACTCCCCAGTCGGCGCGGAGCTTGGTCATCAGCTCCATAACATCAGAAGCGTAATCCAGAAGCTCGCGCTTCGAATCATCGCCGGCAACGGCCTTCTCCAGGTCGGCCATCTCGTAGCACAGGGCGTAAGCCTCGGTGCCGGTGTGGACCTCCTCACGGTGCCCGTCCGCAGTCCACACGATGGTCGCGTGATCGGCGCGGGGATACTCGTTGACCTCGATATAGCACTTGTCAAAGCTGATGACCGAGCGCTTGGGCTGCTTGGAGTGAAGTGTAAGGCTCACCACGCCCAGCTGCTGCTCGGCATTACGGCAGACGATGCCGCCCGCAACGTCAACGCCGGTCTCACAGGTGTTGCCGAGCGAAACGACCTCAACAGGCTGGCTTGCCATAAAGAGGCGCATGACGGACAGGGCATACACGCCAATATCGAGCATGGCACCGCCGGCGAGACTACGGTTGTAGAAACGGTTGGTCAGGTCGCCGTATTCCTTGTAGCTGCCAAAGTTGAGCTGAGCGAGGTTCATGCGGCCAAACTCGCCGGCATCCATGCGGCGACGCAGCTCCCGATACAAGGGCATGTGGAGCACCGTGGTGGCGTCCATAAGGACCACGTTATGCTCGTCGGCAATGGCACGCGCTTCGTCGAGCTCGGCGGAGTTGAGGGTGATGGCCTTTTCGCAAAGCACGTGCTTGCCTGCTGCCAGAGCGGCGCGCAGGTAGGTGATATGCGTGTTATGCGGCGTGGTGATATAAACGGCGTCGATGTCGGGATCGGCGTAGAGGTCCTCAACCGTCTCGTACACCTTCTCGACGCCATACTGCTCGGCAAAAGCCTGGGCCTTGGAAAGCGTACGGTTGGCGACGCCCGCAAGCTTGCGGCCGGCAAGGGCGAGAGACTGGGCCATCTGGTTGGCGATAACGCCGCAGCCGATCACAGCCCAACGAAGCTCGGGAGCCGTAAAGATGTCGTTAGGGAACGGCTGATCTTGGACCGAGGCAAACGCCGCCTTAGCGGCTGCTTCGGCGTCGAGCGGAGCCTGTTTGGAATCTGTCATCATGTGCCTCCTGAGTCACCGGAAGTTCTTCATTTCCAACAGCCTTATATTCGCACAAATTTGCGCGCATTTGCTTGTATTTGCGTGTTTATTTGTTTATCGGTTATAATTAAACCATAATTAGCAGATATTTGCGCGGCTATGCGCATTATCGCGCAAGACTCTGTGCGTAAATACGCATGCATCGATCGTTATGATGCAGAAAAAGGCGGAACACCAAAACCCCTAAAGGCAAAGCAGGCTGTCTTACTCTGCCCCCTAGGGGCATCAGACATCAAAAGATCATCCCTAACTGCCGGCACATAGGGACTGTCCCAGGCTGTCGAATCCTGGGGGCGTTTCCCGTACGACGCTTTCGTGGCAAGACTGTCCCCATCAACTAGCCGTTTAAGAACGTCCCCAACGACTAGTCATTTATGTCTGTCCCCAATGAGTATAGCCACTCATTTAAGTCTGTCCCCAATGAGTATGTCAGAAGTAGCCACTCATTTAAGTCTGTCCCCAATGAGTAGGGATAGAAAAAGGCCCGAGTGCCGTGGCATCCGGGCCTTTGCTAGCAACTTAGATGTTGCGGGCAGCTTAGAACTTGTGGCCGCACTTCTTGCAGACGCGCAGCTTGTTCTTGCCGTCCTTCTCGTGACCGACACGGGTAACCTTACCGCACTCGGGGCAAACGAGATTGACGTTGGAGGCATCGATAGGAGCCTCCTGCGAAACGATGCCGCCCTGCTGGTTGGCAGCGTTGGGCTTGACGGCCTTCTTGACGACCGAAACGCCCTCGACAACGACCTTGTTCTCGGCAGGGAGAGCACGCAGGACAACGCCCTGCTTGCCGCGATCCTTACCAGAGAGAACCTGGACCTTATCGCCCTTCTTGATATACATATATCTCCCCTAACTACAGGGTCTCGGGAGCGAGCGAGACGATCTTCATGTACTTCTTGTCACGAAGCTCGCGAGCGACGGGCCCGAAGATACGGGTGCCGACGGGCGAACCATCGTTGTTGATGACAACGCAGGCGTTATCATCAAAGCGAATGTAGGAGCCATCCTTGCGGCGGATCTCCTTAACGGTGCGAACGACGACGCAACGGACAACGTCCTTCTTCTTGACGTTGGCGCCAGGGGTAGCCTCCTGGACAGCACCGATGAACACATCGCCGATGCCTGCATAACGACGCTTGGAACCGCCAAGCACCTTGATGCAGCGAATCTTGCGAGCGCCGGAGTTGTCGGCGACGTTCAGCATGGTTTGCATCTGAATCATGGTAGATGTTCCTCCGAACTAAGAACCGAAGAGAGGTGCGCAGCCTTTATGCGGCCCGTGGTATGCAAGCCAGGCATACGCACATCTTCGGAAACGTATAAGTCGTAAGAGCGACTGCTTATTTAGCGCGCTCGACGACCTCGATGAGGCGCCAACGCTTCATCTTGGACATAGGACGGGTCTCCATAACGCGGACGGTGTCGCCCACGCCAGCCGTGCACTCCTCGTCGTGAGCGTGCAGCTTCTTGGAGCTGGTCATCATCTTGCCGTACTTGGGGTGACGCTTGCGCTCGGTGATGGTGACAACGATGGTCTTAGCACCGGAGACGGAGGTAACGACACCCGTACGGACCTTACGCGAGTTACGCGAATCAGTCATGTTCTCTCCTTAGGTCCTACTCGGCGACAGCGGACTTCTCCGCTGCGATCTCGCGGGCGCGCTGCTCCGTGAGGACGCGAGCGATGTCCTTCTTCACGGTGTTGACGCGAGCGGTGTTGTCCAGCTGGCTGGTGGCCATCTGGAAACGAAGGTTAAAGAGCTCGGCGCGCATTTCCTTCAGCTTCTCAACGAGCTGAGCGTCCGAGAGCTCACGAATCTCTGCGGGCTTCATTAGTTCTCCTCCTTGGCGGCGGCGGCGTCCTCAGCAGCCCACTTGGTCTCGAGAGCGGCCTCCTCAGCCATCTCCTTCTCGATGCGCTGCTCGGCGTTCTTGGCAGCAACGATCTTGGTCTTGATGGGGAGCTTGTGCTGCGCAAGACGCAGAGCCTCGCGAGCGACCTCCTCGGGAACACCCTTGACCTCGAACATGATGCGGCCGGGCTTGACGACGGCCACCCACTCCTCGGGGTTACCCTTACCAGAACCCATGCGAGTCTCGGCAGGCTTCTTGGTGATGGGCTTATCGGGGAAGATCGTGATGTAGACACGACCGCCACGCTTCATGTAGCGGGTCATGGCAATACGAGCGGCCTCGATCTGACGGTTGGTGATCCAATGGGCCTCGAGAGCCTGGATACCAAACTCGCCGAAATGCAGCTCGGTATTACCCTTGGCCTGGCCCTTCATGGAGCCACGCTGCACCTTGCGGTGAAGAATACGCTTAGGGGCAAGCACTACTGACCCCTCCTCTCGGAGTTACGACGACGAGGACGGGAAGAGCCCTCGAGTGCAGGGTTGGGAACAGGCTGGCCCGGGAGCTTCTCGCCCAGGTAGATCCAGACCTTCACGCCGCAGGCACCCATGGTGGTGCTGGCGACAGCCGTGCCGTAGTCGATCTTGGCACGGAGGGTGTGCAGAGGCACGCGACCCTCACGGTACCACTCACGACGGCCCATCTCGGCACCGCCGAGACGACCGGAGCACTGGATACGGATGCCCTTGGCGCCGGCCTTGCGGGCGGACTGGACAGCCTTGCGCATAGCGCGACGGAAGGCAACGCGGCCCTCGAGCTGCTCAGCGATAGACTGAGCAACGAGGTTGGCGTCGAGCTCGGGGCGCTTGATCTCGACAACGTCGACGGAGAGCTGGCCCTTGGAGACGCCAGCGACCTTCTCGAGCTCGGTACGGAGGGTATCGATCTCGGCACCCTTCTTACCGATGACAACGCCGGGGCGAGCGGTGAAGATGATGACCTTCACCTTGTCGCCAGCGCGCTCGATCTCGACGCGGGAGACAGCTGCGCGGGAGAGACGCTTCTCGAGGTACTTGCGGATCTCGAGATCGTTACCGAGGGTCTTAGCGTAATCCTTCTCTGCGAACCAGCGGGAGCGCCAGTTCTCGGTGATGCCAAGACGGAAGCCGGTGGGGTAGACTTTCTGACCCATACAGCTTTACGCCTCCTTTCGAGGAGCAACGACGACGGTGATGTGGGAAGTACGCTTCAGAATGCGAGAAGCGGAACCCTTGGCGCGGGGACGGATGCGCTTAAGCGTCGGACCCTCGTCAACATAGGCAGCAGCGACAACCAGGTTGTCGGCACGCAGACCGTTGTTGTTCTCGGCGTTCGCAACGGCGGAACGGAGAACCTTCTCGACATCCACGGCGACGGCGCGGTCGCAGAAGTGGAGGATGTCGAAGGCCTGAGCGACAGGCTTGCGGCGGATCAGATCGACCACCAGGCGGGCCTTGCTGGGGGAAACACGCACGTACTTAGCGACGGCGCGAACCTCGGTGGCCTCAGTTTCAATAGACTTAGTTGCCATTTACGGTTAACCCCCTATTTGGCCTTGTGGCCACGGAACGTACGAGTCGGCGCGAACTCGCCGAGCTTGTGACCAACCATGGACTCGGTAACATACACGGGCACATGCTTGCGGCCGTCGTGGACGGCGATGGTGTGACCAACCATCTCGGGGAAGATGGTGGACGCGCGGGACCAAGTCTTCACGACGTCCTTCTTGCCAGCCTCGTTCATCGCGGTGATACGCGAGAGAAGGCGAGTCTCCACGAACGGGCCCTTTTTGAGACTTCTGCTCATAAGTGCTTTCTCCTAAAACTCGGTATCCGAAATTACTTCTTACGGCGACGAATGATGTGCTGGTTCGAGACCTTCTTCTTCTTGCGCGTACGAAGGCCCTTCGTCGGCTTACCCCAGGGGGTAACGGAGGGACGACCAGAGGTGTGGTTCTTGCCCTCGCCACCGCCGTGCGGATGGTCGACAGGGTTCATGACGGTACCGCGGACGGTCGGGCGCACGTTCATGTGACGCTTACGGCCGGCCTTGCCGATGACGATGTTGGCGTGATCGGCGTTGCCGACCTCACCGACGGTGGCGCGGCAGGTAACGAGGATGCGGCGCATCTCGGAGGAAGGCATACGGACGATGGCGTACTTGCCCTCCTTACCCATCAGCTGGCAGGAGTTACCGGCGGAACGGGCGATAGCGGCGCCCTTGCCCGGCTGGAACTCGACGGCGTGGATGAGCGTACCGACGGGGATGTCGGCGAGGGGCAGAGCGTTGCCCGGCTTGATGTCGGCGTCAGAACCGGACATGACGGTCTGACCGACCTCGAGGCCCTTGGGGGCCAGGATGTAGCGCTTCTCACCGTCAGCATAGTGCAGCAGAGCGATGCGAGCGGAACGGTTCGGATCGTACTCGATCGTGGCAACCTTGGCGGGCACGCCGTCCTTGTTGCGCTTGAAGTCGATCACGCGGTAACGACGCTTCACGCCGCCGCCCTGGTGGCGGGTGGTGATGCGGCCGTTGTTGTTACGACCGGCCTTCTTGGGCAGGGGCTCGAGAAGAGACTTCTCGGGCTTGGTGCAGGTGATCTCGGAGAAGTCGGAGATCGTCTGCCAACGCCTACCAGCGGAGGTCGGCTTAAGGTGCTTTACAGCCATTACAATCCCTTTCAATAGGTATCCGTTAGCCATCGCAGACAGGGATTCGAGGCTCTGCCTCGGGTGCGATGACACCGGACGTATACACGGTTCCGGGCGTGTCCATTTTATACGCCCAAAACCTTGAGCTCTCGCCTCCCCTATTTGGGAGGCATGAGCTCACTCAACAGCAGCGAGTCTTAGGCCTGGTTGCCAAAGACCTCGATGGTGTCGCCCTCGGCCAGCGTAACGATGGCCTTCTTCCAAGAACGGGTCTTACCGGCGACATAGCGCACGCGCTTGGTCTTGGGCTTGACCGTCAGGGTGTTCACGCGAACGACCTTGACGCCGAAGATCTCCTCGACAGCGTCCTTGATCTGATACTTGTTAGCATCCTTGGCGACCTCGAACGTGTACTTGTTCTGCTCCATGCCGGAGAAGGAACGCTCGGACACGATCGGACGGATGATGATCTCGTGGGCGGTCATTTATGCAAGCACCTCCCCGAAGTGAGCGGCGATGTCGGCGGGCATCAGCACAGCGTTGTTGTTGACGAGATCATAGGTGTTGGCCTCGTCGGCAGTGATGATGAACGTCTTGGGAATGTTGCGGAACGACAGGTAGGCGTTGACGTCCTCATCGCGAACGATGATGGTCAGACGCTTGCCCTCAAGGCCGAGAGCCTTGAGCATGGCAACGGCAGCCTTGGTGGAAGGCTTCTCGAAGCCGTAGTCGTCGACGAGCACGAGCTCGCCATCGGCCAGCTTGGCGGACAGCGCAGAGCGCATAGCCAGCTTGACCTCCTTGTTGTTCATACGCTTAGCGTAGGAACGGGGCTTGGGGGCGAAGACAACGCCACCGTGACGCCACTGGGCAGCACGGATGGAACCCTGGCGGGCACGACCGGTGCCCTTCTGACGCCAAGGCTTCTTGCCGCCACCGGAAACCTCAGAGCGGCCCTTAGCGGACTGGGTGCCCTGACGCCAAGAGGCCATCTGGCACTTGACGATGTGGTGCATAACGTGGATGTTCGGCTCGATGCCGTACACCTCAGCGGCGAGCTCGGCCTCGGCGACCTTCTTGCCCTCGCTGTTCTTTACTTCAAACTTTGCCATTTAAGTGTTCTCCTTGGTATGACGCTGGGCTAAATGGGCTGGGCCCTTAGGCCATACGGATGGCGACGAGACCATTCTTGGCACCCGGGACAGCGCCCTTGACCAAGATGAGGTTCTGCTCGGCATCGATGCGGACAACGGAAAGGTTCTTGACGGTAACGCGCTCGTTACCCATGTGGCCGGCCATCTTGACGCCCTTGAGGACGCGCGCAGGATAGGCGCACTGACCGATAGAACCGGGGTGACGCTGGAAGTGAGAACCATGCGTCATAGGACCGCGGCGCTGACCCCAGCGCTTGATGCGACCCTGGAAGCCCTTACCCTTGGAGGTACCGATGACGTCGACCTTCTCGACATCAGCGAAATCAGCGACGGTGACGACCTCGCCGACCTTGTGCTCCTCGCCGTTCTCGACGCGGACCTCACGAAGGAAGCGGACAGGCTCGACGCCGGCCTTGGCGAAGTGACCAGCCATGGGCTTGTTCACGTTCTTGGCCTTGATGTCGCCGAAACCGATCTGGACGGCGTCATAGCCGTCGGTTGCCTGAGTTTTAACCTGCGAGACAGCGCAGGGGCCAGCCTGGATGACCGTGACGGGAACGACGTTGTCGTTCTCGTCCCAAACCTGGGTCATGCCAATCTTGCGGCCGAGAATCATGCTGATCAAGATATGATCCCAACTCTCGCGTGGTCTTGGGACAATGCGTACACCACCGAGCGTACGCCCCTAGAGGACCACTACTTACACGACGTGCTCCCCAGCCTTGTATTGCGTCCGAACTACCTGACAACCCTATTAAGCAGGCATTTTGTCCAGCCAGAATACTCCCCTGGTTTCACACAGCTGTTTAGTATACACGGCTGCGGGCGTATCCATCGAGATTCATATTTCACTCACATTGTTTACGCAGGTAAAGTGCGTGGAGTCGCCTGGGCTTGGCAGAGGGGCGGCGAAATATATTAAGTTTGCTGCTCTACAGTCCTGCGCAAGACGGAAAGCACATTAAGTGCTTTCCTTTGCGTGCGGAACTCGCGACAAACTTAATATATTTCGCCGCCCCTCTGCCAAGCTCGGGAGACGACACGTTGATGTCTGCTAAACCTTGCTCGCTCAGGCTAATGACATTGTTGGGGATCCACAATTTGCTGCAAGGTGAACTTGCATTGCATTGGTTCGCCTTCTGCTTGTGGCTTTTGCTCGTCGAAATCGAAGATCATAATGGCGCAGTTGGGGAGTTTTGCTGGGAGCTCGAAGCCCTCTGGAGCTGCAGCCTTGATGAATTGGCGGCTGGCGCTGCCGTGGCTTACTGCTAGGAGGGTTTCGATGCCCTCGTCGCCCATGAGATTGGTGAGGGTGTCTACCATGCGTTCTTGCAGCGCGCGGCTTCCTTCTCCTCCGAAGGGGACCAAATCCTCGCCCGGATCCCAAACGTCGGTAGGCAATGCGTCGTGCGGGCCTTCCTCGAAGGTTCCATAGCCGCGCTCGATGATGCCTTCGCAGGACTCGACAGCCGCATCCGGACCGAGGATCTCGCATGCGACGAGACTTGCCGTGTCCATGGCTCGGCCTAAAGGCGATGAGACCACTTTGTCGGGGACAACGCCGTGGGCTTTGAGCCATTCGGCTGCCGCTTGGGCCTGTTGACGGCCCAAATCGGTAAGCGGTGAATCACAGCGACCCTGGACGAGCTTTTTTACGTTGAATTCCGTCTGGCCGTGGCGGAGCAGATACAGCCTCTTCATATTCTCCCCTTCTGTATAACGTGCTTTGCCGGCGCAGACCTACTCGTGGGTATGCCCTACGTAGTCATCGTCGATCGTAATCTTGGCAATCGACTTGGGATATTCCGATTCGACCCTCTGGGCCAACGCGTGCTTGAGCTCATCGGACCCCATGCCCAAATCCGAGGGACGCACGCAGTCAAAGATCACGTTGGTGTGCGTAGGACCCGGCACGCAGCGCAGGTCATGAATCGAAAGGCGGCTATCGATCTGTTGGGCCATGGCGTGAATGCGCAAGCGCATGCTCGCCACCTTGGGGTCATCGGTCACGATGGGATCGTAGTGAAGCGTGACAATCATGTCGTCTTCGTCCCTAAATGCCTGTTCAATGTTATCGAGCGTGTCGTGACTTTCCAGCGGGCTAGCCTCGGCCGCCATCTCGGCGTGAGCGCTTGCGAACTTCCTGCCCGGGCCGTAGTCGTGAACCATTAGGTCATGAACGCCCAAAACGCCAGGGTAGCTCATGATCTTGCCGCGAATATGTTCGACCAGCTTGGGATCGGGCGCCTGACCCAAAAGCGGGCTCACCGTATCCTGGATGAGCTCAAAACCGCTCCAGCCAATATAGGCGCCAACGGCAAGGCCGACCCAAGCATCAAGATTGATATGCGTCACCTGCGAAACAATTGCGCACGCTAACACGGCGCCTGTAGCAAGGACATCGTTCTTGGAATCCTGCGCGGTCGCATGCAGCGTCTCAGACTCAATACGGTCACCGAGCTTTTGGTTGAGGGCCGCCATCCACAGTTTAACAACCATCGAAAGCGCCAAGACTGCCACCAGGGCAAGCGAGAACTCGACGGGTTCGGGGTGGACGATACGCTCAAACGAGGACTTCACCAGTTCGAGGCCGATGAGCAGCACGAGCGCCGCCACGACCAGACCCGAGAGATACTCGTAGCGGCCATGGCCGTAAGGGTGCTCGGGGTCTGCCGGCTTGCCCGCCAGCTTAAAGCCAAGCACGCTCACGATGTTTGAGCTGGCGTCAGACAGGTTGTTCATGGCGTCCGCCACAATCGAAACCGATCCCGACAGCACGCCAATTGCACCCTTCGCAGCGCATAGTGCCACATTGGCGAGAATGCACACCACGCCCGCCAACGTGCCCACGCGCGCACGGTCGCCCTGCGCACGACGAACGATCCACTCGACCATCTATATCTGCCCCCAACAGTTTTACTCATACACTCGTTTGTCGAATAGCTCAGTAGTGTAGACCCTTTACCCCATCGATACAAAAAAGGCCGCAACCCTTAGGGCTGCGGCCTTACAAATCGCACTATCGAGCAAAAAGCTTAGAGCTTGATGTCGATGTCGACGCCAGCGGGGAGGTCGAGACGCATAAGCGAATCAACGGTGCCCGAGGTGGGGTCGAGGATGTCGATGAGGCGCTTGTGGGTGCGCATCTCGAACTGCTCACGGGAGTCCTTGTCCTTGTGCGGCGAGCGGATGACCGTGTACAGGTTGCGCTCGGTGGGCAGGGGGACAGGACCGGAAACGCGAGCGCCGGTCTTCTGAGCGGTCTCGACAATGAGCTTCGCGGACTGATCGACGACCTCGTGATCATAGCCCTTGAGGCGAATGCGGATCTTCTGGGTAGCCAACTTAAACCTCCAAAGAGTGCGAGAGATGTTCTCGCGGATTACGTAACAGGGAGCTCGAACTTAGGCGTTCTTGCTCATGACCTCGTCCACGATGGACTTGGGCGCAGGCTCATAAGAGTCGAACTGCATCGTGTAGGATGCACGGCCCTGGGTCTGGGAGCGAAGGTCGGTAGCGTAACCGAACATCTCGCCCAGCGGCACCTTGGCACGGATGAGCTTGGTGTTCTTGCGATCCTCCATGCCCTCGATCTTGCCGCGGCGACCGGAGAGGTTGCCCATAACGTCGCCCATGTACTGCTCGGGGGTCTCGACCTCGACAGCCATGATCGGCTCGAGCAGCTGCGGATCGGACTTCTTGAGGGCGTCCTTGATAGCCATGGAACCGGCGATCTTGAAGGCGGCCTCGGAGGAGTCGACCTCGTGGTAAGAACCGTCGAACAGGGTGACCTTAACGTCGAGGACCGGGAAGCCGGCGATAACACCGGTGTTCAGGGCCTCCTGGATGCCCTTGTCGATGGACGGGATGTACTCCTTGGGCACGACGCCGCCGACGATAGCGTTGACGAACTCGTAGCCGAAGCCCTCCTCCATCTTCTCGAGCTTGATGACGGCGTGGCCGTACTGACCGCGACCGCCGGACTGACGGACGAACTTGCCCTCAGCCCTCTCGACGTCGTGACCAGCGGTCTCGCGGTAGGCAACCTGGGGCTTACCGACGTTAGCGTCAACCTTGAACTCACGGAGCAGACGGTCAACGATGATCTCGAGGTGCAGCTCGCCCATGCCGGCGATGATGGTCTGGCCGGTCTCGTGGTTGGTGGACACCGTGAAGGTCGGGTCCTCCTCGGCGAGCTTGGTCAGAGCCAGGGACATCTTGTCCTGCTCGGCCTTGGTCTTGGGCTCGATAGCAACGTCGATAACGGGCTTGGCGAACTCGATCTTCTCGAGGACGATCTCCTTGCCCTCGGCGCACAGGGTGTCACCGGTGGTGGAGTTCTTGAAGCCAACGCAGGCGACGATGTCACCGGCGCAAGCGTCGTCACGGTCGATACGCTCGGCGGCGTTCATCTCGAGGATGCGGCCGAGGCGCTCGCGCTGACCGTTGGAGGCGTTGACCACGTAGGAGCCGGACTCGGCGCGACCGGAATAAACGCGGACGTAGGTGAGCTTACCGACGAACGGGTCGGTCATGATCTTGAAGACCAGGCCGGAGAAGGGCTCGTCGAAGGAGGGATGACGCACGATCTCCTCGCCGGTTTCCGGATCGGTACCGGTGACGGCCTCAACGTCAAGCGGGCTGGGCAGGTAGTCGACGACAGCGTCGAGCAGCTCCTGAACGCCCTTGTTCTTGTAGGCGGAGCCCACAAAGACGAGGTTGAGCTCGTTGGCCAGAACGCCCTTGCGCAGAGCAGCCTTGAGCTCCTCGACGGTGAAGTCCTCCTCCATGAGGATCTTCTCCATGAGCTCGTCGTCAAAGCTGGCAGCGGCGTCGAGGAGCTCCTCGCGCTTGGTGGCAGCGATGTCGGCGAACTCAGCCGGGATCTCGTCCATCGGCTCGGGGTAGGTCATGCCCTTCTCGTCGGCCTTGAAGTCCCATGCAGTCATGGTGACCAGGTCGATGACGCCCCAGAAGTTGTCCTCGGCGCCCATCGGGACCTGAGCGGCCACGGCGTTAGCGTCGAGACGATCCTTCATGGTCTCGATAGCGTTGAAGAAGTCAGCGCCCACGCGGTCATACTTGTTGATGAAGGCGATGCGGGGAACGTTGAAGGTAGAAGCCTGACGCCAAACGGTCTCAGACTGGGGCTGGACGCCGGCAACGGCGTCGAAGACGGCGACAGCGCCATCGAGGACGCGCAGGCAGCGCTCGACCTCGGCGGTGAAGTCAACGTGGCCCGGGGTGTCGATGATCTGGATGCGGTAGTCCTTACCGTCCTTGTTCCAGAAGCACGTGGTAGCAGCGGAGGTGATGGTTACGCCGCGCTCCTGCTCCTGAACCATCCAGTCCATGGTGGCAGCGCCCTCATGGACCTCACCGATCTTGTGGGTCTTACCGGTGTAGTAAAGAATACGCTCGGTCGTGGTGGTCTTACCGGCATCGATGTGGGCCATGATGCCGATGTTACGGGTATCGGAAAGCTTGTGCTTAGCCTTAGCCATGTTAGTTCCTTACCTTAACTTACCAACGATAGTGAGAGAACGCGCGGTTGGCCTCGGCCATCTTGAAGACGTCCTCACGCTTCTTGACGGAAGCGCCCAGGCCGTTGGAAGCGTCCAGAATCTCGTTTGCGAGACGCTCAGCCATGGTCTTCTCCTTGCGAGCGCGGGAGAAGTTGACGATCCAGCGGATGCCCAGAGCGGTGGAACGACGGGAGTTGACCTCCATCGGGACCTGATAGGTAGCGCCACCGACACGCTTGGGCTTAACCTCGAGCGTGGGCTTGACGTTGTCCATAGCCTTCTTGAAGGTAGCGAGAGCGTCGCCACCCTCGGACTTCTCGGCAACGATCTCGAAAGCGGTGTAAACGATGCGCTCAGCGGTGGCCTTCTTGCCGTCAAGAAGGACCTTGTTGATGAGCTGAGTCACCAGGCGGTTGTTGTAAACGGCGTCAGGCTGAACCTCACGACGATTAGCTGCTGCACGACGCGGCATGTGAAATCTCCTTAAGTGTCTACCGTGCGGCGCTTAGGCGGCACACGGCGAAAGTATCAAAACGTTATCTGGCTTATTTGGCCTTGGGGCGCTTAGCACCGTACTTGGAACGGGCCTGCATACGGTTCTGGACCGGAGCAGCATCGTAGGCGCCACGGATGACGTGATAACGGACACCAGGGAGGTCACGAACACGACCGCCGCGGACGAGCACGATGGAGTGCTCCTGCAGGTTGTGGCCCTCACCCGGAATGTAAGCAGTAACTTCGATGCCGTTGACGAGGCGAACACGGGCAACCTTACGAAGAGCCGAGTTCGGCTTCTTGGGGCTCGTGGTGAAGACGCGGGTGCACACGCCGCGCTTCTGGGAGTTGTGCTGCAGAGCAGCGTTCTTGGACTTCTTGGGCGCGGAACGACGGCCCTGGCGAACCAGCTGGTTAATAGTAGGCAAAGCGTACTCCTTCTCGAATGATTCCAGCTTTCTGTAAAGTGCAACGGCTTGAATCGAGGGGTCAGCATCCCCCTACGAAACACGCAGTTCGATAGGATACGTGCCGTTAGCTGTGTCGTCAACAGACCACGCCGCCGGGCGTATCCTAAAATAGCCACATTTCCGCAAAGCCTACACAAAAGGAATCCCCTCCTGTGCGCGAGGGCGGATTTCCGGGACGGGCGGCCCAGGGGTTAAGTTTGCTGCTCTACAGTCCTGACTCGCACGGAGGCCACATTAAGTGGCCTCCGGCTCGTGCGGAACTCGCGACAAACTTAACCCCTGGGCCGACCGTCCCGGAAATCCTACGTGCTCGTCGGGGCAACGTTCCTCAACAAAAAAGACCCGCTTCCCTGTTGGGAAACGGGTCTTTGGAAGGGCGGTTAACGTACTGGGAAATTACTCCCCGTCGTTGTCCTTGGCCTCTTCGGCGTCGTCGGTGTCCACGAGCTGGTTGAGCAGCTCGTCGAGGGAAGCCATGTCCTCGTTGATGGCACCGTTGGCGGAAGCCTTCTTGTCGTCGATCGGGGCGCCCAGGAGCTCCTCGTCGGCATCGGCGTGATGCGTCGGAGCGGAGGTGCCCAGCAGGATGTCGTCCGGACCGTCGGGGCTAAAGACCATCTGCAGCAGCTGCGAAAGGTCTTCCTCGTCGGCAACGTCGTCGTTGTTCTCGAGGATGTAGAGCAGGTCGTGGGCCTCGAGGCCGTCACGGAGCTCCTCGATCGCCTTGGCACCGATGCCATCGATGCGCAGCAGATCCTCCTCGGACTTGCCAACCAGGTCGCCGACCGTCTCGATGCCGACCTCGCTGAACTTGTTGGTCCAGCGCTGCGACACGCCCAGATCGTCGAACAGGTACAGGCGAGCCTTCTCGGCGGAGATGGTGTGGCCGTTGCGGGTGAACGAACCGTCGGCACCGCCAAACTCGTCGTAGCCGGCCCAGTCGAGCTGCTGTGGGAGCCGCTCGTCCAGGTCCTTGAGCTCCACGGGAGCCCACTCGGGCAGTGACTTGGCGTTGGGCGAAGCCGGACCATCGATGTCCACGTAGCCGTCGGCCGTGCGATACGTCAGCTTGGCGTTAGCGTACGGCTTGAGGCCGGTACCAGCCGGGATCTTCTTACCGACGATGACGTTGGACTTAAGGTCGAGCAGGTGGTCGACCTTGCCCTCAATAGCGGCCTCGGTAAGGACGCCGGCGGTACGGATGAACGAAGCGCTCGACAGCCAGGAGTCGATGTTGGACGCAACCTTGAGCGTACCCAAGATGACGGGCTCAGCCACGGGAGCCTGACCGCCCAGACGGGCAACGCGCTCGACCTCGTCGGCGAACTCGTAGCGGTCGACGTACTGACCAAGCAGGTACTTGGAGTCGCCGGGGTTGGTGATCTGAACGCGACGCAGCATCTGACGTGCGAGCACCTCGATGTGCTTGTCGTTCAGGTCGACGCCCTGGCTGGTGTAGACGTCCTTGACGCTCTCGACGAAGGTGTGCATCGTCGACTCGATGTCGGTCAGCTTGCGCAGGTTGCGGAAGTTGACGAAGCCCTTGGTGATCTGGTCGCCGGCGCGAACCTCGCAGCCGTCCTCGATCTCGGGCATAAAGCGCACCGAAGCGGGGACGCGACGCTCGTCGAGGACACGGGTGTGATCCTCGGAGTCGGTGAGCGTCAGCACGTACTCGGACTTCTCGGGCTTAATCGAGAGGTGGCCGGAGTACGGAGCCAGCTCGGCCTCGCGACCCAGGATCTTCTCGTTGACGTTGCCGACGATATCGAACATACGGCTGACCGTAGGCAGACCCTGCGTAATATCGTCGACGCCAGCGACGCCGCCGGAGTGAATGGTACGCATCGTAAGCTGCGTACCGGGCTCGCCGATGGACTGGGCGGCAATAATGCCGACTGCGGTACCGATGGCGACCGGACGACGGGTGGAAAGATCCCAGCCGTAGCACTTCTGGCACACGCCGTACTTGGAGCGGCAGGTGAGCAGCGCGCGAAGCTTGACCTTCTTAAGGCCCGCATCGACCATCTTCTGGATGTCGGCGACCTTCTCGATATAGCCGTCCTGCTCAAAGAGCACGGTGCCATCGGGAGCCACGACGTCCTCAATAAAGCAACGGCCGACAAGGTCGGTGTTGAGGTCGGTGGTGCCGGGGATGATGAGGTTGTAGGTGACGCCCTCGTGCGTACCGCAGTCCTCCTCGCGGACGATGACGTCCTGGGCCACGTCGACCAGACGACGAGTCAGGTAGCCAGAGTCCGAGGTGTGGGATGCGGTATCGACCAGGCCCTTACGGGCGCCGTAGGTCGAAATGAAGTACTCGAGCGGCAGTAGGCCCTCGCGGAAGTTCGCCTTAATGGGAAGGTCGATCGTCTCGCCGGACATATCTGCCATCAGGCCACGCATGCCGCCGAGCTGACGCAGCTGGGTCTTAGAACCACGGGCGCCAGAGTCGGCCATCATGTACAGCGGGTTCTCCTCGTCGAACATGTCGAGCATGAGCGCTGCGACCTTGTCGGTACAAGCGGTCCACTCGTTAACGACTTCGATGTGGCGCTCCGTCTCGTTGATGAAGCCCTCCTCGAAGTACTCGTTGATCTGGTCGACGTTGGCCTGGGCGCGGTCGAGCAGCTCCTGCTTCTCGGCAGGGATGAGAGCGTCCCACACCGAGATGGTGAGGCCGGCGCGGGTAGCGTAGTGGAAGCCGGAGTACTTGATAGAGTCGAGGATCGGGCCGACCTTGGCCTCGGGGTAACGATCGCAGCAGTCGGCAACCAGCTTGGCCACATCGCCCTTGACCATCTTGTAGTTCATGAACTCGTAGTCTTCGGGCAGGCACTGGCGGTTGAAGATGATGCGGCCGATAGAAGTCTCGAAACGTGCGGTCTTGTTACCGGTGACATCGTAGTCGACGAACTCGTTCTTGCCGTTCTTGACGCGGAAGATACGGGTACCGTCCTCGTTGATGACGTTGGCGTTCTCGGCGGACACGCGGACCTGAATCTTGGCCTGCATGTCGACTTCGGAGCGGCAGTCATAGGCGTGCAGCGCGTCGTCGAAGCTCGAGAACACGTGGTTCTCGCCCGGCAGACCGTCGCGGACCTGGGTCAGGTAGTACACACCAATGATCATGTCCTGCGAGGGGATGTTGACCGGCTTGCCGGATGCCGGCGAGCGCAGGTTGTTCGCAGAGAGCATGAGCACGCGGGCCTCGGCCTGAGCCTGGCTGGACAGCGGCACGTGGACAGACATCTGGTCGCCGTCGAAGTCGGCGTTGAAGGGCGCGCAGACCAGCGGGTGCAGGTGGATAGCCTTGCCCTCGACCAGCACCGGCTCAAAGGCCTGGATGGACAGACGGTGCAGGGTCGGTGCACGGTTGAGCAGCACGACACGACCGTCGATGACCTCTTCGAGGATGTCCCACACAAAGGTGGCACCGCGGTCGATAGCGCGCTTGGCGCCCTTGATGTTCTCGACCTTGCCAAGCTCGACCAGGCGCTTCATGACGAAGGGCTTGAAGAGCTCCAGCGCCATGGTCTTGGGCAGACCGCACTGGTGCAGCAGCAGCTTGGGGTCGGTAACGATTACCGAACGGCCGGAGTAGTCGACACGCTTGCCCAGCAGGTTCTGGCGGAAACGACCCTGCTTGCCCTTGAGGGCCTCGGCGAGCGACTTGAGCGGGCGACCACCACGGCCAGAGACCGGGCGCCCACGGCGGCCGTTGTCGAACAGGGCGTCCACGGACTCCTGGAGCATGCGCTTCTCGTTGTTCACGATGATCGCAGGGGCGTCCAGGTCGAGCAGGCGCTTGAGTCGGTTGTTACGGTTGATCACGCGACGATACAGGTCGTTGAGGTCGGACGCGGCGAAGCGGCCGCCGTCGAGCTGGACCATCGGGCGCAGATCGGGCGGAATGACCGGGATGACATCCAGAATCATGTTCGCGGGGCTGTTGCCGCCCTTCAGGAAGGCGTCAACGACCTCGAGGCGCTTGACGGCCTTCTCGCGCTTCTGCTTCTGGGAGTCCTCGTCGGCGATGATGGCCTTGAGCTTCTCGGCCTCGGAGGGGAGGTCGATGGCAGCGAGCAGGTCGCGGACGGCCTCGGCACCCATGCCACCCTTGAAGTACATGGAGTAGTAACGGGTCATCTCGCGGAACAGCGGCTCATCGGAGATGAGGTCGCGCTCGGTGAGCTTCATGAAGGCGTTGAAGGCGTCCGTGCGGAGCTGCTTCTCGTCCTTGCACTCTTCCTCGATGTCGACGATGCCGGAGGCGATCTCCTCGGGGGTCAGCGGCTCCTCGTCGGAGAACTCGTCAAAGTTCTCGGGGTTGCCCTGCTCCTTGAGGGACTCGATCTGGCGGGCGCACTCGGCATCGATCTCTTCCAGATCGGCGGCGAGCTCCTCGCGCAGGTCGTCAGCGTCGGCCTCGCGAGCCTCGTAGTCGACCTCGGTGATGATGTAGCTGGCAAAGTACAGAACCTTCTCGAGGTCCTTGGACTTGATGTCGAGCATACGGCTCATCGGGAAGCTCGTGGGGCTCTTGAAGTACCAGATGTGGGACACGGGAGCGGCGAGCTCGATATGGCCCATGCGGTCGCGACGCACCTTGGCCGAGGTGACCTCGACGCCGCAGCGCTCGCAGACGATGCCCTTAAAGCGGATGCCCTTGTACTTGCCGCAGGAGCACTCCCAGTCCTTGGCGGGACCGAAGATCTTCTCGCAGAACAGGCCGTCCTTCTCGGGCTTGAGGGTACGGTAATTGATGGTCTCCGGCTTCTTGACCTCACCGTGCGACCAGGAACGGATCTGGTCGGCGGAGGCAAGGGAGATCTTTACCGAGTCAAATTCAGTAGCTTCGAAATCTGCCACAGTCAACTACTCCTTATCAGTGGTCGTGGCGGCGACAGCCTCGGGTGCCTCGGCGGTCTCGGCATCCTGGGCCTCGACGTCGGCGTCAACGCCGGCGAGCGCAGCCAGGTCATCGAGGGCAGAGGTCTCCTCGGCGGTCACGGGGGCGGAGGCGTCCTCGTCGGCATCGCGCATGGGCTCGATGTCCAGTGCGAGGGAACGGATCTCCTTGACGAGAACCTTGAAGGACTCGGGGATACCCGGAACCGGGACGTTCTCGCCCTTGACGATGGACTCGTAGGTCTTGACGCGGCCCACGGTATCGTCGGACTTGACGGTCAGGATCTCCTGCAGGACGTTGGAAGCACCGTATGCGTACAGTGCCCAAACTTCCATCTCGCCGAAGCGCTGGCCGCCGAACTGGGCCTTGCCGCCCAGCGGCTGCTGGGTAACCAGGCTGTAAGGGCCAGTCGAACGGGCGTGGATCTTGTCGTCGACCATGTGACCGAGCTTGAGGATGTAGGACGTACCCACGGTAATGGGCTCGCGGAACTCCTCGCCGGTGCGGCCGTCAAACAGGCGGGTCTTTCCGCGCTCGTCAAGCTGGGTGACAAACTCGGGGCGCATGTGATCGCCAAAGGCAGCGGTGGCCTTGTTGAGCATATTCTTGTTGGCACGACGGATGACCTCGGCGATCTCGTCCTCCTTGGCGCCGTCGAAAACGGGCGTCGCGGTAAAGAACGGACCGGGGACGTACTTGTCGGAATCGGCATCCTCGGTATCCCAACCGCAGGCAGCAGCCCAGCCAAGGTGGCACTCGAGCAGCTGGCCGACGTTCATACGCGAAGGAACGCCCAGCGGGTTGAGGATAACGTCGATCGGGGTACCGTCAGCCATGTAGGGCATGTCCTCGACCGGCAGAACGTTACAGATAACACCCTTGTTGCCGTGGCGGCCGGCAATCTTATCGCCCTGCTGGATCTTACGACGCTGGGCGACGTAGACGCGCACCTGCTCGTTGACGCCGGGGGCCAGGTCGTCGCCGTTCTCGCGGCTAAAGCGGACGACGTCGATGACGCGGCCGTAAGCGCCGTGAGGCATCTTAAGGGAAGTGTCGCGAACGTCGTGAGCCTTGGCACCGAAGATGGCGCGCAGCAGGCGCTCCTCAGCAGTCAGAGCGCTCTCGCCCTTAGGGGTAACCTTGCCGACCAGGATGTCGCCAGGGCCGACCTCAGCGCCGATGCGGATGATGCCGTCCTCGTCGAGGTTGGCAAGCATGTCCTCGGAGAGGTTCGGGATCTCGCGAGTGATCTCCTCGGGGCCGAGCTTGGTATCGCGGGCGTCGATCTCGTGACGGGTGATGTTGATGGTCGTCAGCAGGTCCTCGGCCACCAGGCGCTCGGACACGACGATACCGTCCTCGTAGTTGAAGCCTTCCCACGGCATGTAGGCCACGGTGAGGTTCTGGCCCAGTGCGAGCTCGCCGTGATCGGTCGAAGGACCGTCGGCCAGAGGCTCACCCTGCTCAACGGTGTCGCCGACGCGCACAAGCGGGCGGTGGTTGATGCAGGTGGACTGGTTGGAGCGCTGGTACTTGGCCAGGTGATACTCGTCCATGCCGCCGGCATGCTTGACGATAATCTTGGAGGCGTCGGCGAAGATGACCTCGCCGGCGTTCTTGGCCAGGGTGACCTCGCCAGAGTCCAGGGCGGCGCGACGCTCCATGCCGGTACCGACATAGGGAGCGGCGGGGTGAACCAGCGGCACGGCCTGACGCTGCATGTTGGCGCCCATGAGCGTACGCTTAGCGTCGTCGTGCTCGAGGAACGGGATCAGCGTGGCTGCGACGGAGAGCATCTGGCGCGGCGAGACGTCCATGTAGTCGACGTCCTCGACGGGCACGTCGGCGGGAGCGCCGAAGGAGCCGTCGAAGTCGCGGGTACGGGCGATCACGGAATGCGGACGGACGATCTTGCCCTCGGCATCGGTCGTGATGAACTCGTTGGTCTTGGGATCGAGCGGCGTGTTGGCCGGCGCGATAACGTGCTTCTCTTCCTCGTCAGCGGTCATCCAGTCGATCTGGTCGGTGGCAACGCCGTTCTCGACGCGGCGGAACGGGGCCTCGATGAAGCCATACTCGTTGACGCGGGCGTAGAGGGCAAGCGAGCCGATCAGGCCGATGTTGGGGCCTTCGGGGGTCTCGATCGGGCACATGCGGCTGTAGTGCGAGTTGTGAACGTCGCGGACGGCCGTCGGCACGTTGGTGCGGCGGCTGGAGCCCGACTTGTGGCCGGCAAGACCGCCAGGGCCGAGTGCGGACAGACGGCGCTTGTGGGTCAGACCGGTCAGGGGGTTCGCCTGGTCCATGAACTGCGAGAGCTGCGAGGAACCGAAGAACTCCTTGATGGAGGCCACGATCGGGCGGATGTTGATGAGCGACTGCGGGGTAATCTCGTCGATGTCCTGGGAGCTCATGCGCTCACGGACGACGCGCTCCATACGGCTCATGCCGATACGGAACTGGTTGGCGACGAGCTCGCCGACGGTGCGGATACGGCGGTTGCCAAAGTGGTCGATGTCGTCAACCTTGAAGCCCTGCTCGCCGGCAGCGAGGGACAGAAGGTAGCGCAGCGTAGCGACGATATCCTCGTCGGTGAGCACCGTGACCTCTTCCTCGGTGGTGAGGTTGAGCTTCTTGTTGACCTTGTAGCGACCGACGCGGGCCAGGTCGTAGCGCTGCGGGTTAAAGAGCAGGCCCTCGAGCAGGCTGCGGGAAGCATCCACGGTGGGAGGCTCGCCCGGGCGCAGGCGACGGTAGATCTCGATAAGAGCATCCTCGCGGGTAAGGGCGGTATCGCGCTCGAGGGTACGCTTGATCACATCGGAGTTGCCGAGCAGCTCGATGATGTCGTCGTTGGTGACGGCGATGCCAAGGGCGCGCAGGAACATCGTGGCGCTCTGCTTGCGCTTACGGTCGATGGAGACCATGAGCTGGTCGCGCTTGTCGACCTCAAACTCAAGCCAGGCACCGCGGGACGGGATGATCTGAGCCTTGTAGATCTGCTTGCCCGAATCCATCTCGGAGCTGAAGTACACGCCCGGGGAACGGACGAGCTGCGAGACGACGATACGCTCGGTACCGTTGATGATGAAGGTGCCCTGATCGGTCATCATGGGGAAGTCGCCCATAAAGACGAGCTGCTCCTTGATCTCGCCGGTCTCCTTGTTGGTGAGACGGACGTCGGTCAAAAGCGGAGCCTGATAGGTCATATCCTTCTCGCGGCACTCCTCGACGGTGTGCGCGGGGTCGCCAAACTGATGCTCGCCGAAGGTAACCTCGAGAACATGGTTCTGGCTCTGGATGGGGCTGGATTCCTTAAACGCCTCACGAAGGCCCTCGTCCTTAAAACGCTCAAAGGATTCCCTTTGAACAGAGATAAGGTTGGGGAGCTCCATGGCCTCCGGGATTTTCCCGAAGCTGACGCGCTTGCGCTCAGTGGCAGTGTATGCGTAGGTCACCAGGTTTTTCCTCCTTCACGGAAATGCTCGGTGGGTTGGCGAGGCATAGCTTCGCCAGTTATCGCAACCTAATAGTTTATCAGGTACCGACCGTTGGGCAAGAAAAGCCTTGACGCGATTGTGTTTTTGGAGTAGCAAAGTTTTTCGACAGAAAATGCGCAGGTAGATATGTGTATATCGAACATATGTTCATATATTTTCTGTGAACAGAGTTACTGATGCGCGTCGCCGAATGGCGGAATGGCGGCGAAGACTGATCGGGCGGAAACTGCGTCCCGTTTTGAGGCCTCAAACTGGGTCGTAGTTTCCGATTGAGCCCTGTTTGGGAAACTGTATCCCGTCCTGAGTCGGGGACTGCGGACAAAAAGTTGGACCGTTGAGGTCCGGAACGGAGTCCGCATGGCATACAGTAGGAGAATGGTGGAGAGGGCCAGGGCGCTTCGCGGCGCCGGGCTCACCGT
>NZ_JBQKDZ010000013.1:0-66534 GCF_052121575.1 Collinsella sp. LCP19S3_C9
GGTGAGCCCGGCGCCGCGAAGCGCCCTGGCCCTCTCCACCATTCTCCTACTGTATGCCATGCGGACTCCGTTCCGGACCTCAACGGTCCAACTTTTTGTCCGCAGTCCCCGTCCATTCTGGGATGTGACTTCCCGATGGGGGCCGATGCGGAAACTGCGTCCCGTTTCGGGTCTTTAAAGCGGGACGCGGCTTCCCCTAGGGAAGCATCTCGTTATTTGCCGTCGTCGTCCTGGGCTTCATCGCGTGCGTAGAGCTCCAGCATGCGGCGGCGGTATTCGCGCACGGCGAGCTTGGCGCGCTCCAGGCGGCGGCGCTCACGCGGAGTCAGCTTGGACGGGTCGATCTCGTCGCCATAGGTCTTCTCAGCCAGCAAATGAGCGGCGTCCACGATGCGGGCATCGATGTGGCCGCTCGCCGCCTCGATCGAGAGGCGGTCAGCAATGGAATCAAGGGTAGGTATGCCGTCGAGCGAACGCCCATGGCCATGCGAGGTCAAAAGCTCATGCTCGCGCGCGAGCAGGCTCGCTAGGTCGTGGTGAGCGCGCAGGATATCGAGTGCGTCGGCAGGGTGCTCGGCGACCTCTGCCACGGCAGTGGCCGGCGCGGCATCGACCACGCGATAGAAGAGCTGCGCGAGCAGCGGCATCAAGAACACCGTGATGGCACCGGCGGCTACCATAACCGAGGCGACGTCTTGCGACAGAGCGCCTGCGTTGACGGCCACACTCGTCACGGCAACGATGATCGGCAGGGCCGTAGTGCAGTACAGAGCCACGGTAATGCGGCCATACGCCGAAACGTCACGTGTCGCGGGACAAATGCTCATAGAGACAAGGATCGGCACGGCGCGAATGATCAGCAACGCCGCGATAAAGCCCACGAGCAGACCCGGGCGCGACGCCACGGCCGTCAGGTCAATCTTTGCGCCCGACACGGTAAAGAACACCGGAATCAAAAAGCCATAGGCCAGGCCATCGAGCTTGGTCTCGAGCGTATGGTTGCCCTCGGGGATGATGTAGCGCAGGACAAAGCCGGCGGCAAAAGAGCCCAACACGATGTCGAGGTCAAAGATGGCGGAAAATGCCACGAGTGTGACCAGAATGAGCACCGTCAGGCGCACGAATGTCTGCGACGTCGTGTCGGCCCGTTCCTCGACAAACGCAAAGAAGCGGCTGCCGACGCGCTTGGAGCGGCTCGGAACCACGGCCAACAGCACACAGACCAGTGCAAACAAGCCAAGGATCACGAGCGTCTGGATACCAGTACGAGCGGAGAGCAGCACCGACATGGCAAGCACGGGACCGAGCTCTCCCCACGTGCCATAGGCAAGGATGGAGTCGCCCACGCGCGTGCCGGTCAGCGAACGCTCACGCATGATGGGCACGAGCGTGCCGAGCGCCGTCGAAGTGAGCGCCAGCGTCACGGCGATACCGTCGAAATGGCTGACCGAGAACCACGGGGTAAAGCGCACGGCAAGCCAGGCGATGCCAAACGTGACGACCCACGTCGCCATACCGTAGCGTCCCTCGACGCCCGTGATGTTCTTGGGGTCGATCTCAAAGCCGGCAAGCAGGAACAAAAAGGCCAGACCGAGCTCGGACACAAGCGAGACCTCGGCATCTACATGGATGACGCCGAGCATGTGAGGTCCCAGCACCGCGCCGAACACGAGCAAAAAAACCGTCTCGGGAACGGGCTTTCCGGGAATCGCCGATGCGATAAAGGGGCTTGCGAAAGCCACAAGCGCGATGATGGCGAGCGAAACGAATGCCATGTGATGCCTTTCTCTTGTTTGCGCTTCACTGTAGCACCCTCGCCGTCCTCAATACGCCATGAGCTGTCGTATCATAGTGACGTTTACAAACATGTGGCTCAAGGCGACCGCGAGGCTTGTCCCGCAAACCGACCGCTGCCGCATACCGCACCGTACGCCCAACCGATCAGGAAGGCAGGAACCAATGGTCTCTCGTATTTACGTGGAGAAGAAACCCGGGTTCGACGTCGAGGCTCAGCAGCTCAAGGGCGAGCTGACCGAAATTCTCGGCATCAAGGGCATCGAGGCCCTGAGGATCATCAACCGCTACGACGTCGAGGGCATCGACGAGGAGCTTTTCCGCTCCTGCGTGCCGACCGTCTTTAGCGAGCCCCAGGTCGATGTGACCTACGACGAACTCCCCGCAAGCGATGGCGCCGTCTTTGCCGTCGAATTCCTGCCTGGCCAGTTTGACCAGCGCGCCGACTCCGCCAGCGAGTGCGTGCAGCTCATCAGCCAGGGCGAGCGCCCCGCCGTGCGCTCCGCCAAGGTCTATATGATCTCGGGCGCTCTGGACGAAGCCGCCATCGAGGCCATCAAGCACTACGTGGTGAATCCCGTCGAGGCCCGCATCGCCTCGCTCGACCTACCCGAGACGCTGTACATGGAAACCCCCGAGCCCCAGCCCGTCGAGGTGCTCGACGGCTTCCGCGAACTCGACGAGGCCGGCCTTGCCGCCTTTATCTCCGAGCGCGGCCTTGCCATGGACGAGGCGGACATCGCCTTCTGCCAGCAGTACTTCCGCGATGAGGACCGCGACCCCACCATCACCGAGATCCGCGTGATCGACACCTATTGGTCCGACCACTGCCGCCACACCACCTTCGGTACCGTCCTGGACGACGTGACAATCGATGACGCCGTGGTACAGCAGGCCTTCGACCGCTATATGGAGATGCGCCACGAGCTCGGTCGCGACGCCAAGCCCGTCTGCCTCATGGACATGGGCACCATCGGTGCCAAGTACCTTAAGAAGACCGGCGTCATGACCGATGTCGACGAGTCCGAGGAGATCAACGCCTGCACCGTCAAGGTGAAGGTCGATGTCGACGGCGAGGACCAGGACTGGCTGTTCCTGTTTAAGAACGAGACCCACAACCACCCGACCGAGATCGAGCCCTTCGGCGGTGCCGCCACCTGCGTGGGCGGCGCCATCCGCGACCCGCTCTCTGGCCGCAGCTATGTGTACCAGGCCATGCGCGTCACCGGCGCCGGCGACCCCACCGTCCCGGTCTCCGAGACGCTCGAGGGCAAGCTGCCGCAGCGCAAGCTCGTGACCACCGCTGCCGCCGGCTACTCCAGCTACGGCAACCAGATCGGCCTTGCCACCGGTCAGGTCAACGAACTCTATCACCCCGGCTACGTGGCCAAGCGCATGGAGGTCGGCGCCGTCGTGGGCGCCACCCCGGCAAACCACGTGCGTCGCGAGTGCCCCGCCCCCACCGACAAGATCATCCTGCTGGGCGGCCGCACCGGCCGTGACGGCATCGGCGGTGCCACCGGCTCCTCCAAGACCCAGAACACCGATTCCATCGAAACCTCGGGTGCCGAGGTCCAGAAGGGCAACGCCCCGGTCGAGCGCAAGCTGCAGCGTCTGTTCCGCCGCGGCGACGCCTGCCGCCTGATCAAGCGCTGCAACGACTTTGGCGCCGGCGGCGTCTCGGTCGCCGTGGGCGAGCTTGCCGACGGCCTGTATGTCGACCTGGACACCGTGACCAAGAAGTACGACGGCCTGGACGGAACCGAGCTCGCTATCTCCGAGTCCCAGGAGCGCATGGCCTGCGCCGTCGCCGACGGTGACGTCGAGGAGTTCATGGGTTATGCCGCCGAGGAGAACCTGGAGGCGACCGTCATCGCCGAGGTTACCGCCGAACCGCGCATGCGTATGGCCTGGAACGGCGTCGCCATCGTCGATCTGTCCCGCGAGTTCCTCAACTCCAACGGCGCACCCAAGCACCAGGTCGCCCACGTGTGTGCCCGTAGCGTGTGGCAACCCAGCTGGGCCGGCACCACGCTTGCCGAGCGCATGACCTCGCTTGTCACCGATCTCAACGTCGCCTCCAACAAGGGCCTTTCCGAGCGCTTCGACTCCACCATCGGTGCCGCTACCGTGCTCATGCCCTTTGGCGGCAAGACGCAGCTCACCCCGAGCTCTGCCATGGTCGCCAAGTTCCCCGTGGACGGCGAGACCACCACGGCGAGCGCTATGGCATGGGGCTTCAACCCCTACCTGATGGAGGCCGACCAGTTTGCAGGCGCCTACCTGTCCGTGGTCGAGTCCATCGCCAAGCTCGTTGCCGCCGGCTTTGAGCACAAGCGCGCCTACCTCTCCTTCCAGGAGTACTTTGAGCGCCTGCGCACCGAGCCCGAACGTTGGGGCAAGCCCATGGCAGCCGTCCTGGGCGCCCTTATGGCCCAGGTCGACCTGGGTGCCGGCGCCATCGGCGGCAAGGATTCCATGAGCGGCTCGTTTGAGGACGAGGCCGGCGAGCTCAACGTTCCGCCGACCCTGATCAGCTTCGCTGTCGCCGTGGGCCGTGCCGCCCGCGCCGTCTCCCCCGAGTTTAAGGGCCTCACGCACCGCGTCGTTCGCATCGCCCCCGCCACCTATGGCGAGGACTACCGCCCCGATGCCCAGCAGCTGCTCGCCGCGTTTGACGCCGTCGAGGCGCTCACCGCTACCGGCGACGCCCTGGCCGTCTCCACGCCCGGCTACGGCTGCGGCGCCGAGAGCCTCTTTAAGATGTGCGTCGGCAACCAGATCGGTATCGAGCTTGCCGAAGATGTGGACGTGGAGAGCCTCTTCACCCCGCTCTACGGCAGCTTTATCGTCGAGCTCGCCGAGGACGCCGAGCTGCCCGAGGTCGCCGACGGCGTTGTCGTCGAGCCCCTGGGTACCACCGTCGAGGGCTATGTCATCGACACCGGCTCCGAAGTCATCGAGCTCGCCGAGCTCCAGGAGGCCTGGGAGAGCGGTATCGAAGGCGTCTTCGCCTACCGCAGCGCCGGCGAGACCCCCGAGGTCGAGGCCATCGACTTCCGCGCCAAGGATATCCACGTGTACGGCGGCGCCAAGATCGCCCGCCCGCGCGTGATCATCCCTGTGTTCCCCGGCAACAACTGCGAGTACGATAGCGCCCGCGCCTTCCGCGCCGCCGGCGCCGAGGCCGACACCTTCGTGATCAACAACCTCACGCCCGAGGCCGTCGCCGAGAGCACCCACGAGCTCGCCCGCCGCATCCGTGCAAGCCAGATCGTCATGATTCCCGGCGGCTTCTCGGGCGGCGACGAGCCCGACGGCTCCGCCAAGTTCATCACGGCGTTCTTCCGCGCTCCCGAGGTCACCGAGGCAGTCCGCGACCTGCTCAAGGCCCGCGACGGCCTGATGCTGGGCATCTGCAACGGCTTCCAGGCCCTGATCAAGCTCGGCCTGGTGCCCTACGGCGACATCGTCGACGCCACGCCCGATGCGCCCACGCTGACCTTCAACACCATCGGTCGCCATCAGAGCCGTCTGGTGCGCACCCGCATCTCGTCCAACCTGTCCCCGTGGCTGTCGCAGTGCAGTCTGGACGACCCCTACACCGTCGCCATCAGCCACGGCGAGGGCCGCTTTGTCGCCAACGATGAAGTGCTCGCCCAGCTGATCGCCAACGGCCAGGTCGCCACGCAGTACGTGGGCGAGGATGGCAAGCCCAGCATGGATCTCTCCGTCAACCCCAACGGCTCCGCGCTCGCCATCGAGGGCATCACGAGCCCCGACGGCCGCGTCCTGGGCAAGATGGGCCATGCCGAGCGTCGCGGCGACAACCTGTACCGCAACGTGCCCGAGCATGTCCCCGGCGATAAGTTCATGCCGATCTTTGAGAGCGGCGTAGCCTACTTCGCTTAAATACGTTCCCATCGGGTACAATCCCCTCGGGTAACAACACCCGCCACCGGCACACCCGGTGGCGGGTTCTTTTTTACTTCGCGCATACAGGAAGGACATCATGGAAAGCCGCAAGCCGTATCTCGCCACCCTGCCCGGACTCATCCTGGGCTGCCTCGTCTGCTGCGCACTCTGGGGGTCGGCTTTCCCCTGCATCAAGATCGGCTATGAGCTCTTTGGCATCCCCGCGCACGATAGCGCCTCGCAGCTGCTCTTTGCGGGCTTGCGCTTCACGCTTGCCGGCGCCCTGGTTATCGTTGGGATGAGCGCGGCCCAGCGCTGCCCACTCGTTCCACAGGCTCGCGACATTAAGCCCATCTGCATCTTGTCGCTCTTCCAGACTATCGGGCAGTACTTCTTTTTCTACCTGGGACTCTCGCGCGCCAGCGCCATGTCGAGTTCCATCATCGAGGCCAGCGCCAACTTCCTCGCCATCCTCTTTGCCGCTCTGGCGTTTCGCACCGAAAAGCTCGATGCGACCAAGGTACTCGGCTGCGTACTGGGCTTTGCCGGCGTCGCATTCGTCAACCTTTCGGGTGCGGACGGCACCTTTGGCTTTACACTCGACGGCGAGGGATTTATATTGGCTTCCACTATTGCGGGCGCCCTGTCGACCTGCCTCATTGGCATCTTCTCGCGCGAGCATGACGGCGTCTTGCTCGCCGGCTGGCAGTTTTTGGTCGGCGGTTTGGTCCTTACCGCCATCGGGTTTTTGATGGGCGGCGCGCTATTCCCCACCGAAATCGCCCCCGCCATCGCGCTCATCATTTATATGGCGCTCATTTCCGCCGTCGCGTACTCGCTGTGGTCCCGCCTACTCGCCGTCAACCCCGTTAGCCGCGTTTCGGTCTTTGGCTTTATGAACCCGGTCTTTGGCGTGCTGTTGAGCGCGTTGTTGCTCGGAGAGGGCGCTGGCACGAGCCCCGTTACCGTAATTGTGGCCCTGCTCTTGGTCTGCAGTGGCATCATCATTGTCAACAAACCTAAAAAGGCCTAACAAACCACCCCGTTTTGAAAAGGGCAGCTCTCACTTTAGCTTAATGGAGCACACTGTATCTCGTTGATTTCGTACCGAGTCGCGGCGGCAAACGCCGCCTTGCCGTAACGCGCCGGCGACATCGAGGGGATGCAGATGCATAAGAAACTGGTTATGGGAAACCAGGCCTTTGCGTATGCCGCGCTTGCGGCGGGCGTTCGCGTGGTCGCCGGCTACCCGGGCACGCCGTCGACGGAACTTGTCGAGACAGTTGCCAAACTCAAGGCCCAAGGTAGTGCCGAGGGTGTCCACGTCGAGTGGTCGACCAACGAAAAAGCCGCGCTCGAGGTGCTGGCAGGTGCATCGTATGCAGGAGCGCGCTGCCTTTTTACCTGCAAACAAGTTGGACTAAACGTTGCCTCCGACCCGCTCATGAGCCTCAACTACGTGGGCATCAAGGGCGGTCTGGTGCTGTTTGTTGCCGATGATCCCGGCCCCATCTCCTCTCAAACCGAGCAGGATACGCGCCGCTTTGCCGCATTTGCGAAGATCCCCGTGCTCGATCCGCAAAATCTGGAGCAGGGTTACGCGATGATGCAAGAGGCATTTGAAATCTCGGAGCGCTACCATACGCCCGTTATCGTGCGCCCCACCACCCGCGTATGTCACGCCTCAACCTATTTGGAGGTACCCGAGCATACCGTCGCACATCCCGCTGGCACCTTTGAGAAGGATCCCAAATGGGTTATCTTCCCGCGCCGTTCGTTTGCCGCCCATGGCGAGGTTAACGAGCGCCTGCCGCAGATTGCAGACGCCTACTCCAGCGGCAAGGCCGCAGACGCGTTTAACCCCATCGAAAACCATGGCGATGCCACGCCGCGCCTGGTGAGCTGCCGCGCTCCGAGAAAAAGACGAGGCGCATCTTCGACAGCCGATACTAGTCCCCGAAAGCGCAGAAGGGGCGCACGACCATCGCAACGGTCGTGCGCCCCCCTTTTTTAGCGTATCTGGACGCCGACTTTCTTCTTCTCGCGCTTTACGCGGTAGAGCTCCGCGTCGGCAGCACGGAGCAAGTCTTGCCAGGTATCGACGCCATCACCAACCCGTGCGTAGCCGATGGACATCCGCAACAGATACGGAACCTCGGCGCGCGCGAGCTCGTCGTTGATTGCCGCGCACAGATGCAAGATATCCTGCTCCGCTATCGCCTTTTGAAGCACCACGAACTCATCGCCGCCATAACGCGCGATAAAGCTACCAGACGCCGAGCAGACTTCTTTGAGCGCAGCGGATATGACCTGAAGAGCATGGTCGCCCTCCACATGTCCATAGCGGTCGTTAATCTGCTTAAAGCCGTCGGCGTCCATCACAAGCAGATAAACGTCTTCGGCCTGATCCACATTTGAGAAGAGCGACAGTATATAGGTCTCAAAACGGTTGCGATTGTTGAGGCCAGTCAACGGGTCGGTCGAGATGAGCTGCTCCTGGAAGACAATGTAGAGCAGCAATATGCTAATCATTATGCCGACACAAAGACCGGGCAACGAGTATACAACCTGAAAGGTACCGCACACCAGGGCCGGAATGGCGAAAAATGCCAAGGTTCGATAGATGGTCTTCGTCTGCAGGCTCTCGACCCTGCGAGACTGCACAAACGCATGTAGGGACGTATGTATAACGTAACAGTAGCTGACAATGGGCTGGATCATATAAGCAGAGCCGCGACTATACACGCCCTGCGAATCGATATAGAACAGGGCGTGCGTCCAGTAACTGGTAAACGCCAGCACGACCACCAGAACCGTAGGCGACGCTACAAGCACCACCCTATAGCGCGAGGCCAAAAGGCGAGAACCCTGCACCGTCTCGGAATAGATAAACCAAATGAGACACACGATGGCAAAGAGCGAAAACGAAACCGCGTTGGAAATCCAGTTGACAGCAATGCCCAACGTGCCGTCCACACCATCCAATAGCACCCAGATCATATCGAAGAATATGTACGCGGCAGAGGTGTAGCCAAGCATGCTAAACAATAGCTGCTGGGTGCTCGAGAACAAGGAGCGACGGCTCCGCACGGCAAGCCCGATAAGAACAATCATGCTTAGCAGGAATATCTCAATCTTGAGCGCCTTAACCACCAGGCCCATCTCCCCATCATCAAACCGACAGCGCTTCTCCGAGCCGCACGCATCACCATAACTCCCCCAATCCAGAGGGGAATGAGGGAATAATACCAGAGCGCCCGGGCGCTCTCACGGCGCGAGTTGCACGCCAGCATCATTGATGGGCGCCGATGGCTACTCGCCATCGATGTCGGCCGCGACGGCTTCCTCGATGGCCTCGACACCGGCGGGCGACAGGTCTTCCTTGCCCTGGCAGAACTTCTTATCGACCCAACCGGTCAGAATCGGAGCCATGATTGCCGTGATGATGACGGCGGTGGCGATCTGAGCGTATGCGGTGGGCGCAAGATCGGCATAGCGCGGCGCGACCTCGGCAAGAGCAACCGGCGTGGTCATAGCCGTGCCGGCGATGGTGGAACAAGCCACGGCGGCTTTGCCGTTACCGCCGCACAGGCGCTCGAACGCAAAGGTGATGGGACCGACGACAAACAACGTGACAAGGCCCAGCAAGATGCCGGAAATGCCGCCGGTGATAAAGCTCGACAGGCTCATAGACGCACCGAGCTGAAATCCGATGACGGCGATCGCAGGATTGGTGCCGGGAACCAGCAGGTTCTTGATGAACGGGAAGAGGTTGCCCAAAACCATGCCAATCACGAGCGGCAGGATGGAACCGATGATGGTGCCAACGGGAATGTTGGCAAGACCAGAGACACCAAGAATGATCATGGTAACCGCAGGGCCCGCCGTGAAGAACGGGATGCCCACGGCGCCCTGCTCGGACTCGTCGCCAAACTCGCCCATGATGCCCGTGTAGAGCGCCATGTTGCAAAACGTAATGCCGCCGATGATGGAAACCGAGCTCAGGCCCAAAAAGTTGTCATTAAAGAAATACGCAACGCTCAAGCCCAGCACGGCTGCCACCACAAGCTTAGGAATCAGTACGACGATGCCGGTCTTGATGGCACCCGGCGTGGACTTAAAGCTGATGCCGGCACCCACGAACAACAGGATCGCGGCGACGATGGTATTGGAACCGCCGCGGCAGGCGGCGGTAAAGAAGCCGCCGATCTCGAAGACCTGCGGGCAGAAGGTATTGAGCAAAAGGCCGACGATCATCGGGTAGATCATGATGTCACCCGGAATGCGCGGTACTTTGAATTTCTTTTGCTCGTTGGCGATCGCTTCCTGTGCCATGAAACCCCCATTTCCGCCGACGCAGGACAAAAGCCCACGTCATGCTTTGCTACAGTAAAGTTTGACCATGGTACCAGAAGAAGCAGACCGGCTCGGTGAGAAATCCGATTCGTGGGGCCCGGACGCTAAACGCACCCCACTCCTATACGAGGCTCAAAACGATATAGAGCCCGATACCCGAGACGCAGCACCACAACATCGACTTTGTCTTGATTGCCACCGCAACGACGCCGACAGCCGCTGCGAAAAGAGCAGGCAAATAAAGAGCGATGTGCAGACAAAACCCGCAATAGCGGTGGGAATATCGACAACGGCGCACCTATCGCAACATTGGGAAGCATCACCGGCCAGACGGTTTTAACGATTTTGAGCACCATGGCGTTCCTCGTCCCGACAAGCTTTCCGAGCCGCATTCGACGACATGGCAGAATCATCGCCCGGCGGCAACCGAGTTCACCTACAATTGCCACCGGATCGAAAGACACAGAAAGACACAGCTTTTTAGGAAGTCATTATGACAGCTATCGATCGAACGGGGGCAATCGCGGCCTTCAGGACCTACACCGATGCCTACGATGCCGCCAATCCGCGTATCGCGCTCAAAATCGAGCATACGTACCACGTTGCCGAGGCATGCGATGCCGTGGCACGCAAGCAGGACTGGGCACCGCAGGACATTGACCTGGCGTGGCTTTGTGGGCTGTTGCACGATATGGGCCGCTTTGAGCAGCTGCGACGCTGGGACACGTTTAGGGATGCCGAGAGCATGAGCCATGCGAAGTTGGGCCTCGAGGTCCTCTTTGGCAAAAACCCTGCAGACGCGCCCGCGGCAACAAGTATCCGCGACTTTATCGACAGCCCGGCAGAAGACGAGCTCATCCGCGCGAGCATCGCCTATCACAGTGACTTTCGCCTGCCGGCACAACTCGACGAGCGTACACGGTGCTTCTGCGATATCGTGCGCGATGGCGACAAAATCGACATTATGCGCACCATCGCCGACAGCACCGTCGACACCATCCTCAAGGTGGATGAGGACGCATTTCTCGCCAGCCACTTCTCGGCGCCGACGTTGGCCGCCTTTGACGAGCACCGCTGCGTCGCACGTGATGAACGCGACGAGCCCGCGGACTACCTGGTAGGACTCATCTGCTTTATGTTTGAGCTCGTCTATCCGGCGAGCCGCGCGCTGGCGCGCGAGCAGGGCGATATCTACCGCCTGCTCGACGCGCCCTTTGGTATTACGCAGCCCTTTACCGACCCCGCCACACAGGCAGCCTGGAGCCGTCTTAGGGAAGAGATGCGCGACTGGCTGGCGCGCGCCTAGCGCTCAAGCTGGGCTAGCAGCTCCTCGACGACCTCGACGGCATCACCGACAACCTTGTACTGGGCAGCACCAAAGATGGGGGCATCCGGGTCCTCGTTGATGGCGATAATGCATTCCGCCCCACCGATGCCGGCAAGATGCTGGATGGCGCCCGAAACACCGATACTCACAAGCATCTTGGGCGAAACCGATACGCCCGTCTGGCCAATCTGATGGCGATACTCCAACCAGCCGGCCTCCACGACGGGTCGCGTGCAGCCAAGCTCGGCTCCCAGAGTCTCGGCGAGCCTTCGCATCAGCGGCAGGTTTTTCTTGGAACCAATGCCGCGACCTACCACGACCAGGCGCTCGGCATCGGCGATTGAAGCCTGCTGTCCCCACTCCTCGGCGGGAATCGAGATCTCGACACGAGCCTTAGCATCATCCGCAAGTGCTATCTGGGTGATCGTGCCGGAGCGGCCGTAGTCAAAGTCGGGCGCCTTAAAGATGCCGGGGCGCACCGTTGCCATCTGGGGACGATGATTGGGGCAGACGATGGTGGCCATCAGGTTGCCGCCAAACGCCGGACGCGTCTGTTGCAGCAGCCCCGTCTCCGTATCCATCGAAAGCACGGTACAGTCAGCCGTAAGGCCCGTCTGCAAACGCACGGCAACGCCGGGTGCCAGTTCGCGGCCAAAGGCGGTCGCTCCGTACAGAATGGCCTCGGGCTTGCGCTCTGCCACCAAATCGCAGATGAGGCGAGCGTAGACCTCCACATCGTTCTGGCGCAGACGCTCGTCGCGACAGATCAGGACCTCGTCTGCACCGGCGCAAACCAGATGCTCCAGGTCACCGAGAGAACCCTCGGGGCCCATGCCGACCAGCGCCACCAGGCGACAGCCGCGTGCATCCGCAAGCTCGCGGCCCTTGCCCATGAGCTCGAAGGCAACGGGAGCCACCGTATCGTGCTCGTCGGTCTGCGCGAATACCCAAATGTCTCGATATGCATCGAGGTCAACCGCGCCGGCGGCCTCGTCGCGCTCGATCGAAATGGCATTGATGGGGCAAGCGTCGACGCACCCGCCGCATAGGATGCAGCCGTCGGTTACGCGGGCGCAACGGTTGGGCCGCTCGCCTTCCACTACGATGCCGCCTGAGGCACAGGCGCGAACGCAGCGACCACAGCCGATACAGGCTTCGCTATCGATAATCAGTCCGCTCATCTATGCCATCCCCTCGATAATCTTGGCAAGTTTCGCCGCCTGCTCGGACGCCGTTCCGTCAACGGCCTCGCACGTTTGGTTGCGGTCGGGCACAAACGATCGCACGACCTGTGTCGGCGAGCCGGCAAGACCGCAGCGCGCGGGGTCGGCGTTCACGTCGGCAGCGTTGACCACGCGCACGTCCGCCTCCTCGGCCGCACGAATACCGGCGATACTCGGCATACGCAGTTGGCCAATCTCCTTGGCAGTCGTCATCGCGCACGGCATCTCAAGATAGACCGTCTCCTCGCCGGCATCGCAGCCGTGAACAAGCGCCAGTGAACCACAGGTCGTAAAGCCCGCGCTCTGCACGCAGCTCACGTCGGTCACGCAGGGAATCTCGAAGGCACCGGCAAGCTCGGGACCAATCTGGGCCGTATCGCCGTCCACCGCCATCTTGCCGCAGATGAGCAGGTCGAAGTCCTCGTCGAGCGCCTCAATGCCGCACTTGAGGGCATAGGTGGTTGCCAGGGTATCGGCACCTGCAAAGGCGCGATCGGTTAGCAGCAGTGCGTCATCGGCGCCTCGGGCGATGCAGTCGCGCAATAGCGATTCAGTCGCGGGGATGCCCATCGACACCACCGTTACGCGCACGTCCATGCCAAAGCCGATAAAGTCGTCCTTCAGCGCCAGCGCGCATTCCAAAGCGCTCGCGTCAAAGGGATTAATGACCGCCTGCTTGCCATCGCGCACGATGGTATTGGTCTTGGGGTCCATCTTGACCTCGGTGCTGCCCGGCACCGCCTTGACGCACACCACCATATGGAAATCGCTCATCTTCACGCGCCCCCTTTCTGGACGAGCTCATCCAAGAGCTTCTCCGAAAACAGGTTACCGCGGCCCAACTGCCCGGCAGGATCGAGCTGGAGCTTGAGCCGCGCCGACTCGACCATGGCCTCGTGACCGTACATCGTCTCCAAGAAGCCCGCCTTGATCTTGCCGACGCCGTGTTCGGCGGAGACGGCGCCGCCCATGGCCGTGACCTCGGAAGCCCACTGGGCAAAGAGCTCTCCGCCGCGGCGGTAATCCTGCGCATCGCGCGGCAGAATGTTCACATGCAGATGGTTGTTACCGATGTGCCCCCAGGCGGCAGATTCAAGCCCACTTTCGGCCAACGTGCGGCGATAAAGGGCGATGACATCGGCCAAACGTGCGTTGGGCACCGACATATCCGACCCCAGCTTGGTAATGGTGGGGTCCGTGCGGCGACGCTCGTCGATGAGCATGTTGACGCTCTCGGGCACCGCATGGCGGAAGAATCGCTGACACTCGCGATCGACCTCGGTGCGCGCGACCCATGTCGCATCGTCGCTGCCGCCCGCAAGCTCCAGTACCCACCCCAAGTGATACAGCTCCTCAGTCGTCTGGGCTTCGTCGTCGCAGTCGAGCTCCACGTAGACACAGACCTTGGCGTCTTTGTCGAGCGCCGGCAGCGAGGCGAACGCGGTCGACTGCTCACGCTGACGACGCAGGATATCCAGGGCGCCCGCATCGAAATATTCGATGGCAGCCGCGTGGGACAGGACGGGACGTACAGAATCGGTGAAGGACACGGCCTTGTCTTCGCTGTCAAAGAAGCAGCTCACGCCCCAAACGACCGTAGGCGCCGCCTGCAGGGCAATCTCGAGCTCGGTGATGACGCCGAGTGTTCCACACGCACCGATAAACAGATCGATGGCATCCATATCGTCAGCAACGAAATAGCCCGAAGCATTTTTGGTCTTGGGCATGGTGTAGTCGGGAAGGTCGAGCTCGAGCGTGCGGCCCTGCACCGTAACGAGCGAAAGGCGACGACCCTGTGCAAAAACCTCGCCACGGTGAAGCTCGAGCAGGTCGCCATCGGTCAGCACGACATGAAGGCCCGTGACGTGAGGGCGCATGGGGCCGTAAGCGTAGCTACGGGCGCCGGAAGCGTTGCATGCCGCCATACCGCCCAGGCAGGCAGATGCCTCGGTGGGATCGGTAGGAAAGAATTGCTCGGGAGCTTCCTGGAACTCCTCGTAGGCCTCAAGCGATGCCTGGTCCCAGCCGGCAGTCGGCAGCACTTTCTTGCCCAGTTGCTTGCGCAGCTCAGACAGCACGACGCCGGGCGCCACGCGCAAAAGAAAGCGGCCCTGCTCATCGCGGCGAATGCCTAGGTAGCGATTCATGCGGGAAGTATTGAGAATGTGACCGCCATGAGGCACGGCGCCGGCGGCAAGACCGGTCCGGGCGCCCTGAACCGTCACCGGGACACGCTCGGCATGGAGCTTTTCCATAATGGCGCGGACCTCGTCCTCCGTTGTCGGAAACGAGATGCTCGAGGCCTCGCCCGATGTGCGAGACTCATCGCGACCATACTCTTCGAACTCGTCGGTGAAGGGTTTGATGGTTGCAGACACGCGAACTCCCCCTTTAGCTAACTACAGTGTTTGCAGGGAAATGTTACCGCATCGTTTCACCGACATGTTCGAGACCGTCTCCATAATTGACGTTTTTAACGTTCGCGCAATTCGGCGAACGGCGGAATTTTCGAGACAAGCGATGCTTTTGCCACACGTTGCCGCGCAGCCACAACATGTGCATTTATCAGTCAAAAATAGTTGAGATTTTTTTCACATGCTTTTACCTGCGGGGATATCGGCTCGTCAAGCAATTGGTTAGTTATTGGGCAAGTTGCGGCTGATACGGTCGGCATCGACAGCCAAACCAATAGGAGTTTTGGCCCCAGAGCAGGGAGGTTTCCATGGCATATTACTGGCCCCAATACGGTTTCGCCATCGAAGTCGATGACGACCCCTATCTCTTGCCTTTCGACGAAGATGCATTTCCAGGTACGGAGGTCTACCACGTCACCACCGATGTGATCTGCGACCCCGAGTCGTTCTCGGCGCTCGCCCACCACATCGCGCGTATCCACAACATCGAGCTCCCTCACGACTTCGACGAGCTCATCTACTCGCGCCGCCTGATGCTTCACATGCTCTTTGGAGCGGACCCGTCCACGTTCGCACGTGTCTACACCACCAAGGACGCCGCATGAGTGCGAAGAAGCCGCCCCGCCTTGCAGGACTGGGGCGTCGCAAGAAACTCGTCGTTGTCTGCCTGGCTGTCGTCTGCGCCCTCATCGCCGTAGGGCTATACGCCTGGCAGTCGCAGCCCGTGCCCGAAGCGGGCGCCTCAGTCACGACGGCAGAAGGTAAATCGCGCCAAGAAATCCAGGATGAGCTCGACGCCATCGTCCGCGACAACATGATGACGATCTCGGTCGCGCCGGTCGCACAGTTGCAGGAAGGCGGCAAGTTGCGCGTCAACGTGCAAAACGTCCAAGACAACAAGTTTCCCCAGCGCTTCCGCGTGATTCAAAACGACGAGACCATCTATGAGTCCGGTGTGGTCGAAGCCGGCAAGACGGTTGAGACCTGCCCCGCCGGCGATATCCAAGAAGGCGAGGCATATATCGAGATTCAGGCACTCGATGCCAAGACCTACGACACCCACGGCAATCCGACGCGCGTCAAAGTGCGGGTGGCACAGGCAGAAGGCTAGTGGCCGACGCGCTCGCAGGGGCAGCACCCTGTCCCCATTCGTCCAACCATCACGGAAACAGTCCGTGACGAGCAGAAAGGATCGATTATGAACACACCCATGAACCTGAGCGGAGCCAGGGCACTCGCCGTGGGCGCAGGGCTTACGCTCGCACTTGCGATGGGCGCCGCGCCAACGGCGGCCATGGCAGAGGTGCGCGTTGGAACCACCGATGTGACGGTGAAGGCCGACATTAGCAATGTTTCGTTTAAGGCGCCAACGGTCATCCCCTTTGCCGCCAAAGCCGACGGAACGCTTGTAGGACCCTCCGACAATACGATTACCATCGACAACCTCTCGGCATATGGCATCCACGTCACCAACATGAAGGTCACGGCCAAGAACGACTGGACAATCGTTGCAGACGCAAAGACGGGCTCGGCCCAGAACTCCATCGATTTTAAGGTTGGCCCCGATACGGCAGAAAAGGATGCCAGCTCGGCGACTCAGACTACGGGCCTCGATCTTTCCCAAGACGCAAGCTTCGACATGAAGTACAAGGACATTGCCGACGGAACGGACAAAATTAGGCTCAATGTGAGTGGCCACGTCGCCCGCGTCACGCGTGACATCTACCACGCCACCGGTACGGGAGATCAAGTGGCAAGCATCACCTGGACGGTCGAGCCCGGTGCGCACGCCACGTCCTAAGGCGATTGCACTGGCCGCCATCGTCGGCATCTTGGCGTCCGCACCCGCAATGGCCTTTGCTCAACAAGAGCAAGCGCAAGCGGCCACAGAAGTGACCGTCGATCTTTCGGGCCTTAATCGCGGCAGCCGTCACGAGCCGCTCGTCCAGACGAGCGACACCCGGCAACTCATTGCGGTAGGCGTCGCCACGGTGGGAGCAGGACTGACGTGCCTTGGCCTGCACATCAAACGCAACCAATAGCCAAGCACGACCGGAGTACGCGGAATAGATAGGAGAACCATGGCACCCAAAAACCTTTTGCCCGTTGCCGCGCTCTGCAGCGCACTGGCGAGCGGTACGCCTCTCGCCGCTTGGGCGACGCCCGCCACGGCAAGCTCCTTACCGCAAGCTCTGAACCCCGCGGCGAATTCGTCGGGTATCGTCGCCTGCCAACGTTTTTCGCTCGCACATGCCACGGTCCGAACCTCGGGATGCCTTCACCGCAATGCGGTCGACTCGATAGTCGTGGATATCAAGCGACCGGACAAGGAGAACGGCCCCCAGACAGGTTGCGCCATCTGCACATGGAAATCGGCTGCAGTCGACGCCGATGGCGACCCATGCGACTTAGAGCTGCGCATCGATATTGCCTCGGTCGATGACTCGGCGAACGGGGCAAAGGTCGTCTTCGACAGCGCGGCCCATGAAGAAGAAGGGGGTGTATGCCTGGGCTGCGTTCCCTCGAATGCCGATGGCGCGCAGCCCATCATCTCCTTTACGGCGTCGCTGCGGCTGACCAAGGCGGACACCGAAGCCATCGCAACGGGAGATGCGCCTTTGCTGTTCTACGCTGGCGACGCGGACGACCAAAAGGCTCAAAGCACCAGGCAGAAGGGCTCGCTTAACCTCACGCGCGGATCAGAACCCGCCCCCATCAATATCGATGCCCAGGAGCCGGGCGTGCAGCGCATTCTCGCCGATCCGGCGCTGCTCCAAATGACATGGCACGGAGTGGGGTCCGTCGAGATTGCCGCTCCTATATCGAGCGATAATGACAAATCCCCCAAAGACGAGGTCGCAGACGCACCGGCACATGTTGACGATGCATCATCAGAAGACAACGCTGCGGTTCCTCTCGAGAAGCCAAGCGGCAGCGCCACCGAACTAGGCGATTCCCAACCGAAAGACGGCCTGGACTTTGCCGCTCCCCCAAGTGTCGACGAAGGCAACTGTTGCATGATGGTCGCGCTCGACCACACGGAAACCGTCGATGCTGCAAGCATTGAGCCAGTCGCTGCCAATGCGCCCCGCCGCAAAAATATCCTCATCGCATTCCCCAACACCGTCGAGCTCGTCTTTTTGCCTTCGGGCGAAGTCGTCGCGCCTACGGCACTTACAGCAGTGGGAGCAAAGAGCGCATCGAACGATATCCAAGCTATCTCGGCACTTGATGCCACAACGACCGCCAAGTTACACCTTTATTCCGTTGCAGCAGACGGAACGCGAACCGAAGAATTCGACGGAACCAAGCTTTTGGTTCCTCGTCGCATCGGTATCCAAGAAGACGTCCCCTATCAAATGGAACTTGAAGGGTTCGATCGCGCACGAGATGCCGACATCATTGCCGCAGCCATCGAATCCCCACAGCACCTCATGACGCTGCGCTTCGACTTTAGCCCCATCCTGTCCTAGACCGCTAACCGTCGCTTGGCTCGGATACTGAGCGCCCCTCCCCGTTCTGCTACGATTGCCGCGTTGGCATCAATTACAGGAGGGTTCATGCCGGGTTTAGGAACGATCATCAACGTCGCGCTTTTGATCGCGGGCGGTCTGCTTGGCCTTATGGGCGGGCGCTTCATTACGCCTCGCATCCAAGACACGCTCATGAAGGCGTCGGGGTTGTGTGTTCTGTTTATCGGCCTGGGCGGCACCATGCAAAAGATGCTCGTTATCGATGGAGAGGCGTTGGCGACCACCGGCACCACCATGCTTATCGTCTCATTTGCCCTCGGTTCGCTCATCGGCGAGGCCATCAACCTGGAGGCCGCCATCGAGAACCTCGGCGAATGGCTCAAGCGCAAAACCGGCAGCGAAGGCGACAACGAGTTTACCAACGCCTTTGTCTCAGCATCGCTCACCGTGTGTATCGGTGCCATGGCCATCGTAGGATCGATTCAGGACGGTCTGCTCGGCGACTGGTCCACGCTTGCCCTGAAGGGCGCGCTGGACTGCATCATCGTCTGCACCATGACGGCCTCGCTTGGCCGCGGCTGCATCTTCTCGGCCCTGCCCGTTGCCGTATTCCAGGGCACGATCACGCTTTTTGCCGGCGCACTCTCCCCCATCATGACCACCGCAGCCCTCGACAGCCTTTCGCTTGTGGGCTCTATGCTCATCTTCTGTGTTGGGGTTAACCTTATTCGACCTCAGACCTTCCGCACGGCCAACATGCTCCCCTCCGTCGTCGTGGCGGTCATCTACGCCCTCTTGTTCTAAATCTATCTACGTAGCGGTTTCTCGAACACCTGTTTGATGCTGTGCTATGATATGAGGTCACCGAAGCTGCGTTAGGAGAGGAGAAGCGGTGGCCGACCAGGACGTCAAGATGCTCATCGAGCGCATTATGGCCGAGGCCCGGACCCATCAGTCCGCCCACTTCTCAAACGAAATCTATGCTGACGAGCCGATTCTCAAGACCGGTCGACAGATGCAGAACTTCCTCCCCGACCAGTACCGCAAGATGCGCGAGATATCGCGCTGGCAAGATGATCCCAAAGGCGGCGCGGGACGTTGGCTATCGGAGGCGGAGCTCTTTTACCGCCAAGGCCTGCTGATGGCCGACTTCGAGGACGATTGTCCCTACAACGGCACCTTTAAGTCGTACTTTCCCACCTACAATGCCATGAGCGATCGACAGTTGCGCGGCTACTTTACCTGGCGTGCCCAAGTGCGCCGCGGAACTGTCGAGGAAACGTCTACGTCCTTTGCCTTCCTGTATCTCTATGAGCTGATCTGCGGCATTGGCGTAGATGACCCACTCGATGGCTTTAGCAAGATCAAGGCCTTTTGGAACGCCTATCGTGCCTTCGAGCCCGGCATCGACCGGTTTGCACGCGTGTGGTTGCAAGATTACGCCGTTTTCCACGGGCTCGACCCCAAACTGCTTCGCGACTCTAAAACCGTCATGTTCGATAACGCCCTTATCGAGCTGCGGCGCGCGGCTCGAGACCTTGCACCTGCACCGACGCCGTCGGACCTGGCGCCTGCGCGTCGCAAGACCTCCGAGCCTACGCTCCCCCTCCCGCCCGACGAGGCGGGCGAGGAGCGACTCATGGCCGCTATCAACGCCCTCTCCACGTATAACCTCGATAACTCAAGACTCGATCGCAGCCACCATCGCGACCTACGCCACGTGGCATGTGCCGTGTACGTCCGCATGGCGCGCTACTATGACACGCATCGAAAGACCGGTATCGTGGCGAGCTTGTTTGGGGAGGAGACGGCCATGCCCTATACCATGTTTGCCTCGGCCGTGTTCTTTGCGCCCGAGCGCCACGAGGACTGCGAATACCGTCTTGACCCCATTCATATCTACCGCTGCCAAAACGGTTTTTGGGAATGCATGCGAATTCACGGCAGCAGGCAAAAGAGCAGCAAGCTTGGTGAGATGATGCGCGCCTGCGACCAACGTCTGCGCCTGGCCCTAGCCCCCGCCCACCCCCTGAAGGAGGAGAAGGTCCCCAAATATCTGGCCAAAATCATCGATGACGAGATCGTGGCATGGCTTTCGTGGGATGCCGCACACCAGCCCGTCAAGATCGATATCGATTTGAGCCAGCTGGGGCACATTCGGAGCGCCGCCGCGCAAACGCGTGAAGCGCTTTTGATTGATGAGGAGCGCGAGGACGGCACGCCCGTGGAAGCCGAGGCAACGCTTATCGAGCAGCCGGGCCGCGAGCCTGCGCCCGGCATGACTGCCGAACCTGGCGAGATGACCATTCAGCAAGACGAACCCGACGAGCCGACTGTCTCCGCCGAAGAGTTTGGCGTCATGGCACCGCTCCTCGTGTCTGCGCCCGCACCCGTAACGCCCGCGTCTGCCGAAGCTACGAACAAACTCGCGCCCGCCGAAGATGCCTTTCTTCGCGCGCTCCTCGAGCAAAACACAGCGCAAGCGACATCGGCAGTGGAGAGGTCGGGCCAGAGCGAGGATATGCTCGTCGACAGCATCAACGAGACGCTCTTTGACCTGGTGGGAGACACCGTTATCGAGTTCGGCGCGGCAGGACCGCAAATTATCGAGGATTACGAAGCAGACGTGAGAGGATACCTAGACCATGAGTGATACCGCATCCGCAGCACCCCGCGTGCCCAAGCGCGTCGCTGCCGTCATTCTCAACTCACTCAAGGGCGGTGTGGTCCCGCGCATCGGCCTTCCCTATATCACCGTAGGGCGCGAGGTCGAGATCCGCGCCCTGCTCACCGATTTGAGTCTCATCGCCGACGGTGGCGCGAGCTTCCGGTTTCTGGTCGGTCGCTACGGCGCAGGCAAGAGCTTTTTGCTCCAGACCATCCGCACGCACGCCATGGGCGAGGGGTTCGTCGTCGCCGATGCCGACCTGTCGCCCGAGCGCCGCCTGCAGGGCGGTCAGGGGCAGGGCCTTGCCACCTACCGTGAGCTCATCCGCAACATATCGACCAAGACGCGCCCCGAGGGCGGTGCGGTCAACCTTATTCTGGATCGCTGGGTCGCCTCGTGTGCCGACGTCGACGAGTCGGTCGTCAATGCCCAACTGGCCCCGCTCGAGGAGATGGTCCACGGCTTCGACTTCGCCCGCATGCTCCGCCGCTACCGCACGGCCGTATCCGAGGGCGATGAAGAGGCCATGAGCCGCGTAACCAAATGGATCCGCGGCGAATACCGCACCAAGAGCGAGGCTCGCGCCGAACTGGGTTCCTCGACCATCATCAGCGATGACGACTGGTACGACTACGTTAAACTCATTGCGCGCTTTTTGGTCTGCAGCGGCTACAAGGGCATGCTGGTGCTCATCGACGAACTCGTGAATCTGTATAAGATTCCCAACGCGATCACGCGCCAATACAACTACGAGAAGATCCTGACCATGTACAACGACACGCTCCAGGGCAAGGCGCAGTACCTGGGCATGATCATGGGCGGCACGCCAACCTCCATCGAAGACCGCCGCCGCGGCGTGTTCTCCTACGAGGCCCTGCGCAGCCGACTCGCTCAGGGCCGCTTTGCACGCGAGGACCTTAAGGACATGCTCGCGCCCATCATCCGTCTGCAGCCACTCACCTACGAAGAGTTGCTGGTGCTGATCGAAAAACTCATGCAAATTCACGCCGGCTACTTTGGCTGGACGCCCACGCTTACCGAGAGCGACCTGGTGGACTTCCTCAAGATTGAGTTCGGTCGCGTGGGAGCCGACACGCATCTGACGCCGCGCGAAGTCATTCGTGACTTTATCGAGCTGCTCGACATCCTATGCCAAAACCCCAACGCCAACGTGGCCGAGCTGCTGCAAAGCGTCGGCGGTGACGCGCCAGCAGCCGCAACAGACGACACCGGCACCGCAGGCGCCGACCGCAACTTCGCCGAATTCGCCATCTAACCTGCCAAAAAGGGACAGGTTTATTTTGGCAGGTTTTATCTGGGCAAACATTGAAGCAGTCATGCAGCAAGCCACTGCCCGCCGCGTTGAGAGATTCGCTTTTGAAAGGAGGCCCCGTGAACGCCTTTGACCGCTACGCCCCGTTTATCCAAGACTTCATCTACTCCCACGATTGGGAGAGTCTGCGCTCCATTCAGGTTGCGGCGGCAGATGCCATCTTTAACACACAAGACAATGTGCTCCTGACGGCATCCACGGCTTCCGGCAAAACCGAGGCGGCCTTCTTTCCCATCCTGACCGAGTTTTGGGAGAAGCCGCCCGCGAGCGTGGGCGCCCTCTACATCGGCCCCCTCAAGGCGCTCATCAATGATCAGTTCGTCCGCCTTAACGACCTCTGCGAAGAGGCCGATATCCCTGTCTGGCACTGGCATGGCGATGTCTCACAGTCGCACAAGGCTAAGCTCATCAAAAAGCCGAGCGGCATCTTGCAGATTACGCCCGAGTCACTCGAGGCGCTCCTGATCCATAAGCACATGGCGATCCCGCGCATGTTTTGCGACCTGCGCTATGTGGTCATCGACGAGGTCCACTCGCTCATGCGCGGCGACCGTGGCGGGCAGACGCTCTGCCTTATCGAGCGACTCTCGCGCATGGCCGGCGTGCAGCCTCGACGCATTGGCCTTTCGGCCACCATCGGCGACCCTGAGCGCACGGGCGCTTTTCTCTCACAGGGAACGGGACGTGACTGCGTTATCCCCCGTTTTGAGGAACCGCGCCGCGTGTGGCGCATCTCCATGGAGCACTTCTACAACTCGGGTCCCCAGGCACAGCAGCGGGGATTCGAGAGCATGGGTCCTCAAGAGGCCGAAGTGCTTGCCTCCGAGCGCATTGAGGCAGCGGCACCCACGGCGCTGCCGGCCGACACCCAAGGCACGTGCCACAGCGGACAGCCCACACAGGACAAGCGCCGTCAACGTCGCAAACGGGCACAGGGTAAGGCTAGCTCCGGGAACCGCTGCACTTCCTCGGCCCCCGAGGGCGAAGTCGACATCCCCCGGGCCGCCGAGCAAGCGCTCCTCAACCCCACCGACACCGCACCCGACAACGCCGATCCCGGCATGGGCTATATCTTCGAACACACCCGCGGGCGCAAGTGTCTGGTCTTTGCCAACTCGCGCGAGGAGGCAGAGGCCGTATGTTCCATGCTGCGCAGCTACTGCGAGAGCCGACACGAGCCTGACCGTTTCCTCATCCATCACGGCAATCTTTCGGCATCGTTGCGCGAGACGGCAGAAGAGCTCATGCGCGATGAGGAGCAGGCACAGACGACCGTCACCACCTCTACGCTTGAGCTTGGCATCGATATCGGCCGTCTGGAGCGTGCATTTCAGATCGATGCGCCATTTACCGTCAGTTCCTTTTTGCAGCGAATGGGCCGCACGGGACGCCGCGACCTTCCACCCGAGATGTGGTTTGTCATGCGCGAGGAAGAGCCCGAGCCGCGCACGATGATGCCCGAAACCATTCCGTGGAAGCTCCTGCAGGGCATCGCACTCGTACAACTCTATCGCGAGGAAAAGTGGGTCGAGCCGCCCGAGCTCGATCGACTCCCCTACAGTCTGCTCTATCACCAGACTATGTCGACGCTTGCCAGCACCGGAGAGCTCACGCCGGCAGAACTTGCCCAGCGCGTGCTCACGCTCAGTTATTTCCACCGCGTCTCAGCCGATGACTATCGCGTGCTGCTGCGTCACCTCATTAAGATCGACCATATCCAGGTCACCGAGGGCGGCGGACTCATCGTGGGCCTCGCGGGCGAGCGCATCATCAACAATTTTAAGTTCTACGCCGTGTTCCAGGAAAACGAGGAGTTCACCGTCCGCAGCGAGTCGTCCGAACTGGGCACGATCGTCAATCCCCCACCGCCCGGTGAACGCATCGCCATCGCCGGGCACTGCTGGATTGTCGAGGAAGTGGACTGGAAGCGCCATACCGTCTTTGCCACGCAGGTCAAGGGCCGTGTGCCGGCTTACTTTGGCGACTGCCCCGGCGACATCAACACGCATGTACTCGAGCGCATGCGTAAAGCGCTCAACGAGCACGCGACATATCCATACCTTATGGGCAACGCGCGGGCCCGCTTGGCGCAGGCTCGCCATACGGCCGAGATTTCGGGTGCGGGCACTAGGCCGCTCATTAACCTGGGCGGCGACACCTGGGTGCTCTTCCCCTGGCTGGGCAGCTATGCCTTTTTGGCGCTCGAGCGCATGCTCAAGATTAAATGTGCCGCGGAGCTGGGCCTTCGCGGACTCGACCCGTCGCGCCCGTACTTTATGCAGTTTAAGATGAAGGCCGACGAAGAGACGTTCTTTGAGGTACTCGCCGCCGAGGCCGAGAAGGACTTCGATCCCATCGAGCTCGTCTATCCCGGCGAGGTGCCTTACTTTGATCGTTACGATGAGTTCGTTCCCGAAGAGCTCGTGCGTAAGGGCTTTGCCGAAGGCGTGCTCGACATAGATGGCATGAAGAAGCGTGTCCGCAGCTGGCGCGACCACGCATAAAACGGGGCTGACTATATGAGCAGTCAATTTGGGACGGGGCTATTTTAGCTGCCCTTGCAGGTAAAGCGAAAGGTTTGGCCGATTAGTGGCAGGGATAGCTAAAATAGCCCCGTCCCAAATTGACTGCTCCCGATGTGGAGCGAGCCGGCATCCGAAAGCAGCTAAAACCCCCGTCCCAGAAAGACTGGTCGCAGAAAGACGCGCTAGTCGTGAAGGACGGCGCCGAGGAAGTCGGCGTCAAGGGGCACGGCTTCGGCAAAGGCATGGTTCCCGTCGCTGGCGATGAGCAGGTAGTTTTCCTCGCCGCCGAACTCTGTATCGCCACAGGGGACCACCCAGGCGTGGGCGAATACCTCGAGTGCCGTGGCAGCGCAGTCGCGCAGGAACGTTACATCGCTCCCCTCGTTTGCGCTCACGATATTGGCAACGTAGATACCCCCGGGGTTCAGGCTGCCCCGCACTAAACGCAACGCCTCAACCGTCGCCAGCTCGCGTACGGGCTCGGCACCGCCAAAGCAATCGCTCACGACCACGTCGTAGCGACGATGGCCCACACTCGTCACACCCAGATACGAGCGAGCCTCAGCGGTTATCACCCGCAGGCGATCGCCTGCCGCGCGCTCTAGCTCGTCTAGGTAGAACCAGCGGCGCGCCAGGCGCGTAATCTCTCCGTCATACTCGATAACGTCCATGCGCAGGCCCTCGTGCGACATCAGCGCAAATTTGGGATAGGCAAACCCGCCGCCACCTAGCATAAGCATACGGCTGATACCGTGACCATAAACGTCACGCATCGCATCCTCGGCCTCAAACACGTCGTCAAACGCACGATAGTACGCAAAGACGGGTTCCGCCCAGCGCTCGCCGACGTAACTCGCGCTTTGGTAGACACCGCCTTGCACCAATACGCGGACTTCATCGCCGCCCTCATCGTGCACGCGTTTCACACGCGCCAACCCATTGCGGGTTCGCGCAACCTGCAGGCAGGCAGCACGAACAGCGACGGCAGCCGCACCAAGCGCCGCGGCTCCCAGAGCAACGCCGGCAACAACGCCGGCAGAAACACTCGGTTTGTTCATCTAGAGCTCCTTTTGCAGATAAAGGCCATGGTCATAAAATCCAAGATGGCGATAGTACTCGCGCGTGCCAATCGCGCTAATCACGTTGATGCGCGCATAACCCGCATCCCGGGCAATCTCGCACGCACGCTCTACGAGCAAACGCCCCAACCCGTGATGCTGCGCCGCCTGGCCCTGGTCGCCCACGCGCGCCGCCATGCCGTACACGTGCACCTCGCGAATCATCGCCTCGTCCGGCATCGTCGGCAACTCGTCCGCATGCGCGGCAACAAACGAATGGTCGGGCAGCGACAGGCGCAAAAAGCCCGCAATCTTGCCCTGCGGCGTCACCCACTGCAAAAAGCGCTCGTGCGTCACCGGCGTCTCGTACGCCACATCCTCGTCAAGGGTCAGCTCATCCAAGTCGGCACCCGCCGTGCTGATCTCGCGATAGCGAATCTCACGCACCGTCGCACCGTCACCCCGAGCAGCCAGGCGGTTCTCGACAAGCTGACGCAGGTTGGGCTTCTTGTTGCCCACCATAATGTCGTCGGAGCTAAAATCGCGGATCATGCGGCTGATGCGACAGAACGGCGGCGTCACCACGATGTCATCGGCTAGCACGTCGAGCAGCTCCTCCTCGGTATAGGGGCGCCACTCGCCGCGCTCGTAACAGCCCACCAGACGCGAGCCCTCGATGAGCGCGCACGGGTAGACCTTGACCTCGTCGGGCATAAAGGCCCCCTCGGTCATAAAGCGCTCGTAGTCGCGCTTGTCCCCCTCGGGTGTGGCACCCAGCAAGTTGAGCATAAAATGCGCGTGGATCTTAAAGCCAAACAGGCGCGCAAGCGAAAACGCCCGCTCGATTTGCCCCACCGAAATGCGACGCTCGTTGATATCGAGCAGGTACTGGTCGAGGCTCTGGATGCCCATCTGGATCTTGGTGCAGCCCAGGCGGCGGATGAGCGTAAGCGCCTGCGGCGTTACGGCATCGGGGCGCGTCTCGATAACGAGTCCCACCACGCGATGCTTCGCCGTCTCGTTGATGCGCTGCTGACGCTCGAGCTCCTCCATCGTTGCCGTCTGCCACTCGGTGACCTCGCCCCACGGCGTACCGGGGCCGTACAAACGACGCACCGCACGGTTATAGCCGCCCACGGCAGCATCCACACGCTCCTGCTCGTCGGCAACGCCGGCAGCGAGCTCAGCCTCGTCTGTCGCAATGCCGGCAGCCCGATAGCGCTCGCGGCGCTCCGACACCACCGGCGGCAGCGCATCGGCGGGTGCATCGTCGAGCAGACGCCCCGCCTCAGCACGGCTGATGCCCGGACGCGCCAACATGGGGTTGGCCGCCACGCCGGCGACGGCATCGTCATTGAGCGCACGGAAAAGCTCCGACATAAACCATGTCTGATAGCCTTCCGGATAGTCGCTCCAGGTGCCACCGAGCACAATGAGCTCAATCTTATCGGTCGCATGCCCCATCTGCGAAAGCGCGGTCAGACGAGCGCTCACCTGCAGATACGGATCGAAGCAATTTTGCTCCGCACGGGCGCACGCGGGCTCGGCATGCAAATAGCTTTTGGGCATACGCAGGTCGTTGGGGCAAAACAGGCAATCGCCCGAGCACGGCCACGGCTTGGTGATGACGGTAATGGTCGCTACGCCCGAAGCCGTGCGGCGCGGCTTCATGCGTAGCACCTGCAGCAGTTGACGTTCCAGATCGGAATCGACATTCCACGCAGCCCAACGAGCCGGATCCTCACGTTTAACCCGCTGGTAGAACGGCAGCAGACGGCGCTTGGCCAAATCGCGTTTGTCGGCACCCTCACGGCGCGCCTCGGCATGTATCAGTTTGACGAGCGCTTTGTCGTCCACGGTCTCGCCGCGACGCAGAGCCTCGAGTATGTTCAAGATAATCTGTTCCATGCCCCCATTGTAAAGGCAAAGGCGCCGAAGCCCGTCGCAGCTCCGGCGCCTTCATCAAAGAGCACGCCTGTATGCACCGATCTCCGAAAACCGCATGTCACTCCGAATCAAACGACATGTCGCCCGAACCGACCTTAAAACGATACGTGGCAGACTTGTCACCGTTATCGAATTCAAGATTCAAAATGGTCTCGCCGTCGTAGCCAAGCGGAAGGAAATCGCTTTCGAAGTCGCCGCTGCCCAAGGTGACGCTCGCCTTAAAGCCCGTCGAGTTCGGAACCGTCATCTCCACATCGCCCGAGTCCACGCTCACGTCCATCGACTTCGCGGGGGCCTGGTAAAGCTCGAACGTCGCATCGCCCGAACCGACTTCAGCGCTGAGCGCATCAGTCACGCTGCCCGAAAACTCTACATCTCCCGCACCCAGGACAAGATCGAAACCATCACAGATGACACCGGCAATCTGCAGATCACCCGAGCCCACGTGCGCGTTGACTCCCTTCAGATGTTCGGCAACACGGCGTGGCAGCTCAACCGTAACTGAGCGATCGATTGCCTTGCCGTCATCACTTCCAAACTGGGAAACCTTGAGCGTCGAGTCCTCGACGGATGCGATGTTTTGCGTCGCGGCCTTGGAGGCATCCATACCCTCGGCAACGCGCCCCCGCTCTATAACGCGAGCCTTGTTGCCATCAACAACCTTGACGTCCACCGAAGCCGCATTGATATCGAAATCGAGGTAGCGGAACTCATCGGCATCAAAAGTCGCACTCGAAAGTTGCTGAGGCCGAGCGGAATAGTTACCGCTATTCAAGGAATCGTCCTCGTCAAACATATCGTCAAAATCAGACAAATGGCCAGATAGAATACCGGTCGTACGCACCATATCGGAATGAGCCAATAGCCGCGAAATGCCAAAGACAAGTCCAATGATAAGCACAAACGCTCCGACGCCAACGCCCAAGCGTACCTTGGATTCATGCGAAAGCTTCATCATTCATCACCCTCTTTGGCAATCGGCTCAGCGGTGGTCGCGGTAGCCACGTCAGCATCAACCGCAGCGGAAACATTCTGAGCCCTAGCTGTCACCGGTGCCGGACCAACCTGAATATCCCCGCGTGCCCAATCGCCATCGAGCGCACGCGCCACCCAGTGATAGATTGGAATCGTAAAGAAGATGAGCGCAGCAAAGGGGCCGGCACCAAACGGGAACATCAGCAAAAAGAACAGCAGCCAGCACACGGCCCAATACGGGAACGACTGGAACGGGCCCTTCACCGGAGTCGAGCCAACTGCACCGCCACTCGTCGCCTGCGCCGTAGCAGCGTTGGCGGCCTGCGCACTCCAGCTTGCCGCTTGTGCCGCCTTGGCCGCAGCATCACTCGCCTGCGTTGCCGCCTCGGTGGCGCGTGCCGCCGCCTCATGGGTGCGTGCGCGCTCTGCCGCCTCGGCCTCGCGCTGACGGGCGCGGTCCTCGTTCTCAAACTCGATATCGTCCTCGATCTCATCGCTCGGATTGAGGAGCTCGTCCAGGCTCACGCCATAGAGTTTGGCGAGCGAGATCAGGTTCTCGGTATCGGGCGCGCTCTCCGCGCGCTCCCATTTACTGACCGCCTGGCGCGACAGCCCCAGCTTTCGCGCCAGCCCTTCTTGACTAAAGCCTTTGCTGCGGCGAAGGTCGGCGAGCCGCTGCGCAGTTTCTACATTCATGGTTCCTCCTATGTGATGCCAGCCGTGCCGCCGGACCGTTTTTGTTCTTAAGGCGCCTTGCACAGTTAAAAATCTATCCGCCACCGCCAAAAGCATGCCACCTATTCTAGTGAGATTTTTGACAACCGGCGGTTGCGGGTGCATATGAGCTGCGGAAATGTGTCCAAACAAAGCAATGACACGTAGCTTGGTTGTCCCCGTTGCGGCGTTAACGGTAGTATGGTCGTACTGTTAATTCCGCACCGCCAACGGAGGGGGTCCCGCGCCGTGAACCGCGATTTCGCCTCATCGCTCATCCAGCTCAACAACACGTTCTATCGCGAGCACTCCGCCTCCTTTTCCGATACGCGTCAGGCCCCGTGGCCCGGCTGGGTGCGCACCATGGACATCGCGCTCGGGCAGCTCGACGTCGCCAGGATCGAGCATCCCGTCCGCGTCTTCGATCTCGCCTGCGGCAATATGCGATTCGAGAACTTTGCCGCCGGCGGCGCACTTGCCGCCAAGGGCGTCGACGGCGCAAACTCCTCGGCAGATGCCAGCTGCCCGTTTGAGTTCTATGGCGTCGACTCGTGCCAAGACCTGGCCATCGATGCACGCGGTCATGCCCTGCGCATTCCCAACCTGCACTTCCAGGAACTCGACGTGCTCGATGCCCTCATGAAGCTCAACCCCGCCGAGGCGCCTGACGCGCTTTTCGACGCCCCGCTCGCCGACATCTCGGTCTGTTTTGGCTTTATGCACCACGTGCCGTCGTGCGAGTACCGCGTACGCGTGCTCGACGCCCTGGTGCGGCAGACGCGCCCGGGCGGCATCATCGCCATTAGCTTTTGGGAGTTTATGAACGACGAGCGCATGGCGCGCAAGGCCGTTCGAGCCGAGGCCCGCGCCGAGCTCACCCCGCCGTTTGAGGGTTACGATTCAGCGCAGTTTGAAGCCGGCGACCACCTCATTGGCTGGCAAAACGACCGCCACGCCTACCGCTATTGCCACCACTTTGACGATCAGCAGATCACCGACTTGGTGCGCGGCGTGCGCACGTTCTACAAGAGCGGCGAGGTCCCCGTACGCGAGCTTGAGCGCTTCCATGCCGACGGTCGCAGTGGCGAGCTCAACCGCTACGTGATTCTCAAGCGCCTGTAGGCACCGACGACTCGCCGTCGAGCCGCACCGCATCTTTCGGGCAAGCTATGCCTACCCTTTTTCAACCCATTGACGGAACGCGCAGCTATGCGTTCCATACTTATGACCAAGGAGCCTCATGGGAGCCGTCCACGTTCGCACGCCTAAGAACTTTGTGCTCGAAGAGCGCCTGGAGCGCTACGCCGATGCGATTGAGACGAACCCTGAAATCTATGCCGGAGATTGGCGCGAGGCCTGTGCGCCCGCAGGCAGCAAGTCTTTCGAACACCTTCACCTGGATCTTGGCTGCGGCAAGGGAACGTACCTTGTAGAGCGCGCGGCCCACGAGCCAAACACGCTCTTTATCGGCATGGACCAGGAGCCCATCTGCATCGCCTATGCCGCACAGAAAATCTGCGAGCAGGAACTGACCAACGCACTCGTCCTGCCCCGAGGCGCTGCATCGTTGCCGCAGCTGTTTGCCACAGGCGAGCTTGATGCCATCACCATCAACTTTCCCACGCCGCAGCCTAAGGCCAAGTACGCCAAAAAACGACTCGTCCATGTCGACCATCTGATGCTCTACCGCCCGCTTTTTTCAGCCGGCGCCACCGTCACGCTGCGCACCGACAGCAAGCCATTGCGCGACTACGCCCTGGGGCAGTTTGCCGCGGCCGGCTACGACACACTATGGGTAAGTGACGACGTTCGCCACGACCATCCCGAGTATCCCGAGACCGAATACGAGCGCCGCACGCGCGAGATGGGTGCCGCCGTCTATGGCATTTGCGCCACTCCCGACGCGCTGCCCAGCGATGAACAGCTCACGGCGGGGCGCGCGCAGGAGCAAAGCCTTGCGTGCTACCTGCCCGACAATCTCGATGAGCTCACCTACGTGCCCCTCGGCATGGAAGAGGCCGTCGAGAACTTTAAAAACCGCGCCCGCAAGGGCAAGAAGCGCTTACCGCAGGAGTCCCAGGGGCCTCTGATGGTCGCGGCTTCGGCAAACAAGCGCAAATAGGCGCCAGCAAACGACCCTCAAATCTAAGTGAGTAGACTTTTTTGCAATAGCCAAGCACAACTCGCATAACCAATACTAAAACCGCAGGTAGAGCCTTTGCGCAAAAGCCATGTGCTCGCAATATTGCAAAAAGTCTACTCACTTAGCTGGCAACTGCACCAAACAGCTGGGCAGAACGCCCATTTCCTGCATTTTCTTGCCTGCGAACGCATCGATGCGACGCTACGCCATAATAGTTGGCGGACAATCGCGAGAGAAAGCAAACACATGGCACAGACCACGACAGATACCGCCGCCAGCACCGTCTCCGGTGCCGGCGCCGCCAGCTCGTTCTCGGGCGGCACGGGAACCGAAGCCGAGTTTGGCTCGCTCGGCGCGCTCTCTCCCACCTGGTGGGAGCCCGAGGACGGCAGCGAGCCCGAACCATGGCTCACGCCCGATCAGGCCTTCGAACGCTTCTTTGAATGGACGAGCGACCGTGGCATTGAGCTGTGGGATCACCAAGAAGAGGCCCTCATGGACCTGGCCGCTGGCGATCACGTCATTTTAGGCACACCGACCGGATCGGGTAAATCGCTCGTCGCGCTGGGCATGCTCTTTATGGGCATGGCTCAGGGCAAGCGCTGCTATTACACGGCCCCCATCAAAGCCCTGGTCAGCGAAAAGTTCTTCGACCTGGTACAGGTACTCGGCCGCGATAACGTCGGCATGATCACCGGCGATACGCATATCAATACCAAGGCGCCCGTCATCTGCTGCACGGCCGAAATCCTTGCCAACGATGCGCTGCGCGAGGGCGAGGGCGCCGACGTGGGCTGCGTGGCCATGGACGAGTTCCACTACTTTGCCGACCCCGATCGCGGTTGGGCCTGGCAGGTACCGCTGCTCACCCTGCCCCACACGCAGTTTATGCTCATGAGCGCCACGCTCGGCGATGTCACCGCCATCGCCGCCTCGCTCGAGGAGCACACCGGCGCTGCTTGCGACTTGGTTGTCGATGCCCCGCGTCCTGTTCCGCTGAGCTACGACTATGTGACGACCTCCCTCGAGGGCACGGTCGAGCTCGCCATGCGCCGTGGCGAGGCCCCGCTCTATATCGTGCACTTTAGCCAGGATGCCGCCCTTGCGACGGCACAGTCGCTCGCCAATTTTGGCATCGCCAGCAAGGAGCAGCGCGAGGCCATTAAGGAAGCGGCAAAGGGAACGAGTTTCTCGACGGCCTTTGGCAAGATTCTCAAACGCCTGCTTGGATGCGGCGTCGGCGTGCACCATGCTGGCATGTTGCCGCGCTATCGCCTGCTGGTCGAGCGCCTGGCGCAGCAGGGCCTACTGCCCGTCATTTGCGGCACCGACACACTCGGCGTCGGCATCAACGTACCCATCCATACCGTGGTGCTCACCGCGCTCACCAAGTTCGATGGTTACAAGATGCGTCGCCTGCGCGCCCGCGAGTTCCATCAAATTGCCGGTCGCGCCGGTCGCTCGGGCTTCGATACCGAGGGCATGGTAATCGCCGAGGCACCTGAGCACGAGATCGAGAATGCCAAGCTTATGGCCAAGGCGGGCGACGACCCCAAAAAACTCCGTAAGATTAAAAAGAAAAAGGCCCCCGAGGGCTTTGTCTCCTGGAACAAGCAAACTTTTGAGCACCTGATCGAGACGCCACCCGAAACACTCAAACCACGCCTGCGCATCACGCACTCTATGGTGATTAGTGTGGTCGAGCAGGGCGGCAATGCCCGAGCCCGCGTACATGACCTCATCGAGACAAGCCTGCAGACCCCCGAAGAGAAGGCCAAGCTTGAGGTTCGCGCCGACGAGATCTTCGCCACGCTCATCGACTCCGGCGTCGTCGTGCGCACCGAGGTGCCGCCCGCACCCGACGCTCCGGCTGACGCCGCGCCGGACATCGACTACGCGCTGACGGTCGACCTGCCCGAGGACTTTGCGCTCGACCAGCCGCTCTCGCCGTTTTTGCTTGCCGCGCTGGAGCTGCTCGACCCCGAAAGTGAGACCTATACCATGGACCTCATTTCGATGGTCGAGGCCACGCTCGAGGACCCCAAGCAGGTATTGCGCGCACAGGAGCGCGCCGCACGCGATCGCGCTATGGCCGAGATGAAGGCCGACGGCATCGAGTATGAGGAACGCTTGGAGCGCATTCAAGACGTCACGTACGAAAAGCCGCTCGAGGATTTGCTCGACGCCGCTTTTGACAAGTACTGCCAGAAAGTGCCCTGGGCAAACGACTACCAGCTCTCTCCCAAGAGTGTCCTGCGCGATATGCTCGAAAGCGCGAGCGATTTTAAGGGTTACATTCAAAAGCTCGGCATCGCCCGCTCCGAGGGCATTTTGCTTCGCTACCTGGCAGAGGCCTACCGTTCGCTCGACCGCACCGTACCCATCGAGAAGCGCGACGAGCGCCTGCGCGACATTATCTCGTGGCTGGGCTTTGTGGTGCGCTCGGTGGACTCGAGCCTGGTGGACGAGTGGGAGAACGCCGGCAACCCGGCAGCCCTCGATGCCGCGCCGCCACAGGGCATCGACGAGGTCGTGGCGGACCGCCGCGGCTGCACGCTGCTGGTGCGCAATGCGCTCTTCCGCCGCGTGACCCTTGCCGCCCGTGAGCACGTTCGCGACCTGGGCGAGCTCGACGACGACTGGGGCATGAGCGAGATCCGCTGGCAAAAGGCCCTCGATGCCTACCATGAGCAGCACGAGGAAATCCTCACCGACGGAGATGCCCGCAGCGCCGCGATGTTTTCCATCGATGAGTCCGACGAGAAGACCGCGCACGTATGGCACGTGCACCAGATCTTTGCCGACGAGGACGGCGACCACGACTTTGGCATCATGGGCGATGTCGATCTGGACGCCACGCAAGACGGCGGTGAAGTCATCTTCAAAAACTACCGCGTCGGCTTTATCGAAGACCTGCTCGAGGACTAGTCGAACATACTGGAACGAAACGAAGCGGGGCCGTTGGCAATATCGCCAGCGGCCCCGTTTTTGCACTATACGCTATGCCTTACTCGGTATCCTCGACCTCATACGAATCCGCCTCGGCTGACTCATCGTTTGTCTCTGGCGCAGCCCCGCGCGCCTCGTCAAACGCCGCCTTCATGGTCTTGTTGCCCCACGTGAGCTTGCGAATGGTAAGATCGTCGGCCTTCTTGTTGGCTAGGCGCAGATTGTTCTCGGAGGACAGCAATGCCTCCTTGGTTTTCTGCAGATGGCTAATCGTCTTGTCGATCTCATCGATTGCCGTTTGGAACTTGCGGCTCGCGATCTCGTAGTTGCGACCGAAATCATTCTTGAACTTCTCCATCTTGGCTTCGAAGTTCGTGACGTCGATATTCTGCTGTTTGTACTCCGCTAGCTCCTGCTTATAGCGCAGTGAGCCCATGGCGGCGTTGCGAAGGAGCGTGATCATGGGAATGAAAAACTGCGGGCGAATCACGTACATCTTCTCGTAGCGATAGCTCACGTCGACTATCCCTACGTTATAGAGCTCGCTCTCGGGCTCGAGCAGCGTGCAGAGCACCGCGTACTCACAGCCTTTCTGGCGACGATCGTGATCGAGTTTCTTAAAGAAGTCCTCGTTTTTATGCTTGGTCGCGGTCTCGTCGTTCTCGTTTTTCATCTCGAACATAATCGAAATGACCTCGTTGCCGCTCGCGTCGCACTCGCGGAAGATAAAGTCGCCCTTGGTACCCTCGGACGCATCGTTATCCTTCTCGAAGTACGCGTTGGGAAATGCCGTCATGCGCAGACGGTTAAACTCGGTCTCGCAGTGCTGCTCGAGCGACTCGCCCACCATCTTGGTGGACAGACGGACCTTCATGTCCTTAAGGCGCTCGATCTCTTCATCCTTGTAGCGAATCAGGTCATCGCTCGCGCGCTTGGCCTGCGCAAGCTCGAGCTCGTGTGCCGCCTTGGCCTGTTCCTCGCGAGAATCGCGCACCGCCAGCTCGCTCGTCAGTTTGGCACGCGCCTCATCGCGCTCTCGCTCCGCCGCGGCGACCGCCTCTGACAGGTTCATTTTTGCCATCAGTTCCTGCTCGCGCAGTTGGGCACGCAGGCCCTCGGCCTCTTGCTCGGACTGTGCCTTTGCGGCAGAAAACCTCTCTTGCACCTTCACGCGATAGTCAGCAAGCGCGCGCTCGGCCTCGCCGCGAGCGGCATCGAGCTCACGCTGCGACTCGGCCGCGGCGGCGGCAAGCGCCATCTCCTGGGCCTTGTCCGCCGCGGAGAGCTTTGCCTGCAATTCGGCAATCTGCGCATCGCGTGCAGCCAAATCGTTTTGAGCAGCATTGCGCGCCGCCGACTCGACGAGCTTGGCTTCGTCATCTTTACGCTCCAGCTGCGCACGCAAATTGTCGATTTTTCGCTGAAGCTCGGCATTCTCCTTTTGAGCGTCGGCACGGGCCTCAACCGCCGCGCGCTGGCTTGCGCTCTCGCGCTCTGCGGCAGCGCCCTCGAGCTTGGCGCGCAGCTCGGAAAGCTCGGCATCGCGCTTGGCAACCTCTTGTGCCAGCTTCTGCTCCGCGGCGTTCTTCTGCTCGACAAGCTGAGCGTTGCGCTGAGACTCTGCCTTTTGCAAGGCAGCCGTCGAACGCGAGCGCTCAAGTTCCAGTGCCTGCTCGCCCTCGCGCTGGACTGCCTTCACACGCTCATCCAGGTCGCGCGAAAACTCGGCATTGCGCACTTGCTTGACGATATCCGCATAGCCGGACGCGTCGACCTTAAAAACTTCGCCACAATGCGGGCACTTGATCTCGTTCATAGCAGCTCCTCGATGGACGCAAATTTCAACCGCCTACACTCTACCGCGCCGCACGGACAAAAAAGGCGCCGCCGCCATAATGGCAACGGCGCCAGAACCACCACAAAAGTGCCTGTTCCCTTGTAGTGGTTTGGGTCTTTACAGGTCGCGGTAGTCGATCAGGCGAAGATCGGGTTGAGACTCGAGCCAAGCGCGCAGCTCAGGATCGATCAACGCATCGACTTCCTTGGCACGATCGACCGTAAGCGAGCTGTTCTCAAGGATAAAACGATCGAGATAGCCCGGGTGACACACAAAGACGACCGTCTCGCCGTCGGACATCTCGCGAACTGTCTGCATGATTGCCTCTTTGGGCTCGTAGCCCGGTTCCATCGAGCGCATCACCATGCGCAGGTCGGTATCTCCGCAACGCACCACCGCCGTCGGGTCGAAGCTTGCCTTTTGCTCCTTAAGGCCCAACTCCTGGGCAACCGCCGAGATCGCTCGGTTAAGATTCTTGCTCATAACGGCATGGGCCTCAAAGTAGTCGGGCTCGCGGCCCACTATCTCGACAAAGCGATCGTGCTGCGCGCGGATCTCGATGCAGGCCTCGTCGAAGTCTATCAGCTCCTCGCCGCGCTTAAAATGCTCACGGAAGGTACGGCTGCTATGGAACTCGCCGCTCTCGTTGAGCATGCTCGGGATGAGCGCCGGGTCGGCACACGGCTTACCCAGGCACACGTTGGTATGCTGGCCCACCGCAATATCGGCATCCACCACGAGTGACCACCCACGCTCGGCCTCGGGCATATTTGGCATAAGGCCCGCTGAGCGCACCAAGCCCTCGTTGACGCTACGGGCGATCCCCAAGTCAACGGCGTACGAATAACCAAGATCATCGGCACGAATAAGCAGTTGCTTCATAACGACTCCAATCTATGGGAAAGGGCACTTGGAGCGTAACCAAGTGCCCCGATATTTTTCCTAGCCAAACAGTCACTTTAAGCCTTAGCGGCAGCAACATCTTCCTCGAGCTGATCCTTGCTAAAGCCAAAGAGGTAGGCGATGACAGCGGCGGCAACAAATGCAGCGCCCGATGCAACGCAACCCCAGACGAGATTAGCCGTTCCGCCGGCAACAAAGCCGGTGACGCCCAGAATATTGGTCGCGCCCAGAACATACGTTGTCACATTGGTGAGGGCTGCGATCAAACCGCCGATAGCACCGCCGGCAACCATGGCGCCCAGGCAGCGAGTGTACTTAAAGCCACAGCCATACAGTGCGGGCTCCGTCACGCCGCCCACGATACCGGAGAGCGAGAAGCCGAGCATGGCGCCCTTCTCGTCGGTCTCCTTAAGGCGCAGGAAGGCACCGAAGGCCATGCCCCACGTAGCGAACTGAGAGATACCGGCCGCGACCATAACGCAGGAGTCGGAGCCCAGGGTGAGCAGCTGCACGATGCCAAGGGTAAGCAGAACCTGGTGCATACCGGTCATAACCAGGAACTCCCAAAGTGCGGCAATGACGACGAGGGAGAGGATGGTGACGATGCCGCCGGCGTTACCGAGACCGAACATAAAGTTGCCGACCGTGCTGCCCAGGACGGAGCCGATCGGAGCCAGCACGCATAGCGAAACGGGAATCATGACGGCCATGGTGCCCACGGGTACAAACACCGTAGAGAGCATGTCGGGAATGATCTTCTTCATGAACTTCTCGACAACCATGAGCACCGGCATGGATAGCACCATGGGAAGCACAGTCGCAGAGTAGTTGTTCAGCTGAGCAGGCAACACACCATAAACCATCGTGGTCGTTACGCCCGAATCCGCTGCAGCGTTGACCATCGTCATGAACTCAGGAGCAATGAGCACACCGCCGAGCATCATGCCGAGCGGCTGGCTGCAGCCAAGCTGCTTCGCAGCAGCCCAACCCAAATAAACGGGAAGGAAGTAATAACCGGCGTTGTAAATCCAGTTGTAGAAGAAGTTGTAGATGTCGGAATCGGCAGACCAAATGCCGAGCATGCCGTCACCGCAAACCACGGCGATGGTACGGAACATGGCAGCACCCATGATGATGGGGATCGTCATAACCATGGTCTTAGAGAGATAGTTGAGGATCTTGTTGCCCGCGGTCTTGAGCGTCAGCGGCTCCTTGGCGCCGCCATCGAGGCTCTCGTCAATGGAGCCTTCGCCCTTGACGCCCAACGCAATGGCGGCGTCATAGACCTTCGGCACGTTCTGGCCAATGATGACCTGATACTGGCCGCCAGACCACTGTGCACCCAGCACGCCCTTGATCTTCTTAACTTCATCGTCATTGGGAATGGACTGATCCTTGAGGTTCAGACGTAAGCGGGTCATGCAGTGCGTCGCGTTCGTCACATTGGAGGCGCCGCCGACGGCAGCAAGCACATCCTCGGCAATCTTCTTGTTATCGACAGCCATGTCGAATCCCTTCTCTTCCAACTAAAGGTCTGTGGGGCTTCACAGCATCAAGACGCACGATTCCGCTCGCGCCTGCGCAGCGCGCGATGCCCGTTGGCAAGAGATTTCATTGCATGTGATTCCCGGGTGGATCTACATGAAAAAAGCCCCGCGCACAACCGACAGAGACCCAATAATGGCCTCGGCAGAATCGGTAGTGCCTCTCGGAGCTGCGCCGTGAGTAACACCCAACACACGGCAAGTATATGCGGCAGATGCGTTCTCCGTGACTCAGATTGCCGACGAACGGTAGCAAACAGTCCGCGAACGGTCACTACGACGGAAATAAAACGCCAGAGACCCTATTTATTCAAGCTTGCAGGAGCCACGCGATTCACATGCATGATCAGATAGACGAGCTCTTCTTGGGCCAATGGCTCGCCAAAGGCCTCTTGAATCAGAGCGTCGATACGATGAGCGCAGCGCGATGCCGCAGGATATTGCTCCACGAGCACGTCGTAAAGACCGGAATTCTCGGTGTCAATCGGCTCTTTCTTTGCCACGCGATCGAGCAGATAGCGCACATGGGTGGCAAAGCGAGTAAAGGCAAACGACGAGCGATCGACTGTCACGCCCAACTCTTCTTGAATAATCGCAACCGTCATATCGAGGAGATGCTCCTCGTGCTGCTCGGCAAGCACGCGCCGCTCGCTCGGCTTAATCGCCGCATTGATAATCGACATGGCGATACCCGCGGCCTCACTCTGGGGCATGCGAACGGCAAAAGTTTTCTTAATGCCACGAACAGCCAGCTCGCCCAAGCGGTATTCAATGGGATGCAGCTGCTCCAGATCGCGCTTGAGCGGCAACGACACCACCATATGTTCGCGGGCGCGCTTAATAGCAAACTGGATATGATCTGCCAGCGTAATGGGCAGATTAGGACTCAATTCGTACGAAAGCTGTCCGGTCGCAATATCTGCCAGCTGAGCAGAAAACTCAAGCACCTCGGGGTCGACCTCGTCGATGAACGCCAGATACTTTGGATCGATGCCGTAAAAGGTACGCGTAATAACGTCAAGATCGACCTCGTGCGGCATGTCGCCAAAACCGATACCACGACCCAAAGCGATAAGCTGGCGCCCCGCACCATCTTCGCAGATGGCAGCGTTGTGGTTAATGCGCTGGATAGCCCTCATGGAATCACCGTTCCTGCAAACACACGCCGTGTAGACCATCCACACGGCGCGTTCATTCTACCTGCACTTCTAATTACAGTCCAAAAAAGCCAAGGATTTGATCGCGGCTTACGGGCTTGTAGTCATTGGCGTCGAGGCCCACATCGTAGCGGTAAATGGGGCGCTCGCGATCGCGGTTGCGCGCGTTGGTGCGGTCTCCCCTGCTGTGGATATGCCCGTGCAGCATGATGGCGCCACGCGCCTTGCCATTCCAGCTAAGCATGGGGTAGTGGCTCATAACCAGACGATGGCCCTTGGCATAGCCGGGGGCAATCTCCAGATAATCACGCACGTCTTCCCAAATTTGCGGCACGTCGGGATCTTCCCAATCGCCGTCATGGTTACCACGGATGAGCGTCACGTTTTGGCAGGCAATACGCTCGCGCAGGCGCACCGCCTCCGCCAGGGGCAAACGATAGGTAAAGTCACCCAGAATGTAGAGACGGTCATCCACAGCCACGCACTCATTGATGGCATCGATGACCTTGCGATTCATCTCCTCGACCGAGCCAAACGGCCGGTCCATGTCGTGCAAGATATTCGTATCGCCCAGGTGCAGATCGGCGGTAAACCACATCATCGTCTCTGTCCTCATTTCGCAACGTGTTCAACTCGTGCTAAGTATACAGACGCAGCGATGCGGCAGTTACCCAAAGAGCCCGCCAAACAGTCCGCGACGGCGCTTGTCTTTCTTTTTCGACGCATCACCCTGAGTTTTCTTGTCCTGTCGCATCTTACGGTCCTGCTCCAGCTCATCGTCGTCGAGTAGCATATCCCACTCAAACGAATCGTCCGTCAAATCGAACAGGTCGTCGTCATCAAACATGGCAGCCTCCCTTACCGATTAGCGGGCATCCACCACATAGAGGCCAACGCGCACCTGGTGCCAAGGGCTGCGCTCGGGGGCAACCTGTTGCACGCGGGCCTCAAATACGTCCTCGTGGCCGTAATACATCATCAAGGACAGCGGGCCGACCTCGTTTCCCGGAACATAGCCAAGTTTGGTCTTGCCATAGTAGATCGCGACCGCCTCGGGATCATGGGGATTATCGCGCTCGGCGCACAGCGTCAGTTTATCGCCCACTTTAAGATCGCCTAGGACCAAAGCGCCGTCGGCATATTGAAATCCCGCAATGTGAAACGACAGAAGAACACGTGAAGGCTCGTACATGGCAACTCCCCTAACGGCCGGATAAACCGGCGTTTAACCTTATTGAGAAGTCTACGGGTCCGTGCGGACACAAATTCATCCTGTCTGCGTCTTTTCGACCGTTTGTCCCTACGCCATCTGATTTTAATGCACAAACATGCGCACGAATTTGTGCTTCCAGTTTGCGTAAGGGGCATAGCGGAATGGCACGTCCAGCCACGTTGCCTTGTTCACGATGCTTTTCTTGTGGCTAAACGTATCGAAGCTCTCGCGGCCATGGTACTGCCCCATGCCGCTCGCGCCCATGCCGCCAAAGCCCATATGGCTCGTAGCCAGATGCATGATCGTGTCGTTGACGCAGCCGCCGCCAAAGGGCACGTAGCGCACAAAGCGCTGCTGAACCGCGCGATCCTGACTAAAGATATACAGGGCCAGCGGCGTCGGACGATCCGTAATAAACGCTTCGACCTCGTCTAGGCTCTCAAACGTCAGCACCGGCAAGATGGGGCCGAAAATCTCCTCCTGCATCACGGCGTCCTCAGGCGCCACGCCGTCCAAAATTGTCGGCTCAATCTTGAGCGAAGCCTCGCGCGCAGCACCTCCAAGCACGACCTTATCGGGATCGATCAGCCCGTGCACGCGCGCAAAATGCTTGGCATTGACGATATGCCCGTAATCCTCGTTGTCGAGCGGATGCTCGCCAAACATACGGCGCGCCTCTTCCTTGATGAGGCCTAGCAACTCGTCGTGCACGCGCGTATCGACCAGCAGGTAGTCGGGCGCCACACAGGTCTGCCCCACGTTGAGCCATTTACCAAAGGCGATACGCCGTGCCGCAACCTTCAAGTTTGCCGTCGCATCCACGATGCAGGGACTCTTTCCACCCAGCTCAAGCGTCACGGGCGTAAGGTTTTTACTTGCGCGCTCCATGACGAGCTTGCCGACCGGAACGCTACCGGTAAAGAAGATCTTGTCCCAGCACTCATCGAGCAGCGCTTCGTTCTCGGCGCGCCCGCCCTCGACAACTGTCACCAGGCACGAATCAAATGCCTCTTCGCAGATCTGCTTGAGCACCGCACTCGATGCCGGAGCATAGGCGCTCGGCTTGATGACCACAGTATTGCCCGCGGCAAGGGCGCCGGCGAGCGGCTCGAGCGTTAGCAAAAACGGGTAGTTCCACGGGGCCATGATGAGCGTGACGCCATAGGGCACGGCTTGCGTTTTGCACACACTCACGGCGTTGGCAAGGTCACACGGACGCAGGCGCGGACGGCTCCATCGAGCCACATGTGCGATCTGATGACGAATCTCGGAAAGCGACGTGCCGATCTCGCACATATACGCCTCGTCATGCGACTTTCCCAAATCGGTCTTGAGCGCATGGGCAATATCTGCCTCGTGGGCCCGCACCGCATCGCGTAAACTCACGAGCGCACGACGTCGAGCATCGACATCAAACGTGGCATGCGTCTTAAAGTAGACGCGCTGGTCTCCGACGATGCGCGCAATTTCTTCGGTGTTCATGGACCCTCCTAGTTCTCGCCCTCAAACATACCACCCGCGACGACCTCGTACATGCGCATCAGCTCCAAACGGTCCATCAAAAGTGGAACGAGGTACAGCGGATTGGCCTCGGCATCGGCATGCGCCGCCATCTCGGGAATGTCGGAGCGGCGAATGCCCGTCACATATTTGGGAATGTCCAAGGCGGCGTTCATTCGAACGACAAGGCGGCGTTCATTCGATCGGCCCAATCGATAAAGGCCTCGACGGCATGCGTCAGGGCGCCCATGCCCGTCTGCCCCGTAATGGAGGCGGGCAGACCGCGCGAACTCGGGGTCATGCACCGCAAAGCGCGGGATATGCACAAAGTCGTTAATGGGGTAGTTGTAGTGCGTCTCGTCATCGGTGATAACCGCCGCGAGCGTGACTTCGCTTCCCGTACCGGCGGTAGTGGGAACCGCAATAAGCAGCGGCAGGAGACGGTGGACGCGCAGCAGGCCGCGCATCTTGTTGATGGGCTTGTTTGGCTGCGCGATGCGTGCTCCCACGCCCTTGGCACAGTCCATGGCCGAGCCACCGCCAAAGCCGATAATGGCCTGGCAGGCGCTCTCTCAGCATGCTCCAGAATGCGTGGCTCGGTATAGGGCAGCACCGGCAATGCGATGCGAAAAACCGTTTGATACGTTCGGCACCAGGCGCAGCGGGCTAGATGCATAAAGGAAACTCCCTCATTTGTTGATTGGTCAACATTTGTTCGACCGATTGTACTCATCAGAGGTCGCAGGCGGCCTGCCAATCGTTAATCAATCAACATCTTCATATCTCAAAATTGTTTTATCAAAAATCATTCCTAATAGGCTTCACATTTTGTTGCATTTATGGATAATAGAACTCGTCAAGACGCACGTCCGGAGAGGGCCCTTACGGGATCGGACAAGCGCCCCATCGCCATCCATCGAAAGGATCGAATCATGAAATTTGTTTGCCCCGTTTGCGGTTATGTGGAAGAGTTCGACGGCGACCAGCTGCCCGAGGATTTTAAGTGCCCCCAGTGCGGCGTTCCCGGTTCTCGTTTCCTGAAGCAGGAGGAGGGCAAGCTCGAGTGGGCTGCCGAGCACGTCGTGGGCGTCGCCAAGATGGAGGGCGTCTCCGAGGACATCGTTGCCGACCTGCGCGCCAACTTTGAGGGCGAGTGCTCTGAGGTCGGTATGTACCTGGCCATGGCTCGCGTCGCCCATCGCGAGGGCTATCCCGAGATCGGCCTATACTGGGAGAAGGCTGCCCACGAGGAGGCCGAGCACGCCGCCAAGTTCGCCGAGCTCCTGGGCGAAGTCGTGACCGACTCCACCAAGAAGAACCTCGAGATGCGCGTTGAGGCCGAGAACGGCGCCACCGCCGGCAAGACCGATCTTGCCAAGCGTGCCAAGGCCGCTGGCCTCGATGCCATCCACGACACCGTGCACGAGATGGCTCGCGACGAGGCCCGCCACGGCAAGGCTTTCGCCGGCCTGCTCAAGCGCTACTTTGGCTAAGCCAACCGCCTGAGAGATAATCTCTAACTTTAAAGGGCCCGAACCGCATGGTTCGGGCTTTTTTCGTGTCTCATGAACTCGTTAACGCCCTGAAATAGGGCCACCTTCGGCATCGACTTCTCGTCAAAAACTAAGTGAGTAGACTTTTTGGGACTTGCCGAGCAGACCATCCATATTGCTCTATAAAGCCGCAGGTAAATGACTTGTTGCAAAACGGCCTGGTCGCCATCACGCCAAAAGTCTACTCACTTAGATCCGTGCTGTCCACGATCGAGCTGTTTTGTGTCCAATGGACATCTTTCCGTCGATTACTCCCAATTTTGTCCAGTCAACGAATAGTTCAGACCGGAGTAATGCCTCAGCCCTTTGCTCATCCGAGCTTTTATCGCGATATTCAACATCGAGCATCCTGCATACGGCCTTAACGATCGCACGGAATCTATCCTCATCGGATATCTGTCCGTGTGTCAGGAGAAGCACGTCGTAGCCCATGGCTTGAAGCGCCGTCATGCGATCAGCGTCACGCAAGCCATCCCCCGCACGCCCGTGCGAGGCCTTTCCCTGACATTCAATGGCCACCTGTCGCCTCCCGTCCGGCGAGGAAAGAAGTAGATCGATATATACGCGGGTCTTTCCTACAATCGCTCGTGCACTTGTGCTTAGCATCACTTTGACATTGAGCTCTATGCCGCAAAACCCTTCACCTCCCAGGGCTCGCGGCAGTCCAAGCAACAAATACGCCTCGACCTCAAAAGGCGAAGCGGCACCCAATGGAACGAGTTGCGACACCGCCATAAATCGATTGCCGTAACGCATCCCGCAAACATCTGAACAAAAACGGTCAAGGTCCCCATCCAAAACCAAAGCGTCGCGACGCCACAAATTTGAGGCGGCGCCGCCCTCGGACGGGCAGCGCACCCAACCCAACGTTGTCGAAATCGTACCCGAATCAATTGCACGCGAAAGCTCCACCTCAAGTGCCGCCGGCAGGGCGCATACCGCAAACAAGCCGCACATCTCCGCCAATACCAGAAGAAGTTGGAGATCCGTCAGATGTCGAGACATGATAAATGCCGTCAGTAGAGGAGACGTGACCAAAAATCCATGCTCCGTTTCCAGCACGGATTCCCTGGGGAGTTCACCAAGAAACAGCCGCTGCCTAATGTTGGCAGGGCAAGTCCGTTTGTTTCTCGTCCGAACCAATGTATACAACGGAAAACCGAGCGCGACCGCAGCCGTCGGGTTGCGGACGAGGTCATATCGCTGCCGGTCTTCATCCGGCCGCGGAAGCGGAGGACACAAAGCGCGGACTTGAGGGGGCAAACGCCAGTACCTAAAAGCCGATATGTCACAAAGTAGATCCTTCATAGGCACAGGAAAGCACGAATTTCAACCCAGTCGGTCTCTCATTGGCGCGAACGCACCAAAAATGACGCCGAACGAACTGCAAAGTTTTCAACAGCCCTCCCCAACTGGCCAAAAGCTTACCGAGAACTGGACGAAGCCCTGTTGGAAACCCCACTTTTTTTCTCATGCGGAAGCTTTGCGCGGCAAGTGAGTAGACTTTTTGGAACATCCCGAGCAGACCGATGATCCCACTTCTCAAAACCACAGGTAGATAGCTTGTTACAAAACTGTCTGGTCACCAAAGTGCCAAAAGTCTACTCACTTAGGTTACAGAGTGCCCCATTAGCTGCGATTCCAGGGTATTAAGCACCTCCGGACTCAGGTCGTCATACTGGACAAGAATTTGAGTTGAGTTTTCAGGGACAGATGCGCCATCGGCACACCAATAACAGTTACTGATATCGATAAAAGGGATGCTCGAGCGCGTGAGGGCCTGCGCAAAAGAGCTTCCGCCCGTTCCCCGCTCCGCAACCACGGTGCAGTAAAGGCCTGCATCTGCATGCTCGATCGAAACCTCTCCTGCTGTAAACGCATTCCGTACAAGCGCCACCAGGCCATCACGCGCCTCACGAGCACGAACGCGCACGCGGTTCACATGTCGCTCGTAATCACCCGATTCCAGCAAACGAGCTAAAGCGACCTGGTCGACAGAGCTCACCGACGAGGCGTAGAAACCAAGGTTGCACCTAAACCGCTTCATCAGCTTATCGGGCAACACCATGTACGCTAGACGCAACGCCGATGAAAGGCTCTTTGAAAACGTGTTGGTGTAGATGACCGATTGAGCGGCATCGATCGAAGCAAGCGCGGGAATCGGCTTGCCGGCCAGACGAAACTCGCAATCAAAGTCATCTTCGATGAGATATCGACCTGGTCGCTCGGCGGCCCAGCTCAGCAGCGCATAGCGACGCGCAATGCTCGTCACCAGGCCGGTCGGATACTGATGGGACGGCATCAGGTGAAGGACATCGGTCCCCGTTTTCTGCAGAGCGCTCAAGTCTACGCCCTCATCATCCAACGGGATATGTCGAACTTTGCAACCCATAGCCTGATAGATGCGCGTTAGGCGCAAATAGCCCGGGTCCTCAACGGCATACACCTTGTCGGCGCCAAGCAACTGAACCAACATGGTATCGAGCAGCTGGGCGCCCGCACCGATAACAACGTTGTTGGGGTCGACATTCATGCCCCTTGTCCCGCGCAGATGGTGGGCAATTGCGCGTCGTAGCCGAGTGGTGCCCTGTGCCGGCGCGGTCGAAAAGATTTCGCGCTCGTCTTCGGATGCCAGCGTCGCCCGCAGCGCGCTTTGCCAAAGCCGCGCCGCCTCCAAAGCAGAAGGAGAAAGTGTATCGAATCGCTCGACCTGTCCGTTGACATCATGCGCGCCGGAACCCGCAGAGACGGCATCCCGGTCGATGCCCTCTGCAGCCGAAGCCAAAACCGGTGCATCCGGAAGCTCGCAAGCGTAGTAGCCACGACGCGGCATTGAGCAAATATAGCCCTCGGCAAGTAACTGGCTATATGCATTCTCGATGGTAATGACACTGATTCCCAGATGATTGGCAAAGGCGCGCTTAGACGGAAGATGCTCCCCCGCCGCAATGCGTCCAGCAACGATATCATCTCGAATTTGCTGGTAAATATACTCATAGAGCGATGCTTCGCCGCGTTTTTCCAAATTGTAGTCAAGCATGAGTTTATCACCTGACCTTATTGAGTCATTCAATCTGGTATTAGTCTGGCCTTATTATTATCTCTAACACTGAGTATTTCGCCATACCCAGCTCCCCGATAGGATGTTCCGTCAAGCAATGCACATGCCAACCAAGGGAGCAACCATGGCAGAACAGACCAGCAAGGCCGATCGCGTCAAACTCAATCGCGAGCTCGCGCAGATGCTCAAGGGCGGCGTCATCATGGACGTCACCACGCCCGAGCAGGCACGCATCGCCGAAGAGGCGGGCGCCTGCGCCGTCATGGCACTCGAGCGCATCCCGGCCGACATCCGTGCCGCAGGCGGCGTCTCACGCATGAGCGACCCCAAGATGATCAAGGGCATCCAAGAGGCCGTCTCCATCCCCGTTATGGCCAAGTGCCGCATCGGCCATATTGTCGAGGCGCAGGTCCTGCAGGCCATCGAGATCGATTACATCGACGAGTCCGAGGTTCTCTCCCCTGCCGACGACGTCTATCACATCGACAAGACCCAGTTTGACGTGCCGTTTGTCTGCGGCGCCCGCGATCTGGGCGAGGCGCTGCGCCGTGTTGCCGAGGGCGCCACAATGATTCGCACCAAGGGTGAGCCGGGTACGGGCGATGTCGTCCAGGCCGTGCGTCACATGCGCAAGATCCAAAAGCAGATCCGCGACGTTGTTGCCCTGCGCGATGACGAGCTCTTTGAGGCAGCCAAGCAACTGCAGGTTTCGGTCGAGCTGGTGCGCGAGGTCCACGCCACGGGCAAGCTTCCCGTCGTGAACTTTGCCGCCGGCGGCGTAGCGACCCCCGCCGACGCCGCGCTGATGATGCAGCTGGGCGCCGAGGGCGTCTTTGTGGGATCGGGCATCTTTAAGAGCGGCGACCCGGCCAAGCGCGCCGCCGCCATCGTCAAGGCCGTGGCAAACTTCACCGATGCCAAACTCATCGCCGAGCTTTCGGAGGACCTGGGCGAGGCCATGGTGGGCATCAACGCCGACGAGATCGAGATTATCATGGAGGAGCGCGGGCGCTAGTCCGGCAGAAAGGATCGCCCATGAGCGATTATGCAGACCAAACGGTCGCCGTGCTGGCGGTCCAAGGCGCTTTTGCCGAGCACGAAGCAAGACTATCCGAGCTGGGCGCACACTGTATTGAGCTGAGGCAGGCGGCCGATTTGCAGCAGAACTTTGACCGTCTGGTACTTCCCGGCGGCGAGTCCACCGTTCAGGGCAAGCTACTTGCCGAACTCGATATGCTCGAGGATCTTCGTACCCGCATTGTTGAAGGCATGCCTGTACTGGGAACTTGTGCCGGTCTGATTCTGTTGGCGCGCGACCTTGCCGCCCACGATGACAAGGGGACACCGCGCTTGGCAACCATGGATATACTCGTTGAGCGCAATGCCTATGGCAGGCAGCTCGGCAGTTTTCGCACCAAGGGGCAGGTAGGCGGTATCGACGGTGAAGTGCCGTTAACGTTTATCCGTGCACCCCGCATCGTCGAGGTGCACGGCAATGCCAAGGCCCTAGCCGAAGTCGATGGCCGCATCGTCGCCGCCCGTCAAGACAATCAGCTCGGCGTTACCTTCCACCCCGAGCTCGACGACGACACCCGCCTCCACGAGCTCTTCCTCCAAATGTAGGCAGAAAACAAACGAACGTGGATTTTCGGACGCATAGCAAATGAGAGTGGAAATCCCCCACTTTGAGCTTGGATGCAGGCTCAAACCGGGAGATTATCCACTCTCATGCTATGTAGTCGTTGGGGACGTTCTCAACGACTACATTGCGATAGACGGCCACGTTTGCCCAGATAATACCGACCAAAATAAACCTGTCCCTTTTTGGCAGGTTTGGATCAAGGCAACGCCGATGTTTTGGCAACGACAGCGAAAACCCGTACACGCGAGCAGGGCGCCTTGAAACGAGGCGGCATTGACCTTTTGGTCATGCCGCCGAAGTTGAAAGGCAGATTGCCGCTCTGGCGGGCTTGCAGCGTCGGCCCGTTACGGCGTTTGGTAAAATGCCGTAACTAAAAACGGTTGCCGCGGAAGCCACCGCCGTTGCGGCCGCCACGGTCGCCGCCTCGACCGCCGCGGTCGCCGCCACGGTTGCCGCCGAAGCCGCCACGGTTGCCACCGCGGTCGCCATAGCCACCACGGTTGCCGCCAAAGCCGCCGCGACCGCCACGATCGCCGCCACGGTCACCAAAGCCGCCACGGCCACCGCGACCACCACGGTCGCCGCCACGGCCACCGCGGTCGCCAAAGCCGCCGCGACCGCCACGGTCGCCGCCACGGCCACCACGGTCGTCACGGCCGCCGCGAGGACCGCGATCCTCGTCCAGACCCATGGCGACGAGCGGAGCGATAACCTTATCGAGCGCGGCCATCAGCTCGGTGGCCTCCTCGTAAGAAAGCTCGGGCAGGAGCTTCTCCTTCTTGTTGGCAAGCTCGACCAGGCCCTCAGCGGCATCCTCGGCAGCGAAGACGACGATCTTGCGCATATCGCCCTCGGCGTTGTCGATGCGGCCGACCAGATCGGCAGCCTCGGCCTCGGCCATCAGGCCATCGAGCTCACGAAGGCGCATGCCCAGCAGATCGGACATTTCCTTCTGCTCCATCTTGGGCTTGAGGTCAAGGAGCTTGATGGCGCGCTCGATGTTCGCCATACGCTCGGCCTTGGCCTCCTCCTCCTTGGAAATAGCAAAGCGACGGCTACGCAGCAGGCGGGCGGCCTTCTGCATCTTGTCCATCAGCTCTTCGTCATCGTAATCAACGGCGGCCTCGACAACCTCGGCCTCCTCCTCGGCGGAAACCTCGTCAGCAGCCTCAACCTCGGTAGCTTCGGTCTCCACGGTCTCGACTGCATCGACCTCGGCAGCCATGGTCTCGTTCTCGGTCTCGTTCATGATCTCTTCGTTCTCGGACATGAGACTCCTTCTTGGCCCTCTCGGGCATCATCGCCCCATTCGCGGGGCCCGTCGCGCACTCTTTGCGCTTTAAACATTCATGCCTCTCGGCAAAACGTTCCTTAGTTTATGGTGTCGCCATCCAATCTAGCTGCAGAATCTATGTGCACACATTAATGCGACATGTCGCGGTATCATGGCCTGAACCAAACGTGTCCACCTTAAGGAGCCCGCCATGATTAAGCCCATCATGAAATCCGAGTTCTTTTTGCGCCTGCCTTCCGAAGACGCAGGGCCCGACGATGCCGTGATCGGGCAGGACCTCCTGGATACGCTCCACGAGCATGAGCACGAGTGCGTGGGGCTCGCCGCCAACATGATCGGCGTGCGCAAACGCATCATCTGCGTAAAGGACGGCAACAGGACGCTCCTGATGTACAACCCTCAAATTCTTGAGCAGGTCAATGCCTATCAGACCAGCGAAGGATGCCTCTCGCTGATCGGCGAGCGTCCCTGTACCCGCTATCGTCGCATTAAGGTGGAGTATTTGGACGAGAACTTCGTCCACCGCATCAAAAACTTCTCGGGCTACACCGCCGAGATCATCCAGCACGAAATCGACCACTGCAACGGCGTCGTTATATAGTTCCGCGAGTCAAGGAAAATGATCTGTTTTCCTCCGTCCCCTTTGGATCATGGTAACGACGCAGGCTGAGCACACGACAGCGAGCGAGCCGCATTTGCGCCAAGGTGACGTGAAATGAGAGGGCGCTGACCTTCTGGTCGCGCCCTCGAAATTGAACGTCAGATTGGCGTGAATGCGGCTCGCGTAGCGTCAAGCGGTCCGCCGTTCGGTAGAACGGCGGAACCAATTAGGACTGGCGGTAGTGATCAAAGAAATCGGCGAGGTCTTCGAGCGACTCTTTGAGCACTTCCATGCGCGGCAGGTACACGATGCGGAAGTGATCGGGCTCAGCCCAGTTGAAGCCGCCGCCACGCGTGATGAGAATCTTCTTCTCGTGCAGCAGGTCGAGGGCAAACTGCTCGTCATCGGTGATGTTGAACTTTTTAACATCCATCTTGGGGAAGATATAAAACGCCGCACGCGGCTTGACCACCGAGATGCCGTCGATCTTGCTGAGCGCCTCATACACAAAGTTGCGCTGCTCGTAGACACGACCGCCGGGGCGGATGTAGTCGTTGACCGACTGATGGCCGCCAAGCGCCGTCTGGACGATCGACTGGGCCGGCACGTTGGAGCACAGGCGCATGTTGGAGAGCATGTTGATGCCCATGATGAAGTCGCTCATGCAGCGCTGGTTGCCCGAAAGCACCATCCAGCCAATGCGATAGCCCGCGATCATATGCGACTTGGACAGGCCGCTAAACGTAATGCAGGGCAGGTCGGGGGCGAGCGATGCAATGGAGACGTGCTCGTAGCCGTCCATGCACAGGCGGTCATAGATCTCGTCGGCAAAAATCATGAGCTGGTGCCTGCGCGCGATCTCAACGATGCCCTCGAGCACCTCGCGCGGATAGACAGAGCCCGTGGGGTTGTTGGGGTTGATGATGACGAGGGCCTTGGTCGCGCTCGTGATCTTGGACTCCATATCCTGCAGATCGGGATACCAATCGGCCTGCTCATCACACAGATAGTGCACTGGATGTCCACCGGCAAGAGTTGCGCACGCCGTCCACAGCGGATAATCGGGGCTGGGAATCAGAATCTCGTCGCCATTGTCGAGCAGCGCGTTCATCGAAAGCTGAATGAGCTCGGACACGCCGTTGCCCGTGTAGATATGTTCCATCTGAACATTGGGCAGGCCCTTGATCTGCGAATACTGCATGATCGCCTTACGCGCAGAGAACAGACCGCGCGAGTTGGAATAGCCTTCGCAGTCGGGCAGCTGCTGGCGCATGTCCTTGATGACCTCATCGGGCGTGCGGAAACCAAAGGGCGCCGGATTACCGATGTTGAGCTTGAGGATGCACTCGCCTTCGTCCTCCATACGGGCTGCCTCGTCGACAACGGGGCCGCGCACGTCATACAGAACGTTCTCGAGTTTGGTGGATTTAGAAAAAGTACGCATGGTGGTGCTCCTTGCAATTTGAGCTGAGGGATAGGGTTCGGGCTTGGAAACGTTGTGGGTCGATGATGTCTCGCCTTGATCGGCGTCACCGGCGAGCAGCCAGGTAACATCGACCTCCAAAATGCGGGCGAGCAGCTCTGCCACATCGCGCCGCGGAATCGTCTTGCCGCTCACATATTGGCTCATCTGACTCTTGCCGAGTTTTTTGCCGAGCATCTCCGATGCGCGGATTACGTCCGACTGGCGAACGTCGCGATCGGACATAGCCTGTCGCAGACGATCGCTAAACGTCTCTTGGGTCACAGGAACCTCCTTGCTGGCAAAGTTCAATTTATAGAACACGAATTGAACCAAGGTTCAATTTAGCAAGCAGTATAGCGCCGTGCTATTTCTAAAAGTTCAATTTCAAAAATAACATGACCTAAACCTCAAGATTTATCCCAAGGCGATAACGACGTGCGCCCATTTAGAGGTATTCGAGAAAACGGGCGGCGGCAAGCGAAACATCGGCCGTTCGATATATGGCGTTGATCTGCCGATGGGGATGCCCTTCGAGCGGACGCACGGCAACATCGAACTGACAGCGGCGCATGATGAGCGCGGGAAGAATGCTCACACCCAGGCCGTCCTCGACCATAGCCATAATCGCATAGTCATCCCAGGTCGACAGTTTTGAGTGCACTGCCAGTCCCGCCCGACGAAACAGCGGCGTAATCTCGTCATCGGTGCCGCGTTCCAGCAGAATAAACTGCTCGTTGGCCAAGTCGGCAAGAGAGACGACCTCCGCCGTGGCAAACAACGAGCCTGACGGCACTACCGCCATTAACTCGTCACGCACCAAAGGCAGCGATGTCATGCCGTTTTCTCGGGGCTCACGAGGGATAAAGCCCAGATCGCAGCGACCCTCTGCCACCCATTGTTCAATCTCTGAATAGTCGCCCATCAGCAACTCGTAATCGACGTCTGGATGATCAGCACGAAAACGCGCAATCACCGGCGGCAGCACGTGGGTCGCCACGCTCGAAAACGTACCGATGCAGATTTTGCCGCGCATGAGCCCGCGCATCTCATCCACCCGTCGCTGCAAGCGAACGAATTCCTCGCAGAGCGCCTCGACAGCCGGCATGAGCTGCCGCCCGTCGGCAGAAAGAGCAACACCTTCACGACTGCGGTCGAGTACCTTAAAGCCCCAATCGGCCTCAAGATCGGCCACCATGCGGCTCACGCCCGATTGCGAGTAGCTCAGGCGCTCGGCAGCACGCGTAAAGCTTCCAGCGCGCACGGTCTCCAGCAGCACCTGCATCTTTTGAATATTCGTTTCCACGACATGCCTCCACCCTTGCATGAGTTTTTGTCATGTTTTCCATGCATTAAATTCGCTTTTCTTCTAAAGCCAGTTCACCCATAGTGAGCATGCACAGATATAGAGGGGACGGCAGCGCATGAACAACGGATTGATTACGTATTTAGCAGCATTGTTGTTGTTTGGCTCCAACGGCATCATCGCTGCGGCCATCGCACTCCCGAGCTCCGATATCGTGCTGCTGCGCACTTTTCTGGGAGCCCTTTCGCTTGTCGCCATCCTCGCCATTACCCAGCGCCATAAGCTGCAGGCGCCTTCTCGCCCCCGCGAAGCCGCAGCCCTCCTCCTCTCGGGAGCCGCGCTGGGCGCCAGCTGGATTTTTCTGTTCCGCGCTTATCAGACGATCGGCGTCGGCGTTTCTTCGCTGCTGTACTACTGCGGCCCCATCATCGTCATGGCCCTCTCGCCGTTTATCTTTGGCGAAAAACTAACCGGTGGCAAAATCGCCGGGTTTATCGCAGTCGCCTGCGGCGCTTTTCTCATTGCAGCGCAAGGTCTAGGCGGCAATATGCCCATTGCGGGCATCGTCTGCGGAATCGCCTCGGCCTTCTGTTATGCATTGATGGTCATCGCCAGCAAGGGCGCGCCGCACATCGAAGGCCTCAAGAACTCCGCGCTCCAGGTGAGCGCCGCCTTTGTGACCGCGCTGGTCCTTACGCTCGTCACCCAAGGCACCCCCTCATTCCTGTCCGCCAGTATCGCCGCAACCATCGATTGGCGCGCCGTCGCTATGCTCGGCATCGTCAACACCGGCATCGGTTGTCTGCTCTACTTTAGCGCCGTCGCCAAACTGCCCGTGCAGACCGTCGCTGTCGTCGGCTACCTCGAGCCGCTTTCGGCCGTCGTGTTCTCGTCCGCCCTTTTGGGCGAAGTCATAACACCGGTCCGCCTGATGGGCGCCGTGCTTATCATCGGCGGCGCGATCTTTTGCGAACTCGCCGGTAAACGCTCAGGCGCCAAGACCGGTATCGCTCAGGCAGCACGCGTCTAAAAGTTCCCTCTTCAGTTTCAAAGCAGGAGCGCGTCCGCAGTTATTACATTGCAGCAAAGCCATACAGCGGATGCGCCCCTGTTTTGAAATGCTACCTGCGTACATAAATAATCCCCAGATGGAGATTATTGTCAAAAATTACCCGATGCGCCAAACAGCTCTTGTATGTATAAAGACGGCATAAAAGTTATCTGTCCAAGACAGATAACCGGATGTCCAAGGGAGTCCACGTGGCGCACGCCAAACTGGAGGCAAACCTCCAAGACCAGCACGGTCAAGTACGTGGTAATCGCCATGAAGGCCGACAACCACAACGAGGGCGGCATCTTCGCCCTGTTTAGCCTGGTGCGCAAAGTGGCGCCGTGGCTGATCCTACCTGCCATGATCGGCGGCGCGGCGCTGCTCGCCAATAACTCCAGCTCGAAGTTCAGATCGAGGAAGCCGAGGAAATGGATGTCGATATCTTCTCGGACGAGCTTGGCAACGGCAACGAAGCCGGTAGGGACATGAACTTCGACCCCACCGAGCTGCTCGGGAGCGTCGGCGATACGCCCGAACAGCAACAGCTCGACGGCCTCGAGAGCGAACAACTCAACGACGCCAACTTCTAACGACGTCGCGCGTCGACGACAGCGGCCCTGCGCCTCACGGGAGGCGCAGGGCCGCTTTGCATTGCAGTAAAACCGCCGGCTACGAACGACGCGGCTCGGGAACCACGAGCCTATCGGGGCTCGCGCCCTCGGCATCCATCAGGCTCACGTAGCGAATCGACGGATCCTCATACGTTGAGTAATAGTAATTGCCCGTGCGCGCGCTAAAGCATCCGGTGTAGATAGTCTTCTCGAACTTGCCGTCACCCATCTTGGACGCACCCTCGATCATCTCCACCCCCTCGAGCGAGCGGAACATGCGAATGACGTTCTCGGCCTCGCTGTCTTTTTGCGGGTAATTGGCATTGAGGTATGCCGCCTTTACAAAACGGCTCGGCGAATAGCAGTCACCCGGAATACCGCGCATGCCGGCACCCGCGCCATAGGGCTTGAGCTCGGCGCCACGCCATGTCGCCGTCTGAGGAAAATCGCTTGTGGCGGTGATATAGGTGCGCAGGTTTTCCATGTGCCACGGGAAGGTCGGCTGATTGGCAAGGGTGTCGACCGGATCGTCGTATACATGCAGACCGTCAGCCATCATCTCGACCACGATGCTGCGCCGGCTGTCGCCGATAATCCAATGGAGCAGCGACACACCCAGCCCCTCTCCGGCAGATTTGGCAACAATCACCGTGTCGCGCAGCGCAGCCTCGACCTCGTCGACCGTCGAGAACGTCGCTGCCACCCACAGGGGAAACTCATAGGCCGCGATATTGGTCTTGCCATCAACCGGGTCCTCGGCATACTCGGCATAACCGGGAAAGTTGAGCCCTGCCACAGCCAGACCCGCATCGTTACCACAGTCGAAAAACATAGGATAGTTCTTGTAATCGATGCACATGCCGATTACCGCGTGTGCCGCCGACGCATCGTCGATAAACGAATACGGGATATGGAACCCGCGGGGCATCACGCGAACCTGTTGACCGTAGCTAAAGCTCCAGTCGAGGTTGCGACCCAGATACATGTTGCCGGAATTATCGGTAAATCGAATGCTCGTGCACATGGCGCCTCCTAGCCATACGTCCTTGTTAAGCTCATTGTTACCAAACAAATAGGCGCTAAACACAAAAGCCCGGACATGACAATAACGTCACGCCCGGACCACACAAGCAAGATAAACTCAACCAAGTCAACCTCGCAGGTCGTCTAAGGGGTCAAAGTACCGCAGATTGCCACGAAAGAGGAGCGAAGCGTACTTAAGGTACGCGAGCGACGATTGAGCGGCAAGGTGCGGGCTTTGGTCCCCTTAGACCAACTTTCCAAGACAGTGATCGATCATATGCTGGATCATTTGTGCCTCAAAGCCCGTGTAGTCGCGGCGGCACTCCTTCATCTTGCCGTCGACGATCTGGTCAAAGGCAACCTTGCACTTGATATAGCGCGTGGACTTGGTGATTTCGTCGTGCGTCAGGCAGCTCTCCTCCATCTTGCTGGCGCCCAGGCCAAACACCAGACGGGGGTTGTAGAGCACGTGGGGCTCGCCGGCGTCGTCCAGATAGACGCAGACCTTCTTGGTGACGCCAATCTGGTTGGCGGCAAGGCAGCCGGCGTCCTCGAGCGACTTGATGGTGTCGATCAGGTCCTGTGCGACCGACTCGTCCTCGACAGTCGCAACCTCGCAACGCTGGGACAGGATGGCCTCGTCGCGGCAGAGCTCTTTAATCATACGTTCCTCCAAAGAGTTCAATGTAACTGCTTAAGTATACGGTACCTACACATTTTCATGCGAAAAATACCGTCCGCCTGTTACAAAGCGCCGAACTTCAACATGCGAGAAGCATCGACCTTCCAAAGGCGATATAGTAGGTAAGTTCGTGTCAATCGGCCTAAACTCGGGGCCGAACAAGGAAAGGGTATGCATGGACGAACTATTTCACGTCAGCGAGCGCAAGTCCACGATCGGGACCGAACTCCGCGCTGGACTGACAACATTCCTGGCGATGGCCTACATCATCGCCGTCAACCCCGCGGTGCTCTCGGGCGCTGGCATCGATGCGGGAGCGCTCGCCTGCGCCACCTGCCTGGGCGCCGGCATCATGACCATCTGCATGGGCATCTTCGCCAACCGCCCGCTCGCCTGCGCGTCGGGCTTAGGCGTCAACGCGATGATCGCTGGAATCACCACCACCGTCTGCGGCGGTGACTGGCACGTGGCCATGAGCGTCATCTTCCTTGAGGGCGTCGTCATCTTGCTGCTCGTGCTTTGTGGCCTGCGCGAGGCCATCATGGATGCCATCCCGGTTGTCCTGCGTCACGCCATCTCGGTGGGCCTGGGCCTGTTCATCGCCATGATTGGCCTGTGTGATGCCGGCATTATCACCGCTGGCGCCGGTACACTCGTCGGTCTGGGCGACATCACCTCCCCCACCTTCATCGTCGGCATTATCTCCATCCTGGTGACAGTCGCCCTCGCCTGCCGCAACGTCCCCGGCTCGCTGCTCATCGGCATCATCGTCGCCGTTATCGCCGGTATCCCCCTAGGTGTGACCCATGCTCCGACCGGTATTATCGCCCCGCTCGACTTCTCGAGCATCGGTGGCCCCATCGCCGACGCCGGCGGCGTGCCCGCCATCGTCAAGGTCCTTACCGACCCCACGCTCCTCGTCATCTCGTTCTCGCTGCTCATGAGTGACTTCTTCGACACCATGGGCACCGCGATGGCCGTGGCCAAGCAGGGCGAGTTCCTCACCGACGACGGCAACGTCGAGAATATCAAGGAGATCCTGCTCGTCGACTCCGCCGCCGCTGCTGTGGGCGGTTTTATGGGCGTCTCCTCCATCACCACCTTCGTCGAGTCCACCTCTGGCGCTGCCGACGGTGGCCGCACGGGCCTCACCTCCGTCACCACCGGCGTGCTGTTCATTCTCGCCGCGTTCTTCTCCCCCATCGTCACCATCGTTTCCAGCGCCGCCACCTGCGGTGCCCTGGTCTACGTCGGCTATCTCATGATGAGCGAGGCCTCCGAGATCGACTGGTCCGACGTGTCGCAGGGTTTCCCGGCGTTCATGATTGTCGCCGGCGTGCCCTTCACCTACTCCATCTCTGCCGGCATCGGTCTGGGCTTTATCGCCTACGTGATCGTCGCGCTCTTTAAGGGCGAGGCCTCCAAGATCAAGCCGCTCATGTGGATCGCAGCCCTTGCTTTCCTCGTCTACTTCTTCGTAGCGTAAGGGCAAAGCTGCCAAAGCAAAACCTCAAGGCGCAGAGTCGCATCAAGCGGCTCTGCGCCTTTCTTTTAGCGACGGTCCCTACGCCGACGTGCGACAATCGTATTTATAGATGTCGAAATGCAGAGAGAAGCTTGTCATGGAAGCGCGTCAAAAGCAGATAACCATTCATTCAAAGCATGTCGAAAGCGCGCCCGTCATTTACCTTCCCGCGGTCATGGGTGACGGCACCGAGGTCTATAGCCGTTGTCTTGAGCTTGATTGCCCGCCATTCACCCTGGTCGCCATTGGCGGGCTCGATTGGAATCGCGAGCTGAGTCCTTGGGAATGCGACGGAACCGTGCGCGATGCCGAGCCCTTTGGTGGACAGGCTTCCGAGTTTCTCGATGAACTGCTGAATCAGATAATCCCAGAGGTCGAGCCATCACTTCCCTGCCCGCCTACCTGGCGCGGCATTGCCGGTTACTCATTGGCGGGCCTCTTTTCGCTTTGGTCGCTCTGGCAGACCGATGCCTTTAACCGTGCCGCAAGCGCATCGGGGTCCCTATGGTTTCCCGGATTTCTCGATTACGCACACGGGCACACGATGCCAGCCGCGCCCAACGCCGTCTATCTATCACTCGGCAAAAAGGAGACCAAGACGCCCAACCGCATGATGCGGCACGTACTCGACGACACGCGCGCAATGAAAAAACTACTCGGCGACCGAGGCATCCCCGCGACCTTCGAGCTCAACCCCGGTAACCACTTTGCCCAAACCGGTCTGCGCATGGCCCGCGGCATACACTGGATACTGACGCATTAAAAATGGCGCCCACGCGTACGCACGGGCGCCATTTTTTGATTTAGCCGAACACAACTACTACTCGACAGTCTCCTCGAGTTCAGAAACGGCGAACTCAAAGTCGTTGCCAGGCAGAATCGCGTTGAGCACGATGCCCACCAGCGAGCCCACGGCAAGGCCCGAAAGCGAAATCGTCACGCCGAACAGCTTCAGCACGATGGCACCGGCGGCGCTGTAGGCAATGCCGAGTGAAAGCACGAGCACCAGAGCGGCCACCAGCACGTTGCGGTTGTTCTGGAAATCGACCTGGTTCTCGATGAGGTTACGGACGCCCACGGCGCTGATCATGCCATAGAGCACGAGCGACACGCCGCCGATAACGCATGCCGGCATGGCGGCGATCACGGCAGCGAACTTGGGGCAGAACGAAAGCACGATGGCGCAGCACGCGGCAATGCGAATCACGCGCGGGTCAAACACGCGCGTCAGGGCGAGCACGCCGGTGTTCTCGCCATACGTGGTGTTGGCCGGAGCGCCAAAGAGCGAAGCCAGAATCGTGGCGAGACCATCACCGAGCAGCGTGCGATGCAGGCCGGGATCGGCGATGTAGTTGCGCTCGCAGGTGGAGCCAATAGCGGATATATCGCCGATATGCTCAATCATGGTTGCAAAGGCCAGCGGCATGATGGTGATGATGGCCGTCGTGGCAAGGCCGCTATCGAACTGCGGCCCAAAGAGTGCAAACACCGTGTTGTCCCACACGACGGGAAAGCCAAGCCAGGGAGCGGCTGCGACGCCGGAGAAATCGACCTCGCCCAGCGCAGCCGCAACGGCATAGCTCACCACGACGCCCAGTAAAATCGGCACGATCTTGACCATGCCGCGACCCCAAATATTGCAGATGACGATTACGGCGACGGCAACCACGGCAACGAGCCAGTTAGTCTGGCAGTTGGCAATAGCGGAACTCGCCAGGATCAGACCGACCGAAATGACAATGGGGCCAGTCACCACCGGCGGGAAGAAGCGCATGACGCGCTTGGCGCCAAACGCGCGGAAGAGCGCCGCAAGCACCGGGTAGAGCAAACCGGCGCAGGCAACGCCCAGGCAAGCGTAGGGCAATAGCTCGGCCTCGCCGTTGGGCGCGATTGCGGCATAGCCGGCAATAAAGGCAAACGATGAGCCCAAAAATGCGGGGACCTTACCGCGTGACAGGAAGTGGAATAGCAGCGTGCCCAAGCCGGCAAACAAAAGCGTTGCCGATACCGAAAGGCCGGTGAGCACGGGCACCAGCACCGTGGCACCAAACATGGCAAACAGGTGCTGCAGACCGAGCAGGAACATGCGCGGGCGGCCGAGCGACGAAGCGTCGTAGATGGCATCGGTGACGGCGGGCGTCGAGGACTGGGACATGGATGTCCTTTCGAATGGAAGGGCGCTCGGGCATAGCGGATAACCTGCCCGAACGATACGGTCCGAACCATTGTACGCGATACGCCATGTCTCGCACGCGCCGTCACTTGCAAACGGTACCGCTATTTCCAAACACGCTCGGCAATACGCTTGACCAGCGCGATCTTTGCCCACTGCTCGCCTTCGGTCAGCTTGTTGCCAATCTCGCAGCTGGCAAAGCCACACTGCGGAGACAGATACAGATTCTCAAGCGGCACGTACTTTGCTGCCTCATGAATACGCTCGACGGTCGCGTCCTCGTCCTCGAGCTCGGCTGCCTTGGTGGTCACCAGACCCAACACGACCTTCTTACCGGGCGCAACGTACTTGAGCGGCTCAAAACCACCGGCGCGCGGAGTGTCGAACTCCAGATAGAACGCGTCAACGTCCTCATGCGCAAACAGGTACGGGGCGATGGGATCATAGCCGCCCTCAAAGGCATAAGTAGAGTGGTAGTTGCCACGGCATACATGCGTATTGATCACCAAGTCGTCAGGCTTACCCGCGATGGCGGCATTGTTGAGCGCCACGCCCAGCTCGCTCACCTTTTGCAGGTCAACCGGGCTCATGCCGGTCTTGGACACAAAGTCAGTATCGCAATAGATGCCCCAGGTGCAGTCATCAAATTGGATGTTGCGGCAACCCGCGGCATACAGATCGGCAATCACGGTGCGGTATGCTGCGGCGATGGCATCGGCGAGCTCTTCGTCGGTCTTGTAGACGGCGCGCAGGCTCTCCTGCTGGCCATCGCAGCGGTCGAGCGTGACTTCGGAGAACGTCTGGATCGGCGCCGGAATGGTTTGCCGCGCAACCTGGCCCTCCCCCTCGAGCGCCTTGACAAACTTGAAGTGCTCGACGAACGGATGGTTCTCGCCGCTAATAGGCCCGGTCACCACGGCGGTGTCGGCGGTAGTCTCCTCATCGTGGAACATATAGCCCGTACGCGAGGTGCGGCGCTCGATGCCGTTGAGACCCCACATAAAATCGAGGTGCCAGTAGCTGCGGCGGAACTCGCCGTCGGTGATGACCTGCAGGCCGGCGGCCTTTTGCTTTGCCACCAAATCGCGAATGGCCTCGTCCTCGACTGCCTTAAGTCCCTCGGCATCAAGCGCGCCTGCCGCATAGGCAGCGCGGGCGTCCTTTACGGCCTGCGGACGAAGAAAACTGCCGACGATATCGGCGCGAAACGGCGCTTTGAGCTGGGTGGAATTGCTCATAGGAATCTCCTTTTGCATGGACTGCTTTAGCGAGAAAGAGTATGAGCGCACTCCTGGTTATCGTAAAATATGCGTTTATATATGTTTGCCATATAGTTTTCCTATATCCATTTCGACAGCTCAAGACAGCAACATCAAACGCTACCGGTTAGATATGCCTCCGGATGGCCTCGACATAAGCCTGTCCATAGCGCGTGAGCGTCGTATTCTTGCGCGTGATAATGCCGATCTCCATGTATTCATCCACATCGAGCGGAATCGAGATAATACCGGGACCATTAAGCTCGTGGCTAATCACGCCCGAACACACCGTGTAGCCGTTGAGACCCATGGCTAGGTTGAACAAGGTCGCACGGTCGCGCACGCGGATATTCTTGCGGCGCTCAAACGTCGAGGTCAGTTCCTCGGAATAGTAAAACGAGTTGTAGCTGCCTTGCTCGTAGGATAGGAACGGATAGTCTTCCAAGTCCTCGAGCGTCACGCTGGCGTGGTCCGCCAGTGGATGGTCGGCGCATACAAAGACGTGCGGCGTGGCGCAGAAGAGTCCTTCGAATACGAGCTCGTTGGCCGCCAGCATGCGCTCGATAACCTCGCGGTTATGTTCGGATAAGTACAGAATGCCCAGTTCACTCTTCATGTGCGCGACATCTTCGATGATCTCGTGAGTCTGTTCCTCGCGCAGGGTAAAGTCGTAGCGCGCTGCATCGAACTCACGGATCACGTCGACAAACGCATTAACGGCAAAGGAATAATGCTGACAGCTCACACTAAAGTGCGGCACTTGCTCGGATGCACCCTTGTACTTACCCTCGAGCAGGTCGGCCTGATCGAGTACCTGGCGCGCGTAGCCCAAGAATGTCTCGCCTTCCTCGGACACAATGACGCCCTTGTTGGTGCGCTCAAAGATGTGCACACCCATCTCGTTTTCGAGATCGCGAATCGAGGCGGTAATCGAAGGCTGCGACACAAAGAGCCGGCGCGAGGCCTCGGTGATGCTGCCGCATTCGGCAACCTTAACAACATACCTGAGCTGCTGAAGCTTCATGACTTTCTCCCTAGACGTTCGTGACGCCAAGACCCGTCGCGTCCATCTGGCGCATAAACGACGGCATCTCCCCCGCCGCGGCGCAGGCGGCAATCTGATGCAGAGCCCCGGCAACCGCATCGTCTGCCGCGGCGCCGATATGCCAACGCGCGGCAGCCGTGACGGCCTCATTGGCATTGGCGACTGCAACGGAGTTGGGAACGGCATTAATCATGGGCAGATCGTTATCGGAATCGCCGAACACCGCCACCTCGTCGGGCGTCAGGCCCAAAGCACGCGCCAGCTCCAGCGTGGCACAGCCCTTGTCCCAACCAGCCGGCAAGATATCGAAAAGGCGCACGCGGCTGTTGGGAAACACGAGCGAGAGTTCCGGCACCTCGGCGGCAACGCGCTCGCGTAGCTCCGCGAGCCCCTCACGCGAACGGGCACTCCAGATATTCGCCTTGAACACCGGCGCGTCACCGACAACGGGACGGCACGGGGCCTCTTCGCCTTTGAGCCACGCATTGCCGCCCGACTCCATAGCGCGACGCACGCGCTCGGGATCGCTCGTCACGCAATAGGCGTCATTGTCCCAAAAGTCATCACCCAAGCTGTAGACCTTCAGATAGGTATCATCGGTCTCTTGCTCCAAGTAGTCAGCCAAGCGAATAAGGGCGGCGTTATCGGTCGCATGCGAGGCTATCACCTCGCCGTCGACAAACATGACCTGGCCGTTGCAGAACGCACCGGTCGAGAAGCACTCGGAACGATTACGAAACATCCAGCCCATCGCGGAAGGCTGACGGCCCGAAACCGGGCCAAAGTGCAGGCCCGCCGCCTGCATGGCATGAATACCCTCGATGGCGTAGTCGCTGGCGCCGTCATGCCCGGCTGGAATCAACGTATCGTCCATATCGGTCAGCACAAGTTTGATCATAGAGTCCCCCAGTCATTTTCACCGTATCCATTGTAGCGACCTGCCAATAAGGGACAGGTTTATTTTGGCAGGTTTTATCTGGGAAAATGCAACGCCCCAGTTGCCACCTGCCAAAATAAACCTGTCCCTTTTTGGCAGGTGCGCTAGTATAGGGAACAACAGATTCGATGCGGGAGTGCCGGCGGTGCAAACCACAAGGCTGAGAGGGCATGGGGCCCAATCCTTTGAACCTGTCAGTTAATGCTGGCGTAGGGAGCATGCCGCCTTTACAGGGGCGCTGTCTATGCACAGCGCCCCTTTTCTATGCCAAGGAGGCATGTGCAGTGATTGATTCGAAACAGCTTAAACAAAATGTGGTCAAGGCCGTGGAGGAGATTCGCGCCACCAACCCGATGGCCGGCTCCATCACCAACACGGTGACGATCGACTTTGTCGCCAACGCGCAGCTCGCCGTAGGCGGTTCGGCCGCCATGGTCTATCTGCCCGACGAGGGCGAGGCGCTCGTTGCCGGCGGCGGTGCCATCTATCTCAACATGGGCACGCTCTTCCCCATCTACGAGCAGACGATTCCCCGTGCGGCCAAAGCGGCACACGACGCCGGCAAACCCTGGGTGCTCGATCCGGTGGGCCTGGGCATCGGTAGCCTGCGCACCCAGCTGGTAAACGAGCTCAAGCAGTACAAGCCCGCCATCGTGCGCGGCAACGCCTCCGAGATCATCGCGCTCGCCGGCCTGTGGGGTCTTGAAGGCGAGGCGGCTGACCTGAGCCGCGTGCGCGGTGTCGATACCACCGATACGGTCGACGCCGCCCGCGGCGCTGCCGTGGCACTCGCCCGCTACACCGGCGGCGCCGTAGTGGTCTCGGGCGAAGTCGACCTGATTACCGACGGCACGACCGTGGCCAAGTCCCACGGCGGCAGCCCGCTCATGTCCAAGATTACCGGCTGTGGCTGCTCGCAGGGCGGAGTCCTGGCCGTGTACGCTTGCGCCGCCGATCCGTTTACGGCAGCCATCTGCGGTACCGCTGTCTACAACGTTGCCGGCACGCGTGCCGCCGCTGTCGCTGATGCCCCGGCAAGCTTTAAGGTCGCCTTTATCGACGAACTCTACCGCGCGACCGCTCAGGATATTGCGAATAACCACCTCGAGCTCGAGGAGGCATAAGCCATGTCCGAACCCGCAACCGCTGCCGACATGAACACGCTCGTCGCCGTAGCCATCGCCCCGTGCGGCACAGGCGACGAGCTGTCCGCCGAGGTCGCCGAGGTCGTGCGCGTCATTCGCGAGAGCGGCCTTCCCAACCGCACCACCTCGATGTTCACCGAGATCGAGGGCGACTGGGACGAGGTCATGCAGGTCGTACGCGACGCAACCTTTGTGTTGGCAAGCAAGGGCATCCGCACCGAAGTCGTGCTCAAAGCCGATATTCGACCCGGTTTTACCGACACCATGACCGGCAAACTCGAGCGCATGGAAGCTCAGATCAAAAAGCAGGAGGAAGCACGATGAGCATCCGCGATAACCTTGATATCTCGGCCTATCTGGTACTCGGCCCCGAAAACACGCTGGGACGTCCCGTGGGCGATGTGGTAGCGCAGGCGCTCGATGCCGGCTTTACCTGCATCCAGGTGCGCTCCAAGGTGGCAAGTGCCCGCGAGATCATCGCGCTGACGGGCGACGCCGCGCAGGCTATCGCTCGCGCCGGCAAGACCGGCAAGGTCGCCCTGCTTATCGACGACCGTCTGGACTGCGTACTCGCCGCACGCGAACAGGGTATCGCCGTCGACGGCGTGCATGTGGGCCAGAGCGATATTCCCGTCGAGGTCTGCCGCAAGCTTCTGGGCCCCGATGCCATCGTGGGCCTTTCGGCCCGTTGCGAGGAAATGCTCGAGTACGTCAAGACCGCCGACATGAGCCTAGTCGACTACCTGGGCATCGGCCCGCTCCACGAGACCGAGACCAAGCGCGACTGTGGACGCGCGGCAGATGGCTCCATCATCACCAAGAGCTTTGAGGACCTGGCCGCGCTCCATGAGGCAAGCCCCGTTCCCATCGTGGTCGGCGGCGGCGTCAAAAAAGCCGATCTGCCGCAGCTCAAGGCCACCGGCGTCGAGGGCTTCTTTGTGGTGAGCGCCGTCTGCAGCGCTGACGACCCCCATGCCGCAGCCAAGGAGCTTGTCGACACCTGGCAGCAGGCATAGGCATAGGCCGAGCAGCTGATTCGCAGCCTCATATCTTCAATAGCGGAAAGCGCATCCCAGTTTGGACCTGGGACTGCGGACAAAAAGTTGGACCGTTGAGGTCCGGAACGGAGTCCGCATGGCATACAGTAGGAGAATGGTGGAGAGGGCCAGGGCGCTTCGCGGCGCCGGGCTCACCGT
>NZ_JBQKDZ010000014.1:0-65482 GCF_052121575.1 Collinsella sp. LCP19S3_C9
TGCGGCTTCTACGAGCATACGAGGCGCCAGATGATCGATCGTCCCCAGCCCTTCTGGGACTATTGGCAACGGCAGGGAGCGGCTACGTCAATGCTGGTCTAACAGAGAGTTGGAGAACAGCATGAGTTCCATGACGCCGACGCTCGAAAGCAGCGACGTGTCCTTGTAGAGCATGACAAACTCACTGGTCATCCCCGCATCGCGCGCATTTGTAGGGCGGGGGTTTTGTTATTTCGAATTAACCGTGCGCTGGTCCTTGCAAGTTTTTAGGGTGCTGAGACACTCGCAAGGTCAGGTGGCATATTAGGATGGTTGATAATACAGGGGCGCGACCGGATTCATCTGGGACGGTTTTTGCTCTTTTAAGGTTAGGTTTAGCGAGAAAGGTCGTTATATGTCGGGTACGACGAAGGAGAAGCTGGCTTTGATGCGCTATGTGGAGCTGCTCGAGGCCGAGGCCCTTGTTGTTTCCAAGCCGGATACTCTTTGCGACCAGCGCATCGAGTTTGCGACCGACGACTCGCGCCAGGTACGTCCGGGCACATTGTTTGTCTGCAAGGGCCGTGCGTTCAAGCCCGAGTATCTGGTCTCGGCGATTGCCGAAGGCGCCGTGGCGTACGTGTCCGAGGTTGATTACGACGTCGATATTCCCGCTGTGATCGTCAACGATATCCGCCGTACGCTCGCTGTGGTGGCGGACGCCTATTACGGTCATCCCTCGGGCAAGGTGAAGGTCTGCGCTTTTACGGGCACCAAGGGCAAGTCGACCTGCAGCTTTTATCTGCGTGGCATTCTCGCCAACGAGGCTAAGCTCACGGGCCGTCATCGACCAGCCCTCAACACGGGTATCGAGTTCGATGACGGTATCGAGGCCGGTCCTTCTAAGCTAACGACCCCCGAGTCCTTCCTTTTGCAGTCGCGTATCGCACATGCCGCCGAGGCGGGCGCTCCGTGGCTGGTCATGGAGGCGTCGAGCCAGGGCCTCAAATACGAGCGTACGGGCAAGATTGACTTTGAAGTGGGCGCCTTTACCAATATCGGTGAGGACCATATCTCGCCGATCGAGCACCCCACGCTCGAGGATTACTTTGCCAGCAAGCTCAAGATTTTTTCGCAGAGCCGCTTTGCCGTGGTCAACCTCGATATGGACCACGTCGACCGCGTGCTCGAGGCGGCGTCCCGCTGCGAGCGCACGGTGACGTTCTCGCTGACCGATGGACGCGCCGACGTGCGTGCGTTGGCCATTCGCAACGGCGATTGCGGCGTGATCGCCACGGTCCGCACGCCGCGCTTTACGCGTGACATCGTGATCCCCACGCCCGTCAAGTTCAACGTGTCCAATGCGCTTGCCGCTATTGCCTGCGCCGAGGCCCTCGGCATTTCCGAAGAGGGCATCGTCCATGGCTTTGAGGGCGTCTTTGTTCCCGGTCGCATGGAGCTCTATCCGTCTGCATCGGGCAAGATTTTGGGCGTCGTTGACTATGCGCACAACGGCATGAGCCTCGAGACGCTTTTGCGCGACCTGCGCGAGAACTATCCCGAGCGCGAGCTGGCGGTTGTCTTTGGTGCAACGGGAGGCAAGGGTGTCGATCGCCGTACTACGATGGGTATCGCTGCCGGCAAGTACGCCGATCGCATCGTGATTACCGAGGATGACCCGGGCCCCGAGGACGTCGAGGACATCTGCGCCGAGATCGCGCGCAATGTCCAGGCGCAGGGAAACGATAGCTGGCAGATCGTGTGCGACCGCGCCGCCGCTATCGAGACGGCCGTGCGCGAGACCGACCGCCCCGCTGTGGTTATCGTGACCGGCAAGGGCGAGGAGGAGTGCATGCTGCGCAAGAACGGACCCGAGCCCTGCGAGCGTGATGGCTCGGTTCTCAAGCGCATCCTTGCGGCGTACGACGCCTAAGCGCTGCTGCCTTTAGGATGGCGTCTACGGATCCTCGACGCCCGATGATGCGGTGCCTCCCAAGCGTGTTCACCTTAGGGAAAACGCGGTACCAAGATTAAGTCTTTTCTACGTAATAAATGGAGTGACCATGTCCCACAACACCCTGCCGACCGTTGCCGAGCTTTCGGGCGAGATGCGCGAGCGCCTTGCCAAGGTCAAGTACGTCTTTACCGATCTGGACGCCACGATGCTCGCGCCCGGCTCGTGCGTGCTGCGCGACAACGACGGCAATCCCTCGACCAAGCTCGTCGAGGCCGTCGTGGCGCTTGCCCGCGCTGGCATCCAGGTAATTCCCACCTCGGGTCGCAACCGCACCATGATCCACGAAGATGCCCGCGTGCTCGGCCTCAACTCCTACATTGGCGAGATGGGTGGCCTGGTCATGTACGACCTCAAGGCCAACGACTGGGAGTATCTGACCGGCGACATGCCTTACGACCCCGCCTGCGGCCTTACGCCGCACCAGGTGATTGAGCAGACCGGCGTGTGCGAGAAGATTCTCGCTCGCTGGCCGCACAAGATCGAGTACCACAACGACATGTCGACTGGCTATAAGTACCGCGAGGTCACCGTCGGCATGCGCGGCGATATTCCCGATGACGAGGCGCAGGCCATCCTCGACGAGGCCGGCTGCGGTCTGGTCTGGGCCTGCAACGGCCACTTGACTCATCTGTCCAAGCCGACGACCCTCGAGCTCGATCGCGTCGAGGACGGTCGTGCCTTTAACATCAATCCGTCGGGTCTCGACAAGGGCGTGGCGGTCGCGCGTTTCTGCGAGCGTCTGGGCATCGAGCGCGACGAGACGCTGGCACTCGGCGATTCCGAGTCTGATTTCTACATGGCCGACCACGTGGGCACGTTCTGCCTGGTCGAGAACGGTCTGACCAGCGCCGGCGCGTCCGAGTTTCTTGCGTCCTGCGATAACGCCTTTGTCACGCGTGGCAGGATCGTTGACGGCTGGGCGGCGACGGCGGAGCTGCTCGTCGCGGCCCGTTCATAGCGCAGTGCCGTTACGCTTGGCCATATCTTTTCGAGAGAGAATCTGGTGAGGTAATGTCCGATATCGAGAATCTGGCCGGTGATACGCGCCCCATCGGCGTGTTCGACTCGGGTCTGGGCGGCTTGACGGTTGCGCGCGCGATTGCGACGGCGCTTCCGCACGAGTCCGTCTACTACTTTGGCGATACCAAGCGCTGCCCTTACGGCACCCGCACCGAGGACGAGGTGCGCTCGTTTGCGCTACAGGCGGGGCGCTGGCTTTCGAGACACGACGTCAAGATCATGGTCATCGCCTGCAATACGGCGACGGCAGCGGCGCTTCGCCTGGCTCAGCAGGTGCTCGATGTCCCCGTGATTGGCGTAATCGCGCCGGGCGCGCGTGCCGCCATCAACAGCACCCGCACGCGCCGTGTGGGCGTGCTCGCCACCAACCTCACCATCCGCTCGGGCGCCTACACGCGCGCCATCCAGGACTTGGATGCCGGCGTGGACGTGTATGGCTGCCCTGCCTCGAGCTTTGTCGAGGTTGTCGAGCACGAGCTCGCCTCGGGCGCGCATCTGCAGGAGCAGTGGCTCGAGAACGAGGATATTTTTGATACGCCAGCCGTTCGCGCGCTGGTCAACGCCACAGTCGAGCCACTGCACGATCGTGGCATCGATACCGTGGTGCTCGGCTGTACGCACTTTCCGCTGCTGGTGGGCCCCATCCGTCATGCGTTGGGGCCCGGGGTGCGCGTGGTGAGCTCCGCCGAGGAGACCACCCGCGAGCTGACCGATATCCTCACGCGCCGTGAGCAGCTGGCGGGCAACACCGCCGAGCCGCAGCATCGCTTTGCCACCACGTCCGACAACATTGCCGAGTTTGCGGTGGCGGGCAGCTTTATCTTTGGCCAGCCGCTCAAAAGCATCGAGCATGTCGATATCGACGAACTCGGTTAGGCACGCAATGTCGCCGGAGTCCTCGCCACATCTTTTGCCGAAAGGATAGTTCCATGGAATACATGCAAGTCAACCGCGCCAACGGCCGCGCCGCAAACGAGCTGCGTCCCGTTAAGCTCACCCGCGGCGTCATGAAGCACGCCCACGGCTCGTGCCTGGCAGAGTTTGGCGACACGCGCGTGCTGTGCGCCGCCACCATCGAGGAGGGCGTTCCGGGCTGGCGCAAGGGCGCCAAGGCCGGTTGGGTAACGGCGGAATATGCGATGCTGCCGGCGTCGACCGGCAAGCGCTGCAAGCGCGAACATGCCAACCGCAAGGGCCGTTCCATGGAGATCGAGCGCTTGATCGGCCGCAGCCTGCGCACCGTCGTCAATATGAAGGCGCTCGGTGAGTACACCGTTACCGTTGACTGCGATGTGATCCAGGCCGATGGCGGCACGCGTACGGCGAGCATCACCGGCGCCTGGGTGGCGTTGCACGACGCCCTTGCCATGTGGGCCGAGGCGGGCAAGCTCGAGCGCATTCCGCTTACCGGTCAGGTTGCCGCTATCTCCATGGGCGTCGTCGACGGCAACACCCTGCTCGACTTGGATTATTCCGAGGACAGCCACGCCGAGGTCGACATGAACCTCGTTGCCACCGACTCCGGCGAGATGATCGAGCTCCAGGGTACCGGCGAGCAGGCGCCCTTCGACCGCAAGCGCCTCAACGCCCTGCTCGATCTGGGCGACAAGGGCATCGCCGAGCTCATCGAGCTTCAGCGTCAAGCCCTCGCCTAACCTGCCAAAAGGGGATGTTGATTTTGGCAGGTTTAATCTGCGAAAACGCCGAAGTATAAGACTGCCGTTGATTGAGAGGGGAGAGGCCGAGGCCCTCGTCGTCCTCTACACGGCATTGCTATAAGAGACAAGGAGGCCAGCTATGGCACTTGAGAAGATTGACATCGACACCCTCGACCCGGCGGCGACCATTGTTGTGGCCACGGGTAACGCCCATAAGCTCACCGAGATCGAGGCCATTTTGGGCAAGGTCATGCCCGAGGTGCGCTTTGTGGCGCTCGGCCAGCTGGGCGATTTTGAGGACCCCGAGGAAAACGGCACGACGTTTTTGGAGAACGCCATCATCAAGGCGCAGGCTGCGGTCGAGGAGACGGGCCTTATGGCCATCGCCGACGATTCCGGCTTGGTCGTCGACGCGCTGGACGGCGAGCCGGGTGTGTATAGCGCGCGTTATGCGGGCGTACACGGCGATGATGCCGCCAACAATGCCAAACTTCTCGTTAATCTGGAAGGCGTGGCAGACGAGGATCGCACCGCACGCTTTATGAGTGTCGTTGCGCTCATCGACCAAGACGGCCTGGTCACCTATGGCGAGGGCGCCTGCGAGGGCGTTATCGCACACGAGGGCCGCGGCGACCACGGCTTTGGCTACGACCCGCTGTTCCTGCCGGTCGATACGCCGGGCAAAACTATGGCCGAGCTCACAGCGGACGAGAAGAACGCCATCAGCCATCGTTTCCATGCACTCGAGCACCTGTCCGCCAAACTCACGGGCGAGGAGTAGGCCGTGCGTGCGGTGGTGCAGCGCGTGCTCAACGCCGGTGTGACGGTCGACGGCGAGTGCGTGGGCCGCATTGGGCGCGGCTATCTGGTATTGCTGGGCGTGGGCCATGGCGATACGCGTGCCGAGGCCGATAAACTATGGGGCAAGCTCCGCGGGCTGCGTATCAACGAGGACGAGAACGGCAAGACTAACTTGGCGCTTGCCGATGTCGACGGCGAGGTGCTCGTGGTGTCGCAGTTTACGCTGTTTGCCGATTGCCGCCACGGCCGTCGTCCGTCGTTTACGGATGCTGGCGCGCCCGATGTTGCCAACGAGCTTTACGAGTACTTTCTGACGCTCGTCGCCCAGGACGTCGACCACGTGGCGCACGGCATCTTTGGCGCCGACATGAAAGTCGACCTGGTCAACGACGGCCCGTTCACCATTGTCCTCGATACCGACAATCTGTAAGTAGTCTAATTAGCTACTTGCGTGGGGTTGTAACAGGGTGCTATAGTATTAGAGTTTTGTCTATCTTAGGGGTATTATCCCCTTTTTGAATTGCACCTTCTGGAGGCCCTGTTCATGGAAGAGATGGAAGTCAATTACGTCGACGACATCCACGAGAAGCTGACCGATATGGTGGGCGATCGCGTCAAGGTGAAGGCCAACATGGGCCGTACCCGCGTTGTCGAGCGCATGGGTACCATCAAGAGCGTCCACCCGGCTGTCTTTATCGTCGAGGTTGACGAGCGCCGCGGCCGCAAGTCGCGTCAGTCCTACCAGTACATCGACGTCCTTACCGGTCAGGTTGAACTGTTCGACCCCGAGAGCGGCGAGCACATCTTTACTCCGCTCGGCAACCAGCTCGAGGAGCATTAACGGTGACCGATCGGTCCCTCATCCTTACTGCGCCGGCAAAGATTAACCTCTACCTGGGGGTTCATACCGAGCGCGATGCCCGCGGCTACCACAAAGTCGATTCCCTGATGGCAGCTGTCGGCCTAGCCGATACCGTGACGGTCACGCCGGCGCAGGCGTTGACCGTCCAGACGGTTCCGGCATCAGATTTTCCCATGCAAAAGAATACTGCCTACCGCGCCGCCGTCGCCATGGCCGATCATTTCGGGCGCGAGGCAAACGTGTGCGTGACGATTGAGAAGCGCATTCCGCTGTGCGCCGGCCTGGGCGGCCCCTCGACGGATGCCGCGGCGGTTATCGTTGCCCTGGCTGAGCTGTGGGGCATCGACCGCACTGATCCTGCGCTGGACGAGATTGCGCGTGGCATCGGCGCCGACGTGCCGTTCTTTTTGCATGCGAGCCCCGCATTCTACGTGGGTGGGGGAGACGTTCTGGCAACTGAGTACCCCGCGCTTCCTGTGACGCCCGTTGTGCTGGTCAAGCCGCGGGAGGCGAGCGTTTCGACAATTGAGGCCTATCGACGTTTTGACGAGGCCCCGGTGTCCGCGACTGCGCCCGGTGCCATTGCATCGGCTCTTAGCGTGAGTGATGCGAAGATGGCGTATTCGCTCATCCATAACAACTTGGGCGTCATTTCTGCTTTGATGGAGCCGCAGATCCAGGCGGTTCTCGACTGGCTGCGCGCACAGGAGGGAACCGTTGCCGTGGACGTGTGCGGGTCGGGTGCCTGCTCGTTTGCCATTTGCGACACCGCCGCCACGGCCGAAAGGCTTGCCGGGGCTGCCCAGCAAAATGGCTGGTGGTCCTGCGCGACTGAGCTTATTCCCAACACGGTTCAAATCGACGCGCCAAAGAAATAAAAATTTCTCTAGCACGCGGCGAAAAACTTTGTTACTATAGTCGAGCTAACGGGTTGTGGCTCAGTTTGGTAGAGCACTGCGTTCGGGACGCAGGGGTCGCTGGTTCAAATCCAGTCAACCCGACCAGAGCATGAGAAGGGACCGCTTCTTGCGGTCCCTTTTTTTAGCTATTGTTGTGATACCGCGATACCCGCGGTATACTCATTCGAGCTTGTCTCGCTGTTTTGTGGAGGTCTACATGTTTGGACTGAGGGCTCCTGAGCTCATCATTATTCTCGTCGTTGTCCTGATTATCTTCGGGCCCAAGAACCTGCCGAAGCTCGGCAAGTCCCTCGGCTCTACCGTCAAGAATATCCGCGAGGGTATGGAGGGCGACGATAAGGACGAGACCAAGCAGGCCGAGGACGTTGTGGTCGAGGAGTCCGAGGAGGACAAGAAGATCGCAGAGCTCGAGGCCCAGCTCGCCGCTGCCAAGAAAAAGAAGGCAGAGGACGGCGACGCGGACGCAGAGTAGTCCCATCCCTTTGGGGTGAGCACCTGACCGGCTTGCCCGCAGGCTAGCCGGTCTTTTTCGTTATGTTGACAGTTGATTGTTACATCATAGTTGGGGAGATATCCGTATGGACGCAAGCCAGATCGTACTGACCGCTGAGGGCCGCCAGAAGCTCGTCGAGGAGCTCGCTTGGCGTGAGGGCGATTACGCCAAGGAGATCGTCGAGGACATTAAGGAAGCCCGCGCGTTTGGCGACCTTTCGGAGAACTCCGAGTACGATGCCGCCAAGGACAAGCAGGCTCAGAATGCTGCTCGCATTGCCGAGATTCAGGCTATTCTCGCCAACGCTCAGGTTGCTGCCACCACGGGCGATCTGACCGTCTCTATCGGTTCCACCGTTTCGCTGATTGATCCCAACGGTGAGGTCATGGAAGTCACGCTCGTCGGTACCACCGAGACCAACTCGCTCGAGCACAAGATCTCCAACGAGTCCCCGGTCGGCCACGCCATCATCGGCCACGGCGAGGGCGACTCCGTCGAGGTCGTTACGCCTTCCGGCAAGACTCGCGTCTACACCATCGCCAAGATCGCACGCTAGACCACGGTCCCGCGTAAAGGTATGTTTTCGCTCCCTGGGACCGAATCCTGGGGAGCGTTTTAGTTTGAGGAGCTAACTTATGGCAGAGAACCAGAACGCCGCCGAGCAGGCATCGACGCTCAACGACGAGCGCGCCACGCGCCTGGCCAAGCGCGCCGCCCTGTTCGAGGCGGGCCAGAACCCCTATCCCGAGCACTCCGAGATCGAGGACTACGTTGCCGACATCGAGGCTAAGTATGCCGATCTTGCCGATGGCGAAGACACCGAGGACGTCGTGAAGATCGGCGGCCGCGTGGTCGCCAAGCGTGGTCAGGGCAAGATCATGTTCATCGTCGTGCGCGACGCAACGGCCGAGATTCAGCTGTTCTGCCGCATCAACGACATGGATGAGGCAGCCTGGAATACGCTCAAGGCCCTCGACCTTGGCGATATCCTGGGTGTGACCGGTGTGGTTGTGCGCACTCAGCGCGGCCAGCTCTCCGTCGCCCCTAAGAGCGCGACCCTGCTCTCCAAGGCCGTTCGCCCGCTGCCCGAGAAGTTCCACGGTCTCTCCGACAAGGAGACCCGCTATCGTCAGCGCTATGTCGACCTGATCGCCAACGACGATGTCCGCGAGACCTTCCGCAAGCGCTCGCAGATCCTCTCCACCTTCCGTCGATTTATGGAGTCCGACGGCTACATGGAGGTCGAGACTCCCATTCTGCAGACCATTCAGGGTGGCGCTACGGCTAAGCCGTTCATCACGCACTTTAACGCTCTCGATCAGGAGTGCTACCTGCGCATTGCTACCGAGCTGCACCTCAAGCGCTGCATCGTCGGTGGCTTTGAGCGCGTCTTCGAGATCGGTCGTATCTTCCGTAACGAGGGCATGGACCTCACCCACAACCCCGAGTTCACCACGATGGAGGCCTACCGTGCCTTCTCCGATCTCGAGGGTATGAAGGCGCTCGCCCAGGGCGTCATCAAGGCTGCCAACAAGGCCATCGGCAACCCCGAGGTCATCGAGTACCAGGGCCAGACCATCGATCTTTCCGGTGAGTGGGCAAGCCGCCCCATGACTGATATTGTCTCTGACGTGCTCGGCAAGAAGGTCACCATCGACACGCCTGTCGAGGAGCTTGCTGCCGCCGCGCGCGAGAAGGGCCTGGAGATCAAGCCCGAGTGGACTGCCGGCAAGATCATCGCCGAGATTTACGATGAGCTGGGCGAGGACACCATCGTCAACCCGACCTTCGTGTGCGATTACCCCATCGAGGTCAGCCCGCTCGCCAAGCGTTTTGAGGACGACCCGCGTCTGACCCACCGCTTTGAGCTGGTCATCGCCGGCCACGAGTACGCCAACGCATTCTCCGAGCTCAACGACCCGGTCGACCAGGCTGAGCGCTTTGCCGCCCAGATGGCCGAGAAGGCCGGCGGCGACGATGAGGCCATGGAGTATGACGAGGACTACGTGCGCGCCCTCGAGTACGGTATGCCTCCCGCGGGTGGCATTGGCATCGGTATCGACCGCGTGGTCATGCTGCTCACCAACCAGGCTTCCATCCGCGATGTCCTGCTGTTCCCGCACATGAAGCCCGAGAAGGGTTTCCAGTCCGGTGCCGCTGCCGCCAAGGCTGCAGAGGCCGGCAACGCCGCGAGCCCGTTCGTTAAGTCGCTTAAGCCCACGCTCGATTACTCCAAGATCGCCGTTGAGCCGCTGTTTGAGGAGTTCGTCGATTTCGATACCTTCTCCAAGAGCGATTTCCGCGCTGTGAAGGTCAAGGCATGCGAGGCCGTCAAGAAGTCCAAGAAGCTGCTGAACTTTACGCTCGACGACGGTACCGGTGCCGACCGCACCATCCTCTCCGGCATCCACGAATACTATGAGCCCGAGGACCTGGTCGGCAAGACCCTGCTTGCCATCACCAACCTGCCACCGCGCAAGATGATGGGCATCCCCAGCTGCGGCATGCTCATCAGTGCCATCCACGAGGAGGAGGGCGAGGAGCGCCTCAACCTGATCCAGCTCGACGCCTCCATTCCCGCCGGCGCAAAGATGTACTAATTGGTTCCGCCGTTCTACCGAACGGCGGACCAGCCGACGCTGCGCGCCGCCCAGGGCGACAATTTGTCATTCAAAAGGCAAGGCATGACCAGAAGGTCTATGCCTTGCCTTTTTCATGCCAACTTGTTCGCCCTGGACGTCGCTCGCTGTCGTTGCCAAAACATCGGCGTTGCCGGAGTAGTCGTTGGGGACGTTCTTAAACGACTACCCAATGGCTATTGCACGCATGGCTCGCATGACAGCCGTCTCTTTTATGTTTCCTTTAGCCGTCGCTGTCTAGGATGGGGGTTAGTCGATAGGAAGGGAGCACCGGGATGGACGATGCGAGCGAGCGCGCAATCGAAGAGGACATGCTCGATCAGTTCAATTACTTTGATGATGAGGACGAGGAGCTGATCGACCGTCGCGAGCCAGCGCCGCTTGATTCCTTTGATCTGGTCGATGAAGAGACTGATGAGGTTGAGGACGAATCAACGGAGTCCCCACAGTCTTCGCGCCTTAACTCGCTGCTTTCGAGAGCCCCCATGCACCACGGCGTTCGTGCCGGCGCGCTCCATATGAAAACTGACTGGCACCAGATCGTGACGGCAGGCGATGAACTTGCCGTCGATGCGCCGCTCACCGATAAATCATCCATCGTCTGCCGCACCGGTATGCTTATGCTCGCGAGTGGAACGGGTGCCTGGCGCGTACGCGATACCATGAATCGAGTCGCCGCCGTACTCGGTGTCACCATCCATGTTGACTTAAGTCTCCTGTCGTTTGAGTGTACTTGCATCGAAGATGGCCACTGCTTTAACGAGGTCGTCAGTCTGCCGACAACCGGCGTCAACACCCATCGCATTTGGATGATGGAGAGTTTCCTCAAGGAAATCGAGACCTATGGTCGTCGCTTCACGGTGCACGAGTATCACGAGATGCTCAAGACCGTTGAGAGTTCAAAACCTGATTACGCGCCTTGGCAACAGGGCCTTGCGGCAGCCTGCGCCTGTGGCGCCTTTGTCTTTTTACTTGGTGGCGGTCCCATTGAGATGGCATGCGCGTTCGTGGGCGCGGGTGTCGGCAACTTTGCCCGCTCCCATATTCTCAAGCAAGGCCTTGGTCAGTTCAGCGCTTTGACGCTCGGTGTCGCACTGGCCTGTATCTCATATTTGCTGGCATTGCTCGGCCTCGCCCAGGTTGTTCCGGGTGCAATGTCGCACCAAGAAGGCTATATCGGCGCCATGCTCTTTGTGATTCCTGGCTTTCCGCTCATTACGGCAGGTCTCGACATCGCTAAGCTCGACATGCGAAGCGGTATCGAGCGTCTTTCGTATGCTGTGTCGATTATTGTGATGGCGACCCTCGTAGGTTGGATGGTTGCCGAGTGTGTGGGACTGGCGCCGGACGACTTTGCCCCATTGGGCCTTTCGCCGCTTGCCCTTACGCTCCTGCGCGTGGTGATGAGCTTCGTTGGCGTATTCGGCTTCTCGGTGATGTTCAACAGCCCGGTAAAGATGGCCGCGGCAGCTGGGTTGATCGGCGCCGTGTCAAATACCCTGCGTCTGACCCTTGTCGATGCGCCGACGATGATTCCCTTCCTGGGCCTCAGCACGGGAATGCCTCCCGAGGCAGCAGCGTTTATCGGCGCGCTGGTATCGGGTCTGCTGGCAAGCTTGGCCGAAGTCAAGCTCACCTACCCGCGCATCGCCCTCACGGTGCCTTCGATTGTCATTATGGTGCCCGGCCTGTATCTCTATCGCTCTATGTATTACATGTGCACCTTCGACACAGTCAATATGCTCGGCTGGTTTGTGCGCGCAGTGCTCATCGTAGCGTTTCTGCCCGTTGGGCTGGGTGTGGCGCGTACGCTCACCGACCCTCGCTGGCGCCACACCAGCTAATTGGTACAAGGGGGGACAGGTTACTTTGCACCAAATGAGTTGCGGTGAAATAGGGACTGAATTGCTGCTTAAAGGGTCAAAACAGTCCGTATTCCACTGCAACTTATGGGGTCGGGGGATTATCGGTGCCCTGCATCTTCATAAACTCAACGCTTACGAAGCGTGTGCTGTTCGTGTTAGGGTGGTTCCACCACATAAGTAGTCGCAGACGCACGTACCACGGGCGGGCGAGATGAAGTCCCAGTAACTCCATCTCGCCCGCCCGTTTTTGTTGGCGGCGCCGCGACGCAACACAGAAAGGACCATGCCCTTTATGCCTATCAACAAACGAGAGAGCCTGCTGTTCACCTTTATCATGTGCTTTTGCATGGTGCTCTGGATGAGCATCTACAACGTTGCCCTGCAGCACGGGGCCATCAACGGCGAGGTCATTGCCGCCGCGTGGCTCGGCTTCCCCGTTGCCTATGTCTTTGCCATGTGCTGCGACTGGTTTGTTGCCAGCCCCCTTGCCAAGGGTTTCGCTTTTAAATTCCTGGTCACGCCGGGGTTGCTCGCTTTGTCTTCCGACGCGCCTTCCCCATGGGAACCGTCTTTGAAGAGCAGCATATGGAGCTCGTGCGCATGCCGGGCGCTTCCGTTGCCGATGTCGACGATGACGATGCCGAGAGCATGGACGCCGAGCCCGCCTCTAGGCAAGAGCCTCTAACCTAGAGCGCCCGCCGCACCCGGCGATTCCTTTTTTGTAGACGTTGTCGTATGGCTGCACGCGGAAAAGGCCACAGCGGTTAACATATACTCCATATGGGTAAAGAGACCAAAGCGCCGCCACGAGTGGCGCTTTGCGTTTGAAAAACTAGCTCGTCTAAGAGGAACTAGCATGTTGGACCGTTTTACCGATCGCGCGCGCAAGGTCATGTCCATGGCCAAGCAGGAGGCGCTCGATCTTCACTCAAATAAGGTGGGTACCGAGCATCTGCTGCTCGCGCTCGCCAAGGAGGACGAGGGCATTGCCGCCGAGGCACTGCGCTCACTCGATATCTCCTACGATGACATCATGGACACGCTCAAGGAGGTCCAGACCACCGTTCCCGAGCCCAGCGAGGAGACCGAGGCCGCTAAGCTCGCTTTTACGCCGCTCGTCATCAGCGTGATGGAGCGTTCCTTCCGCGTGGCGCGCGAGAACAACCAGACCTATGTGTCGACCGAGCACCTGCTCATCGGTATCGTCGAAGAGGGCAACGGCATGGCCATGGACATTCTCATGCGCCTGGGTGTTTCGTCCGCTTCCATTAAAAAAGCCATCGAGAAGCTTACCGCCAAGGATCAAGACAAGAAGCGCCCGCTCGCCGGTGCCGGTGCCGGGCGTCCCGGTACAGGCCTGCCGTTCTTTAGCGGCTCGGACGCCTCGCAGCAAAAGGGGAGCGGCACCGACACGCTCAAGCAGTTCGCCACCAACCTTACGCAGAAGGCGCGCGACGGCGAGCTCGACCCGGTGATCGGTCGCGAAAAGGAAGTCCAGCGCATGATGGAGATCCTTTCGCGCCGCACCAAGAACAACCCACTTATCTTGGGTGACCCCGGCGTGGGCAAGACGGCCATCGTCGAGGGCCTGGCGCAGCAGATCGCTGCCGGCAACGTGCCCGAGAACCTTATGAACCAGAACATCTGGACGCTCGACCTGCCGGGTCTTGTCGCGGGCGCCAAATATCGCGGTGAGTTTGAGGAGCGTCTCAAGAACGTAATCCAGGAGGCAACCGAAGCCGACGACGTCATCCTGTTTATCGACGAGATGCACACCATCATCGGTGCCGGTTCTGCCGAGGGATCCATCGATGCAAGCTCCATGCTCAAGCCCGTGCTCGCGCGCGGCGCTTTCCAGATCATCGGTGCCACCACGGCCGAGGAGTTCCGCAAGTACCTCACCAAGGACCCGGCCTTCGAGCGCCGCTTCCAGACCATCGATGTTGAGGAGCCAAGCGTCGAGGACACGGTCAAGATCCTGACCGCGCTCAAGCCGCGCTACGAGGAGCACCACCACGTGCGCTATACGCAGGGTGCCATCGAGGCCGCCGCGAACCTCTCCAACCGCTACATCCAGGATCGCTTCCTGCCCGATAAGGCCATCGACCTCATCGACGAGGCCGGCGCCCGCGCCCGCATTGCCGCCAACCGTGCGCCTGAGCCGGTGCGCGAGGCCGAGCATCGCGTGGAGGAGCTCAAGGCTGCCGCGCAGGAGGCCACCGAGGGCGACGACATGAACAAGGCCGCCGAGATTACCGAGCAGCAGAAGGCTGCCGAGATTGAGCTCGCCGAGGCCAAGGCAGCTTGGACGGCCGAGCTCGACGCCAGCCCGCTCACCATCGATGTCGCCCAGGTTGCCGACATCGTGTCCGTGACCTCGGGCGTGCCGGTGTCTTCGCTCACCGAGAGCGAAAGCCGTCGTCTGTTGCAGACCGAAAGTGTGCTCAAGACCCGCATTATCGGCCAGGATGAAGCTGTCGAGGCCGTGGCCAAGGCAGTGCGCCGCAGCCGCTCGCCGCTCAAGGATCCGCGTCGTCCCGGCGGCAGCTTCATCTTCTTGGGTCCTACCGGCACAGGCAAGACCGAGCTCGCCAAGACGCTCGCCGAGTACCTCTTTGGCAGCAAGGACGCGCTCATCAGCTTCGACATGTCGGAGTTTGGCAGCGAGTTCGAGGTCTCCAAGCTTATCGGTAGCCCCCCGGGCTACGTGGGCCACGACGAGGGCGGTCAGCTCACCAAGGCCGTTCGCCGTCACCCGTACTCGGTCGTGCTGTTCGACGAGATCGAGAAGGCGCACCCCGATATCTTCAACATCTTGCTGCAGGTGCTTGAGGAGGGTCGCCTGACCGATAGCCAGGGCAAGACGGTCGATTTCCGCAACACCGTGATCATCATGACGTCCAACGTGGGCGCCCGCGAGATTGCGCAGGATGCGAGCGTTGGCTTTGGCACCACCGGTGAGCAGGGTCTTACCTCGAGCGAGATTAAGGGCCGTGCGATGGGCGAACTCAAGCGCCTGTTCCGCCCCGAGCTGCTCAACCGTATCGATGACATCGTGGTGTTTCAGAAGCTTTCGGGCGAGAACTTGATCAAGATCGCTCACCTGCTGGTGGACGACCTGCGCCAGCGCCTGATTGCCAACGGCATGAACATCAAACTCACCGATGCGGCCTACGACAAGATCGTAGCCGAGGGTACCGACCTCACCAACGGCGCACGTCCGCTGCGCCGCGCCATCCAAAAGCTCATCGAGGATCCGCTGTCCGAGGAGCTGCTGGCCGGCGAGTGGGGTAGTGGCGATACCGTCCTATGCGACGTGGCCGACGGCAAGTTCGTCTTTAGCCACGGTACGGGCGAGATCCCAGCGCCGCGTCCGGCAGGTGCGCTTGGGGGCGATACCGCTCCGGAAGCGCCGCACACCGGAAACGCCGCGCCTGTGAGCAGTGGCGTAAGCTCGGGCCCCGGCGGCATGATGCAAGCCGGTTCCGGCGCGCTGTAGGGCGTAACAAAACCTTGTGTCCACGAGGGCGTTCCAAAGGAGCGCCCTTTTTTGTTGGAAAGGCCCCTCGTTCAAAGTACATCTCATTAAACATACCAACGGTGTATGCATAAGCGTTGATCAAGCGTTGAGGTTGGTTGAAGGGCCCAACGTCCCTTCGGCGCGGTCCGTCTACCTGCTTTATCTTAATAAAGTGGCGTTTCTCCGCCGTTAGCCGATGATGCGAGAGCGCTCGGCGTTTTCGACTGGTTTATGCAAACGAAGTCTGGGAATATACAAGGCGCATGTCTTATTGTCTAACCAGTTGCGCCAAGGAGGCACCATGGACTACAAGATCACCGGCTATGAGCCCGCCCAGCTGTTCCATTTCTTTGAGGAGGTCAGCGCGATCCCCCGTGGGTCTGGCAACGAGAAGGGCATCAGCGATTTCCTGGTTGCGTTTGCCAAGGAGCGCGGCCTCGATGTGTATCAGGACGAGGTCTACAACGTCATCATTCGCAAGCCCGCATCTGCCGGTGCCGAGAATGCCCCGACCGTGATGCTTCAGGGCCACATCGATATGGTGTGCGACAAATTGGGCTCCGTTGAGCACGACTTTACGACCGATGGTATCGACCTGCTCGTCAAGGACGGCGTTCTCACCGCTAACGGCACCACGCTGGGCGCCGACAACGGCATCGCCGTCGCTCTGATGCTCACTGTTCTCGATGACGATTCGATTGTTCACCCCGCCCTCGAGTGCGTATTCACCACCGACGAGGAGACTGGCCTGGTCGGCGCCGAGACGCTCGACAAGTCTCAGATTAGCGCCCGCACCATGATCAACCTTGACTCCGAGGAAGAGGGCGTTGCCACCGTCAGCTGCGCCGGCGGCGTCGTCGTTACCTACACCTGCCCGATCGCGCGCGAGCACAAGACCGGTAGCACCCTCACGTTCGACATCTCCGGCCTGCTGGGCGGTCACTCCGGCAGCGATATCCACCTGGAGCGCGGCAACGGCAACCTCATCATGGCCCGCATCATCGACCGCCTGATGGTTGCCGGCGAGCCCGCCATCGTTAGCTTTAACGGCGGCACCAAGGACAACGCCATCAACCGTGAGTGCAAGGCTGTTCTGGTCTACGCCGACCACGCTGCCGCCGAGGCCGCGGCCCAGATCGCAAAGGGCATTATCGCCGACGTCACTGCCGAGCTCGAGGTCTTCGACCCCGGCTTTACCTGCACTGTCGAGATTGCCGACGACGCCGAGGTCGAGGCCATGGACGAGAGGTCCGCGCTTGCCCTCATCCGCGCCCTGCGTCTTGCCCCCAATGGCGTGATCCGCCGCAACGTTGCTACCGACGGCTCCGTCGAGGTTTCCTCCAACATCGGTGTGGTTGCCACTTCTGACGACGAGGTCAAGATCATGCTGTCCCCGCGCTCCTCGATCACCTCGCTGCAGAACGAGTTCAAGGACCGCCTGCAGACGCTGGCCGATGTCCTGGGCTTCGACGCCAAGTTTGAGTTCGAGTATCCCGGCTGGAGCTATGCCGAGCATTCGCCGGTCCGCGACGTCTTTGTCGAGAGCTATCGCGAGCTCTTTGGCTCCGAGCTGCGCATCGAGTCCATTCACGCCGGCCTTGAGTGCGGCCTGTTTGCCGAGGCCCTGCACGGCCTGGACGCCATCGCCGTGGGCCCGACGCTCTCCGATGTCCACACCCCGGACGAGAGCATGGAGCTCGCTTCTGCCGAGCGCTTCTACGAGCTGCTCATCGACGTCCTCAAGCGCCTTGCCGCGTAAAGGTCGCCTTGGTTAAGCCGCTCTAAAACGGCTGGCTATGAAAACGGCCGCCTGGCGTAATGCCGGGCGGCCGTTATTCGTCACAGTGCGAGGATCCCAAGGTGCTCAAGCAGGATCTTAAGCCCGATGAGGACGAGTACGACGCCACCCACGATGGTGGCGGGTTTTTCGTAGCGCGCGCCAAAGGTGTGGCCGATCGCTACGCCGGCGACGGAGAAGATAAACGTTGTGACGCCGATAAGTGATACAGAGGGCACGATATCGACCGAGAGCGCGGCAAACGAGATGCCCACGGCGAGCGCGTCAATCGAGGTGGCGATGGCAAGGATTAGGTACTCGCCCAGGTCGATCTTTTCGGCATCCTTGCCGTCGTCTTCGTCCTCATCCTCGTCTTCGGTAAAGGTTTCCCACAGCATCTTGCCGCCGATAAAGGCCAAAAGGATAAAGGCGATCCAATGGTCTATGGGACCGATGATGCCCATGAACTGGCTGCCGAGTGCCCAACCGATTACGGGCATGCCGGCCTGAAAGCCGCCAAAGAACAGGCCGAGCACAACGGCGACTTTAAGGTTGATCTTTTTCATGCCGAGACCCTTGCAGATGGAAACGGCAAAGGCGTCCATCGAAAGGCCAACGGCGAGCAACACGAGCTCTGCGAGTCCCATAGTCTGGCCCCCTCTCTGCGGGCGAACCCGATTACACGACCACTCCCTCATTTATATGAGACCCGATGCTACCACATAAGCAGCCAAAAGAGCCCCGTCCCAAATGAGCTACCTAAGCGGTGTTCGCTCATTCTGTAAGCATCGGAATTTGCGGGCGTCACAGGGGCAAACCGTGAGAAACTTATTGACGTTTATGGAGCGTATACGATGGGAGCGATGCCTTGGATAAGAACGAGCTGCAAAAGCGTATGGAACAGGCCATCCGCCTGACGGCACCTGGTCAGCCGATCCGCACCGCCCTTGACATGATCATCGCCGGTCACCTGGGCGCGCTTATCTGCGTCGGCGATACCGAAAACGTGCTCGCTGCCGGTAACGACGGCTTCCCGCTCAACATTTCGTTTACCTCGAACCGCCTGTTCGAGCTTTCCAAGATGGACGGCGCCATCGTCATCGACGGCGACCTTACCCAGATCCTGCGCGCCAATTTCCACCTCAATCCCGATCCCTCGCTCGCCACGAGCGAGACGGGCATGCGTCACCGTACTGCCGCTCGCATGTCGGTGCTCACCGACGCCATCGTGATCTCGGTCTCGGCCCGTCGTGCCGTCGTCAACGTGTATGTGCACGGCAAGAGCTATGAGATTCAGCCCGTCACCACCATCATGAGCTCGGTCAACCAGCTCGTCGCTACGCTTCAGACCACCCGTCAGTCGCTCGACCGCTCCCTGCTGCGTCTGACGGCCCTCGAGCTGGACGACTACGTCACGCTCGCCGACATCACCGGCATTTTCTCGAGTTTCGAGATTATGCAGCAGGCAAAGACCGAGCTTAAGGATTGCATTGTCAAGCTGGGCAACCAGGGCAAGCTCGTGCAGATGCAGCTCGAGCAGCTCGCCGGCTCCAGCATGGATACCGAGTACGACTTGATGATTCGCGACTACGCAAGCGATTCCTCCGAGGCAAACGCCGAGAAGATCCGTGCCGAGCTTAGCCGCATGACGCCCAAGGACTTGTCCGACCCGCAGCATGTGGCGGCGGTTCTGGGCTACGACGACTTGGACGAGGACTCCGTCATGACGCCGCTGGGCCTGCGCACGCTTTCGCGCGTGTCCGTCGTGCGCGACGGCGTGGCCGAGAAGATTGTCGACGAGTATGGCTCGCTGCAGGAGCTCATGGACGACATCAGCAAGGATCCGGAGCGCCTGGGCGACTTTGGCGTTAACAACCCTGCCATTCTTGCGGACTCCCTGTACCGCATGAAGGGCACCAAACAGGGGAACGCATAATGGCGCCCGTATGCGCCGTGGTCGTTGCCGGTGGCAGCGGCCAGCGCTTTGGTAATCCCGGTGGCAAGCAGCTCGTCAATGTAGCGGGCCGTCCGCTTATGAGCTGGTCCATCCGCGCGTTTGACCGTAGCGATAAGGTCGGCCATATCGTCGTGGTTTGCCCTGCCGAGCGTCGTGCCGAGATGCGCCGCCTGGCCATCAGCCCGTATTCGTATGACACGCCCATCAGCTTCGCCGATGCCGGCGATACCCGCCAGGACTCCACTCGTGCCGGCGTGCATGCGGTGCCGGCAGGCTTTGAATACGTCGCCATTCACGACGGCGCTCGTCCGCTTATTACTACCGAGGTCATCGATCACGCTATCGACGTGCTCGTGAGTGACCGCTCGCTCGACGGTGTCGTGTGTGGCCAGCCCGCGATCGACACGCTCAAGATCGTCGATGGGGACAACATCGTCGAGACGCCGCCACGCGAACTCTATTGGGCCGCGCAGACGCCGCAGATCTTTAGTGTCGACGCCATGAAACGCGCCCATGCCGCGGCGATTGCCGAGGGCTTTATCGGTACGGACGATTCGTCACTGGTCGAGCGCATGGGTGGGCGCGTCCGCTGCGTCCAGAGCCCGCGCGACAACCTTAAGGTGACGGTGCCCGAGGACTTGCGTCCCGTAACCGCGATTTTGCTCGGTCGCATGGCCGAGGGAGAGGACCTTCCCCATGTTCAGTAACCTGCGCATTGGCCACGGCTACGACGTCCACCGTTTGGTGGAGGGGCGTCGATGTATCATCGGCGGGGTCGACATTCCCTACGAGCGCGGCCTGCTGGGCCACTCGGATGCCGATGTGCTCGCGCACGCGCTGGCCGACGCTATTCTGGGCGCCTGCCGCGGGGGAGACATTGGCAAGCTGTTCCCCGACACCGACCCCGCCTACGAGGGTGCCGACTCGATGGTGTTGCTTGCCCGCGTAATGGACTATGCGCGCGAGCTGGGCTTTGAGTTTGTCGATGCCGACTGCACCATTGCCTGCCAGCAGCCTAAGATCACCCCGCACCGCGATGCCATGCGTGCCAACTTGGCCCATGCCCTGGGCGTTGACGTCGAAAACGTGGGCGTCGCCGCCACCACGACCGAAAAGCTCGGTTGGGAAGGTCAAGGCGAGGGAATTGGCGCCTGGGCCGTCTGCCTGCTACAGAAAACCGTTAAGGAGTAACGAATGCGTATCTACAACAGCGCTACCCATAAAAAGGAAGAGTTCCAGCCCATCGAGCCCGGCAAGGTCCGTATGTACGTGTGCGGACCCACGGTTTACGACAACATCCACATCGGCAACGCCCGCACGTTCATCAGCTTCGATGTGATTCGACGCTGGCTCATCGCGAGCGGCTACGAGGTCACGTTCGCCCAGAACCTTACCGATGTCGACGACAAGATCATCAAGCGCGCTAACGAGCAGGGCTGTACGGCCGCCGAGGTCGCGACGGAGTTCTCGGATAAGTTTATTGGCGTCATGCGCGCTGCCAACGTGCTCGATCCCGATGTGCGCCCCCGCGCCACCAAGGAGATCGGCCCCATGATTGCCATGATCAAGGCGCTCATCGAGCAGGGCCACGCTTACGCCGCCGATAACGGCGACGTGTACTTTTCCGTGCGCAGCGATCCCAACTACGGTCAGGTCTCGGGCCGCAACATCGACGACCTTATGGTGGGTGCGCGCATCGAGGAGAACGAGGACAAGAACGACCCGCTCGACTTTGCGCTGTGGAAGGCCGCCAAGCCCGGCGAGCCCAGCTGGCCGAGCCCCTGGGGCGAGGGCCGTCCCGGTTGGCACACCGAGTGCGCCGCCATGGTGCACCGCTACCTGGGTACCCCGATCGACATTCACGGCGGTGGCTCCGACCTTGCCTTCCCGCATCACGAGAACGAGTGCGCCCAGGCTGCCTGCGCCTGGCACCAGGGCTTCTCCAACACCTGGATGCACACGGGCATGCTGCTGGTCGACGGCGAGAAGATGTCCAAATCGCTTGGTAACTTCTTTACGCTGGCCGAGGTGCTCGAGCAGCACTCCGCTGCCGCCCTGCGCCTGCTGATGCTGCAGACGAGCTATCGCTCGCCGCTCGACTTCTCCTGGGAGCGCCTGGAGGGTGCCGAGAATTCGCTCACGCGTATCGCCGGTACGGTCGAGAACCTGCGCTGGGCCGCGAACCATGCGACGGCCGATGCCGATGAGGCAGCATCTGAGGCGTTTGCCGCCAAGGCTGCCGAGACCCGTGCCACCTTTAAGGAGTGCATGGACGACGACTTTAACACCGCCGGTGCCATGGGCGCCGTCTTTGGTTTTGTCACCGAGTGCAATCAGTATCTGGAGCAGGCGGGCGACGCTGCCGACAAGGCCGCGGCTCTTGCTGCCGCCGATACGCTGGTCGAGCTGCTCGATACGTTTGGCGTTGAGCTTCCCGAGCCCAAGGTCGAGCTGCCGCTGGGCCTTTTGGGCGTTGCCGCCGGCTTGGTCGCCTACACTGGTGACGACGTGGACGAGGCCGCTGCCAAGATTCTCGAGGCTCGCGCCGAGGCCCGTGCCGCCAAGAACTGGGACTTGGCAGACGCCATCCGCGATCAACTCAAGGACCTGGGCCTGACGATTGAAGATACCGCCGCCGGCACCCGTATCAAATCCCTCTAACCCCCGCGGGTTTCCCAAGCACCCGACCGCCCGAGCCACGGCACCTTGCCTTTCAATCGTCGGGCATGACCTCAAGGTCTATGCCCTCTTCTTTCAAGGCAATCTGCCGCACCTCGGGCGGTCGGTCTATTTGTTTCGTTTGATAGTTGTATTTAGGAGGCCGTCCTATGGCCGACAATCGCAAGCGTGCGCCTCGTGGCGGCAAGCAGGCCGCTTCTGGCTCGCGTCCGATTCGCCGAAATGACCGCGCTGCCGCTTCCAAGGGCCAGCGCGATCGTACCCAAGCTGCGCGTCCGCAGCGCGATCGCAACCGCGACGCTGTCCAGGCTCCCAAGGGCGAGTTTATCGAAGGTCGTCGCGCTGCCGTCGAGGCCCTGCGCACCGGTTTTCCCATCAAGTGCGCACTTATTGCCGAGGGCGGGGAGCGCGATGCCGCCTTGTCTCGTCTGGTCGATGACCTCAACGCCGCGGGTGTCCGCATTAAGTACGTGCCGCGCGCGCAGCTCGATGCGCTGTCGAGCCATGGCGCTCACCAGGGTATTGCACTCGAGGTGGGCAACTTCCCTTATGCGGATGTCGCCGATATCCTCGACCGTGCAGGCGAGGGTCCGGCACTTGTCGTGGTGCTCGATCACGTGACCGATGACGGCAACTTTGGCGCCATCGTGCGCTCCGCCGAGGTCGTGGGCGCGGCGGGCGTCATCATCGCCAACAAGCGCGCTGCCGGCGTGACCGTGGGCAGCTACAAGACCTCAGCCGGCGCCGTCATGCATCTGCCTATCGTGCAGGTCCCCAACATTGCCCGTGCGCTCGACGATCTTAAGGCCGCTGGCTTTTGGGTGGGCGGTGCCTCCGAGCACGCCGAGGGCAGTTGCTGGGATGCTCCCTTCGAGGGCCGCGTGGCGCTCGTCATGGGCTCCGAGGGCGACGGCATCTCGCGCCTGGTGCTCGGGAAATGCGACTTTTTGACCAAGCTTCCTCAGCGTGGCATGACCGAGAGCCTCAACGTTGCCCAGGCAACGACGGCACTGTGCTTTGAGTGGCTACGTCGCAACGCCGGCGAGCTCATGGGGGAGGAGTAGCGCATGTCCAAGAAGAACCGCGCCAAGTCTAAGGCCAAGCGCTTTGGCGAAGGCTCGGCCAAGCCGATTGTCTCGGCCGCGACCTACGGCGTGGGCGGCAATGCGTTTGCGCAGGCTATCGCCGACCCGGTCTCGACGGTTCACTCCAATAAGCCCGAGCTGCTGGTGGTCGACGGCTACAACGTGATCCACTGCACGCCGCGCTACGAAAAGCTCGTGTACGACCATTCCGACGATCCGTATTCCAGCGACGTTCACGATATGGCGCGCACCGCCCTTATCAACGACGTCGCCGCCTTTGCCCAGGGCCGCTACGAGGCCGTAATTGTGTTTGACGGTGCAGGCAATATCTCTAGCGAGCGTCCCAACTTGCCGGCTCGCGGCGTGCGCATCGAGTTTTCGCCGACGGGCGTATCGGCCGATACCGTGGTACAAAAGCTCTGCATCGAGGCGCGCGAGGAAGGCCGCGCGTGCTCCGTGGTATCGAGTGACGGCACAATTCAAGCCGTCGTCATGGGCAAGGGCGTTACGCGCATCTCGAGCCGCATGCTGGTGGACGAGATCAAACAGATCGATAACGACGTCCGCGAGGCAGAGGAAGCTCCGCAGATCAAGATGACTCTGGGCAGTCGCCTGAGCCCCGAGGCACTGGCAAAGCTCAAGGCCCTGCGCGGGAGGTAGGTAAACCTTCTATGGGGAGCTGCTTTCTCGATTGATCAACCAACTGGTTTGTAATCAATGGGTTGCGGCTTGGCATCGCCAAAACGAATAGTTATTGGTTCTGGCGAACAGATAAAACTATTCGTTCTGACGAATAGTTTTGAGATATGGTCGATCAAAGGGCCTGTTGCGCCCCGTCCGCAATTCCTTTATTCTTAATTGGCTTCGCGCGAAAGCGCCAAGTGTGCCAGTGTGGCGCAACGGTAGCGCAACTGATTTGTAATCAGTGGGTTGCGGGTTCGATTCCTGTCACTGGCTCCATGAGAGTTTCGGGCTCTGTTCCCTAGTGGGACAGGGTCCGTTTCTTGTTTTGGCGAGTTGTCGGGCTCGGTATTCGTCTTGTTTTCCAGTTTGTCTCGAGCTGTAACACTAAGACGGGCATTTTGCTTCTATCTGTTACAGATCGAGATGGAAGGTTGAAGGCTGCCCGTCTGTCTCAATCTGTAACAGATAGAAGCGGAATAACGGTCTAGATGTTACAGATTGAGATGAAAGTCACACGCCATTTCTCGTGCTTGCGTCGTCGCGCTGACCGAATAATTGACATCCCCGCAAGGCGTTTTGCATATCTCGGTTTAGACTAATAGCTTAGGTGCCGATGAGGCTCGACAGCGATGCAAGAAGCGGCGCCGAGCATTTTGTTTCCAGACGCTGCGTCCGAAGGGCGTTTTATGAATCTGAAGAGCTTTGATAACCAAAACGAGCTGCTTAAAGATGGTCTAATTGAAGCAATCAATAACGGAGATCGAATTTCAGTCGCTGCGGCGCTGTTCTCGATTTATGGATATGGCGAGCTCAAAAAACAGCTTGAGGCATGCGATTCCTTCCGGTTTATTTATACGGAACCGACCTTCTTATCCGTCAAAGCCCAGAAGGAGCAGCGTGATTACTATATCCCGCGTATGGGGCGCGAGAGCAGTATTGGCGGCACGGACCTCGAGATTAAGCTCAAGAATGAACTTAGGCAGAAAGCTGTCGCTCGTGAATGCGCCGAGTGGATTAGAAAGAAGGCAGAGTTCCGCTCATACCGAGATGCCAATCGCGCAGCCGGTGGCTATCTCGTCGTCGACGGTACCGAGCCTGCGGCGTTCCAGCCTATCGAGGGCCTGACGACGTCCGCTCTGGGTACAACGCCCAGCAAGCAGCTCACCATGACTATGGGCATCCCGGGGGACATGGCGCGCCAGTACCTGTGTCAGTTCAATGCCGCCTGGGATTCGGGCGAGCTTGAGGACGTTACCCAGGCGGTAATCGACTCCATCTCCACCATGTATCGCGAGAACCCGCCCGAGCTGGTCTACTACGCCGCGCTCTACCGCATCTTTAGCGAGTTCCTCGAGGACGTCTCGGTGGATGACCTCGCAAAAGAGGGGACCGGCTTCAAGGAGAGCAAAGTCTGGAACCTGCTCTACGATTTCCAGCAGGACGCGGCGCTTGCCATCATCAACAAGCTCCAGACCTACAACGGCTGCATCCTCGCAGACAGCGTCGGACTGGGCAAGACGTTCACTGCCCTCGCGGTCATTAAGTACTATGAGCTGCTCAACCGCAACGTGCTCGTGCTCTGCCCCAAGCGCCTCTCGGACAACTGGCTCACCTATAAAAAGAACTACGTCAACAACCCCATCGCCGCCGATCGCCTGCGCTACGACGTGCTCTACCACACTGACCTGTCCCGCGATAAGGGAATGACGGTGGAGGGTAACGACCTCGAGAAGTTTAACTGGGGTGCCTACGACCTCGTCGTCATCGACGAGTCCCATAACTTCCGCAACGGTGCAGACACCTCGTCCAAGGTCGAGGACGAGACGCAGGGCAACCGCTTCGAGAGGCTCCTCAACAAGGTGATCAAGGACGGAGTCGAGACGAAGGTTCTGATGCTTTCGGCAACCCCCGTCAACAACAGGTTCCGCGATCTACACAACCAGCTCAAGCTTGCCTATCAGGGCGATCCCGACGCATGGTCGAAAAAGCTCGGACTCGACAAGCCGGTCGATCAGGTATTCCGCGACGCGCAGGCGGCGTTTCGCGACTGGTCGGAGCTGCCCGCGGCCGATAGGACCACGACGGCGCTGACGGACCGGCTCGACTTCAACTTCTTCCAGATTCTCGACCGCGTTACCGTTGCGCGCTCGCGCAGACATGTGCAGCGCTACTACGATGTATCCGCGATCGGTCCGTTCCCCAAAAGGCTTAAGCCGGTATCGTTGCGGCCGAGTCTGGCCACCTCGGACGAGGCGGGCACCTACTCGCAGATAGCCGACACGCTCGCCTCGCTCACGCTCGCGGTCTACCTGCCCACGGTCTATCTCCATCCCAGCGCGGCGCCCAAGTACGCCGACGAGCACGGTCGTCCTCCCACCAGCGGTCGCGAGCAGGGAATGGTCAAGCTCATGTCCTCCATTCTGCTCAAGCGCCTGGAGAGCTCCGTCTACGCCTTCGAGATCACGCTGGGCAAGATTATCGAGGTCATTAGGCACAATCTAAAGGTTATTGAGGACTATCGCGCCGGCGCGTCCGGCGCGTCGGTCGAGGCCGTCGAGTCCTTTGAGTATGAGGAGGGGGACACCGACTTTACGGTCGGCACCAAGAGCAGGTTCTCGCTCGAGGACATGGACTGGATTAGCTGGGAGCGCGATATGCTCAAGGACCTCGAGGCACTCGAGGACATCCGACAGCTTATCGCTCCTATCGATGCCGAGCATGACGCGAAACTGGCCAAGCTCAGGCGCGTCATCGCGGACAAGATTGAGAACCCCATAAACCCGGGCAACAAGAAGCTGCTGATCTTTACGGCGTTTGCTGACACGGCGGACTACCTCTACAAGAACATCGGCGCCTACGTCGAGGAGCGCTATGGGCTCGAGGTCGCTGAGGTCGCTGGCGGCTCGCAGAGCGCCCGCTGCTCGGTCGAGGGCGTTCGCAACGACATGAACGAGGTCATTACCTGCTTCAGCCCGGTATCGAAGGACCGCGACGTTGCGTATCCGAGACTCAAGGGCAAGGACATCGACGTGCTCATCGCGACCGACTGTATTTCCGAAGGCCAGAACCTGCAGGACTGCGACTGCGTCATCAACTACGACATCCACTGGAACCCGGTGCGCATCGTGCAGCGCTTTGGCCGCGTCGACCGTATTGGCTCCAAGAACGCCTGCATCCAGCTCATCAACTTCTGGCCCGATGTTGAGCTCGACGAGTACATCAACCTCAAGGCACGCGTCGAGAACAAGATGCATGCGCTGGTGATGGCATCGACGGGTGATGACGACTATATCAACGAGGACGAGAAGGGCGACTTGGAGTATCGCCGCCAGCAGCTTGAGCGCATGAAGGACGAGGTCGTCGATCTGGAGGATGCCCAGGGCGGCATTTCCATCACCGACCTTGGCCTCAACGACTTCCGTATGGACTTGGTCGAGTACCGGAAGGAGCATCCCGAGATCGAAAACGTCCCATACGGCATCGAGGCAGTCGCTGCCGGCGAAGAGCCGGGCACGATATTTGTGCTGCGCAACGCGAATGGCAACATCGACAGACTCTCCGGCAACCCCATCCATCCCTTCTACCTGGTGTACGTTGGCGAGGACGGGTCGATCCTGCATGGCTATGCCACGCCCAAGGACATCTTGGACGAGATGAGGCGAATCTGTCGAGGCGTCCAGGAGCCGGTTGAAGACCTGTGCCGCGCTTACAACGCTCAGACCGACGACGGGCGTGACATGGCTGCCCAGACGGACCTACTGGCAAGTGCGATCGGCTCCATCGTCGAGGGCAAAAGCGAGTCCGATATCGACAGCTTCTTCAGCGGCGGGACGACGGGCTTTTTGGAGAACGACATCGAGGGCATCGACGACTTTGAGCTCGTGTGCTTCTTGGTGGTGAAAAAACCATGCTAGGACTTCCGGCCACGACCGAGGTGGGAAGGCGTCTGCCCAAAGAGGCCTTCTACCGTCATATGGACGTTGATGCTGCCACCCGGCGTGACCTTACGGGTGGCGTGGCGTCAATTATCGTCGCGAACTCCATCAAGCCGGCTACGACCAATATCGCCGACGGCAAAGCGGTACACGAGATTCTCGTGCTGAGGATCGATCCCAAAGGGGAACGGGTGCCCGAGCGCGCCGTGCGCCTGGTGAGCAACGCGACGCCCAACAAGGCCGTGATTGTCGACGGCGGATCCGGCGATATCGCGATTTGCGAGGAGGGTCGCCTGCTGGAGACGCGGGATATCAAGCGTCTTGCCTTGAACGGTTTCAATCTCGACATGGTATGGGATTCCATGCTCGCCCAAGTCGCGTTGGGAGAATTCGATGGTCACGACGTCTGGGCGAGAATCGATCGCCGTGAGAAAATAGACGGGTTGCGTGCGGAGGTCTCCGCGCTCGACACCAAGGCCCGCATGGAACGACAGATTGTCCGAAAGAACGAGCTATTTTTACAGATGAAAAAGAAGCAAGCCGAGCTTAGGCGGCTTGAGGAGGAGTAGCAACGATGGAGAAGATCAGCCGGGAGACCCCCGACCTCACGCAGGAGAACATCGCCAAGATCGCCGCGCTCTTCCCTGACGTAGTGACCGAGGCGGCGGACGCCGACGGCAACGTCAGGCTCGCCATCGACTTCGATGCCCTGCGCGACGACCTCTCCGGGGAGGTCGTGGACGGCCCGCGCGAGCGCTACCAGTTCACCTGGCCCGGCAAGCGCGAGGCCAAGCTCGAGGCGCGCCGCCCCACCAAGAAGACTATGCGCCCCTGCCCCGAGAAGTCCAAGGACTGGGAGAGCACCGAGAACCTCTACATCGAGGGCGACAACCTCGAGGCCCTCAAGATCATGCGCGAGACCTACGCCGGCAAAGTTAAGCTGATCTATATCGATCCACCTTACAACACGGGTAGTGACTTCGTGTACGACGATGACTTCTCCAAGGCGCGGGCGGAATACGACGCCCAGAACGGCGACTACAACGAGGAGGGTGGCCGCCTTGTAGCCAACCCCGAGTCCAACGGCCGCTTCCACTCCGACTGGTGCTCGATGATGTATCCGAGGCTCATGCTGGCTAGGGATATGTTGAGCGACGACGGTGCAATCTTTATTAGCATTGACGATAACGAGTCCAAGAACCTTCGCGCCATCTGCGGCGAGGTGTTTGGTGCTTCTTGCTTTGTTGGAGATATTGCCTGGCAGAAGACCTATTCGCCGAGAAACGATTCGAAGGGGATTCCATCTGAGGTTGAGCATATCCTGGCGTACTCGAAGAGCCCCGAGTGGATACCGGGCAGACTGCCAAGAACTGCCGAGATGGATGGCCGCTACTCGAGTCCGGATGGCGACCCGCGCCCCTGGAAGGCGGGGGACGCGTCGGCACCCGGTGCCGCTACACACCAAGGTATGGTATATGCCATTCAGCATCCACTCACAGGCGAGCTACTGTACCCGCCGAACGGTCGATGTCGACCGTTCGGCGGGTACAGCATGCTCAGCTTGATGAGTGAATGGGCTGATTATGAATGGGTTGATATTCATGATGAAGAGCGCCGAGCGCAGATATGTAATCTGCCTGCTAACGAAGTACGTCGGGATGTTAAAGCCCTCATGCTAAAGAATCCTGATGAGACAACATACGCACGATCCAGAGCACGATATGAAGAGGGCAGCTGGCCCGTCTTGTACTTTACAAGTGGTGGTAATGGGGGCATGGCCTGTAAGCGCTATCTTGACGAGATGGATGGGAAGATGCCCACCAACCTATGGTCCTACTCCGAGGTTGGTCATACCGACGAGGCAAAGAAGCAGCTCAAATCTCTCTTCGACGGCTCCGCACCTTTCGACACCCCAAAGCCCGTTCGCCTGGTCGATCGCATCCTAACCATCGCCAGCGACAAGGACTCCATTGTCCTGGACTTCTTCTCTGGGTCTGCCACCACAGCAGAAGCCGCTATGCGCAAGAATGCCGAGGACGGTGGCAATAGGCGCTTTGTCCTCGTTCAACTGCCCGAAGAGACTCCTGGCGGCTGGGACAATCTGTGCAACGTCGGTGAGGAGCGTATTCGCCGAGCTGGCGAGAAGATTAAGACCGAAATCGACAAGGCCAACGAGCAGCTCGAACTCGGCGCCGAGCCCAAGCCCGTGCCCGATATCGGTTTCCGCGTGCTGCGTGTAGATGACTCCTGCCTCAAAGATGAGTTCGCTGCACCGGACCAGTACGACCAGACTCAGCTCGACCTCTTCGCCGACAATGCCGCCGAAGGCGCTGCGCCGCTTGGCCTGCTCTTTCAGGTCCTGCCCGCATTCCGCATCGAGTACTCCGCCAAAATCGCTGAGCGCGAAATCGGCGGCAAGGCGTGCTTCGACGTCAACGATGGCCAGCTTATCGCCTGCTTTGACGAGGATGTCGATACCGTGGCGTTGGAGGCAATCGCCAAAGAGCGTCCGCTCTACGCGGTCTTCCGCGACGCATGCTTCTCCAACGACGCCGCCGTGGCAAACCTCGAAGAGCTCTTCAAAACCTTCAGTCCCGACACCATCCGTAAGGTGATCTAAAGTGCATCGGGCCGCCGCTGGTTGAGTGACGGCCCGATTTAATGACGGGTATCAACTCGTTGAATGTAACTTTGAGCCATGGCGGCTCAAACAAGACCTAGTCGCCCGTTTCGCTTGCGGGGTCCACAACTTCGAAATCTTCCGGCGGATACAGGTAATCCTCTCCGCTGTCGTCGACAATGCGATACCAGTCCTTTTCTACGGATAGGACCGTGTAGACCTTACCGTTGGTAAGCTCGAGGAATGAAGTTTCGCCCAGGTATTTTACTTTCACGACAACCACCTCTTAATCTTGAATTTGACCTTCGGTTGGCCAGAGGCTTCGAACCAATGAACTTCGGCTTCTCTGCTCTGCCCGTTGTAATCAACGACGCCGATTCCTTTGACGTGCTTCCAATCGCGAGGGCGCCCTCCAATTTGTTGACTCAGGCCTAAAGCAACTTTTGGGTTGAGTTTGTTTCTTACACCTTTGCCGGCAAACACCTCTACATTGCGTATGGTTGTGCCCTCTAGAAATCTAAAGATCCGACCAGTGTGGGGGTCTTTAATGTCGTAGTTTAAGGCTTTAGCGCTTAGGCTGCGACCGATTTGAATGTTGACCTCGGGAAGCGTCTCGGGTTCAAATCCAGCCAGCGGCAATTTGCCTGATCCCCAGGTCGCGCCAAAGTCTAAGCCTCGTCCATATCCCCCGCCCATTATGCCGCCTCCGTCTGATGGGCTAGCGCAGTTTGCGTTGGATAGCTTTTAACGTTGACCCCTGCGTCCAATGCGGAATCAAAGATGTCGTCTGGCGCTGTTCCATAGACGATGATGTTTTTGGGGCGGAGGCGAGAGACAGACTCATCGACATATGCCTTGAAGACTGCCCTGTCATCTGCGGTGTTTAATGCGCCGATCGTACCCATGGCTATGGTTGCTTCGGTCGGAATGCCGTCAAAGGCGTATATATAGCTACGCCTGTCGGTTGGCCTTATGTTCGGTATGCATGCTCCGCCACAACGCTCATAGAGGCTTCCGAGCAGCCTTCCCCTGAAGCAATTCCAGTATTGCAGGGCAAACGGCATGTTTCTGTACATGCTGAAGTCCCAGGAAACGATTCCTGGATGTTCGAGGAGCCGATCCATGTATTTAAAGGGGTTGTTCCAGAAAGGACGGAGCTTGACGTCGTACTCATATGGAACCACCCATGCGGAAGGGTCGTCGCGCTTGCGAGATTTTGAATCAGAAAAGCGAACGACTCGTTCGGGTATTTGATCGGTCCCGTTAATTACGGGCATTTCGAAATCTCCGGTGTAGGTTACGCCAGAATAGTATCTGGTATGAAAAGTGTCATAGTTACTTAAGCTGCCCATGGCAACCTCATTTCTATCGATATTCAACTTGTTTTTTTTGGCTTGCGCTGAATTCGACAGGAATATAGGCATAACGGAAACAATGAAGCCTATACTAAACGCAGCAACGCGAGTCCTTGTCGACTCCAGATCGGCTGCTTCTGTTGGCGCAGGAGCAGCCGTTTTATCTAAGCACGCCCAATAAGACCGCCTCCTCTCCATACGGCGTTACTAACAAGCCACTGCTCATGGGGTTCCCAGAATGAATTTTCCTTGCGACGGTTATTTGCTTGGTCTATGGCAAAACTGGCGCATTTGCCGCTGACGCCAAAACGTTCTGTAACGGCAGCGCCTTTTGGCAACGTTAGTATTAATGGGTGTGGGACCAGTAGGTATCCAGCAAAATAGTCCGCCTCTGCTTCCTTAAAGGGGTTTTCTTCGCTGTGCCCTAAAAAAATATGAGCCAGCTCGTGGGCGCCCGAAAAGCGTGACCTGTTGTAGGTTGAGCCACTTACATCGTTGACAGCAAGAGTGGCCGAATTATATTCGGCGTCGGCAATGGTGAAGGCATCGCTCGATACGGCAAATGCCGCATTTCGCATATGAGGGTCGAGGGAAGAGTAGGGAACGATCTTAACCCCTAGCGCTTCCGCAGCTGCTCCTACGCTTATCGGGTATTTCGCAAGATCGTAATCTTGCAGCATCTCGATAACGGCTCGTTCGATTTCTTTCTGGTGCTGGCGTTCGAGCAATGAATTCCTCCTATTAACGCTTGGCTAAGGCGGCGATTAATTCGGCCCTTTGTTCCTCGCTGAGGCTGTGCGCATTGCGCGCTATCAGACGAATTGCATCATCGGTCTCTTTTTGATTGTTGTTTCCTGTGATTGCTTCGGGTGCAACATTGAGTGCTCTTGCGATGGCGGCAATTGTAATGGGTCGCGGCTCTCGTGCTCCGCTGACGTATCTGCTAATAGCTGCTGGGGTAAGTCCGGTTTTCGCGGCAAGCTCCTTCTGGCTCATTCCCTTATCTGCCAAAAGTGCGCCCAGCCTCCTTCCAACTAAAGATGCCATACGTGCTCCTCTCACATAGTAGATGGTAACAGTTACCATCTACTGGTAACTGTAGCTATGCCCATATTAACCTGTCAAGCCTCTTTTTGCTGCACAGTCAATTTATAACGGCCAAAATCGGATTAAAATGCCAGGTAATGAAGTATTTTGCGCTGGAACTATTCGAGCGATAATCATTGTCACTTTGATGGAAACAGCAATGGAGTGCTCAGATGCAGTTCAAGTTCAAAATTCAGCCGTATCAGACTGAGGCTGCGCGCGCGGTGACCGATGTCTTTGCCGGCCAGCCCAATTCTGGCGCCTCGCTCTATCTGCGTGATCTCGGTCGCGCGGTGGGCGGCGACGGCACTGAAGTGCTGCCGGGTCTTGAGACACAGGTTCAGGCATCCGAGGGCTACGCGAATGCCCCGATTGCCCTTGGCTCCGCTACGCTGCTCGAGAACATTCACAAGGTGCAGCGCCGCAATCGCATCGTCGAGTCTTCGTCGCTTGCTGCTGGCCCCGCCCCGGTAAACCTTGACGTGGAGATGGAGACGGGCACGGGCAAGACTTACGTTTACACCAAGACCATGCTCGAGCTCAACCGTCTCTATGGCTGGACCAAGTTCATCATCGTGGTGCCGTCCGTCGCCATCCGCGAGGGCGTCTACAAATCGCTCAAGAATACCGAGCAGCACTTTTTTGAGCAGTACGGCAAGGCCATCCGCTACTTTGTCTACAACAGCAGCCGTCTGGGCGATATCGACCGCTTCTCGGCGAGTTCCGATATCAACGTCATGGTCATCAACATGCAGGCGTTCAACACGTCCATGAAGGAGGGCGGACGCTCCAAGGAGGCCCGCATCATGTACTCCGAGCGCGACGAGTTCGCGAGCCGTCGCCCCATCGATGTGATCGCCGCCAACAACCCCATCGTCATCCTGGACGAGCCGCAGAAGATGGGCGGCAGGGCCACCCAGGCGGGCATCGCCCGCTTCCGCCCCATCGCGTGCCTCAACTATTCGGCGACGCATCGCGACCGCCACGACGCCGTCTATGTGCTGGACGCACTCGACGCATTCAACCAGCGCCTGGTCAAGCGCATCGAGGTCAAGGGTTTCGAGCTCAAGAACATGCGCGGTACCGACGGTTACCTATACCTTCAGGATATCAAGATCTCCAAGAACAAGCCGCCTCAGGCCGTTATCGAGTTCAAGAGACTCAACGCCTCTGGCTCTATCTCCAAGCGTGCACAGGGTTTCTACGAGCAGGACGACATCTATCCCGCGTCCGGCGAGCTCGAGGCGTACCGCGACGGGTTCACCGTGTCCGAGATCGTCCCGGACAGCGATGCCCAGCTGGGCTACGTCAAGTTCCTCAACGGCATCGAGCTTTGCCGCGGCGACGTCTACGGCGACTCCTCCGATCGCGATATGCGCCGCGTTCAGATCCGCGAGACTATCAAGAGCCATCTGGAAAAGGAAGAGGCACTGTTTGCGCGCGGCATCAAGTGCCTGTCGCTCTTCTTTATCGATGAGGTCGCCAAGTACCGCGTCTATGATGACGACGGCGAGGAAGACCTGGGCGAGTACGGCCGAATCTTTGAGGAGGAGTACGTACGCGCCATTGATGAGTACGGTCGCGGGCAACAGAACCTCGACGCCTCGCTCGATGCGGGTCTCGGGGAGGTGCGCCGCCGCTACCTGGAATGGCTGGGCGGCATCGACGTCCATGCAACGCACAAGGGATACTTCTCCATCGACAAGAAAGGGCATTCGGTTAACTCCAAGCTCAAGCGCAACAGCGATGAGTCCGATGATGAGAGCGCCTACGATCTCATCCTCAAGGACAAGGAGCGCCTGCTGTCGTTCGACGAGCCCACGCGCTTCATCTTTAGCCACTCCGCCCTGCGCGAGGGCTGGGACAACCCCAATGTGTTCCAGATCTGCACGCTCAAGCATTCCGACTCCGAGACCGGTAAGCGCCAGGAGGTGGGCCGCGGCCTGCGCCTGTGCGTGAACCGGGAGGGCGAGCGACAGGACCTGGAGGCGCTGGGCGAGCAGGAGGTGCAGCGCGTCAACACGCTTACCGTCATCGCCAGCGAGAGCTACAGCGACTTCACGAAGTCCCTGCAGAAGGACATCAACGATGCCCTTCGCGAGCGTCCCAAGGCGGTCACGGAGGAGTTCCTCAAGGGCTTTGCCGTTCAGGCGGACGAGGAGAAGACCTATGCGCTCACGCAGGAAGACGCGCACGATGTCTACTTCGCGCTCGTACAGCACGGCCTCATCGACCGCGAGGGCGTGCCCACGCAAAAGTTCAAGGAATCGGGGCTCACATCCGTTACCGATGACGACTTGCCCGAGCATCTCTATGCCTATCGCAAGGATATCGAAGCGCTGGTGAAGAGCGTCTACGACGAGCATGCGCTCGACGACTACATCCGTAACGGCAACGACCCCAAGGTTCGCGAAAACCCGCTCAACGCCAACTTCGCGCGTGCCGAGTTCCAAGAACTTTGGAACAAGATCAACTCCAAGCACTCCTACACCGTTGATTTTGACGACGATGAGCTGCGGGCTAAGGCAATCGACCGAATTAACCGCGAACTGTTTGTGGCCAAGGCATCTTATGTTATGACGACCGCCGCGCAACGCTCGACTCAGACGCGGGAGAACCTTGAGCGCGGCGAGTCATTCGGCGATGCCACGAGGCGCGACTACGAGGTGGGCGAGGACGCCTCGGGCGTGACGTACGACCTGCTGGGCGAAGTCGCTACCGAGGCACGCATTACGCGCAGGAGCGCGGCGGCGATCCTGAAGGGCATCGCCCCCGTCAAGTTCCGCATGTTCCGCGATAACCCCGAGGAGTTTATCGCCAAGGTCTCCCGTTGCATCCTGGCCGAGAAGGCGACGATGGTGGTGGACCACATCACGTACCATAAACTCGACGAGCGGTACGATTCCACCATCTTCGCCGAGCGCATGCCCGAGAACGTTGGCCGGGCGCTGGAGACGAGCCGCTGCATCCAGGACTACGTGTTTTGGGATTCCGAGGGCGAGCGCGATTTCGCACGAGACCTCGATTCTGCTGAGGGTAAGGTTGCGGTTTACGCCAAGCTGCCGAGGTCCTTTAAGATCCCGACGCCGGTGGGCAACTATGCGCCTGACTGGGCCATCGCCTTCGAGAAGGGGAGCGTGCGCCACGTGTTCTTCGTCGCGGAGACCAAGGGTAGCATGGACAGTCTCACGCTGCGCGACATCGAGCGCGGCAAGATCGCCTGCGCGCGCAAGCTTTTCAATGAGTTCTCGGACGAGGACGTGCGTTATGACGTGGTGCACAGCTACGAGGATTTGCTGACCGTGATCCAGGGGACGGAGTAATCCCTGATTCCTGTTGCCTTCCGATTGGGACGTTGAGATGCCGACAGTTATCGATATCGATCAATTTCCGTCGATGGGGGAACGACGTTACGCGGTGGCGTGGTTGGATTCTCCGATGCCGCATTATGGGAAGCTTGTCTTGGTGGGCAATTACGTTCTCGAGACCGAGCTCTTCCATTTTCGATTTTCTGACCCGGATGACATCTTGAAGCGTCCCTTTATCGGTCTCGGTTGGGATAAGGTTGATATTCCGCCTGATGAACTTTTTGCCGAGGACGTTATCCCTGTTCCCATCAAACGGCCGAGCGGGCGACGTGACATTTCGAGCCTTTCCGGCATGTTCGAGCCACAGGTCGAAAGCATTCTCGGTAGAGAGCGATATGAGGAAGACGATGGAGAGCGGCATGAAACGTATTCTCAGATTATCCGCTCGATGACTCCGGCCCGGGCAAAAATCTGGCAGGCAGAATCTGAGATGCGGCTAAATACGCGTTTCGGTTGCCGTCTCAGCAAGGAGGATTTCGAGGCCATTTTCGAGATTCGAGGGTTGGAGCCAAACGAATGGACCGGCAAGTTCGTTGAAGATCTGCTTCCGATCAAATCAAAATGGCGTCGCTGGTGAATCCCGTCTTCCAATTATTGGGAGACTTGCATTGCGGTTTGGGGCGTTGCTATGAAGTCCGAATCGAACCGCACGTACATGAATTGAAGCGTATGGTTCGATTCCAGTGCACAGCTATTTTCGATTACCCGCCGTTAGCTTAAAAGCTTTCAGGTACAAGATGCCGCCGATAACGTACATGCAGGCATCAAGCGGATCTGGGGTACTAAACTCGAGCACCATGGGCGCAAGTACTTCCCAGCAGATTGAGCATCCCACCGATAATGCCAAGCTACTTGCAAAGTTGCATATCAGCGTTTTCCCGCTCACCGTTTCGCAGAGGACGTTTACGTAGGCGGGAAAAATGATTCCTCCGCACAGATCTCCGAGCTGATAATGGGCGAAGTCGTAGGGGAGGAAAAAGTCGAAGCTCGCAATGTATCTGTTAACGAGATACACGATGCCGGCAAGCAGCGGCAGAAGATTTGCGCTGGAAATAAGTGCAGATCTGAATCGTTTAGCCACAGACCGCAAACATAGTCAGGCCAAGGCAAATGCCCAAAGCAATGATGATGATCTGGCTGCAGCCGTTACCCGAAGGGACCATGACACTCTCTTTCTCGATACATTAGTAAATTAAAGTATGCCACAGGAGGCAGCGTATTTGTTGAGCAACAACCTGTGGCCGCCGGCACGCTTTCGGTTTGTATCGCCTAAAACGTCAGTCGAATGACCGGGTGCTCGCCGTGATAACTCTTGACAATAGCGCTGGCGTTATCGACAGCCACGAGATTCCTGAGTCTATTGGGGAATCCGCCCGCAATGAGGGCAAATACGACGGCGATGGCAAGGGCACAGTACGTGACCAAGCGTGCCTTCTTGCGAAATTCCCCAAGCTGATCGACCTTATCTCAGTAAAACATTCTGGTGATGATTAGTTGCTTGTGGAGTGTCGCACATGCGGAGGTAGAGGGTGGGGCGTCTCGGCGACGTTGCGTATGGGTGCACCTGCAACGGTATGTGATTCCGCCCAGTTAACCCTCCAGCCCACAATAACCAAGCACTGCTTGGTCGTTTGATATGGCCCCACAAAAGAGAATGGGATCAACAAGGTCAGCGAAACGGAATCGTTGGCATCAGGTCTACGGAAAGGAAAAAGACCATGATTTACCCTCTTTGCGACATTGCCGGCAGGGACAGGGCAACAGATAGGCCGATCGTCAGTACTTGTGTCATGGATATGCAGATGCAGCTACTACGCTACTTTCGCGATTATGGCTTGGATAACGATCCGGATTGGCGCGAGTCCCTCGATGCCATCCTCGAGTCTCAACGAGAAGACGGTTGTTTTCCTCTGAGCAGCTATTGCCATATGCCCAGTGATGCACGTGTCGATTTTCTCTATCGACCTACGTACGCTTGCTGCCAGATCATGATGCGAGCCCTATTGGGTGGAAAGCTATCGGACGAGCAGGAGCAACGCGTCAAAACTGCCCTGTCTCGCGGCCTTGCTTTTTCCTGCGGGCGTGGTCTTAATGGTCACGGTATCGAAGATCTTGAGCGCCAGTGCGAGGATGTTGCCGATTTTGGCCATGCGGGGATTACGGAAATAGCCGAGCGTTATCCCATGCTGTGCCCCGAGTTTTTCTCTCTCATTAACAAAATTGGAGACGAATACGTTGAGCGAATCGCCAACGGGGATGTGATTTACTACTTTGGATCAAATCTTGCACAGAAGATTTTGACGGCGGCAGAGTCCCTGGGCCGGACTAATCTGTCGCTCGACAAAATCCAGCGCTATCTTGAGGTGGACTCGAAGAGAAAAAATCGATAGGTTAAAGATTAGAAAGGCGGGCGCCGCCAATGCTGCTTGGACAGTTCATAAAAAGAAACATGCCAGATGCGGCCGAGCTCAACGATATGATTTCCCGTCCAGGCGAGGGATATGCTATTAGCCAGATGGCGGTAGCGCCCGTCGATACGGGGAGCTTGCGTATGCGCATCAAAGCATATGCAAATGGACCCGATGGTCCATATTTGGAGGGACGCCTTGCTCTCTACCATCAGGTGCACGAGCTTTTTGCGCTGCTTGCGGCCGAGCCGCCCAACAAAGGCATGAAGGGCTACGAGCTCAAGGATTCCTTTATTGGCGGTGAAGAGGCAGACCTGATTATGCTCACCGTTTCCCACGAAGAGCGCTCGCAGGAAGACATCGCCTATAACGTTTTGCTGTGTAGCAAGAACGCGGTGGGGGAGCGCCGTGCCAGGATTCGCGATGGCGTGCGTATCGGCGGCATGTGCGTAGCCGAGGAGTTTGGGTATCGCGGCGAATTCAGGTCCTCGGTGCACCCGCTGGCGCTGCCGCTCAATTTGAGCGAGGTCTATGTGCTTATGGACGCGCTGGCTGCCTATGAGCGCGGATGCAGCCGGTTTGATCCCCATGGTAGGACGGCTCGGCGTATTGCAGGCATGATCAAGCGCGAGCTGAGCGGTTACGCTAAGGAGAAACTTGGTTCGCGTTTGGAGGGGATGGGCTTTGCTCAACTGGAGGAGGTCGACCCCATGTTTGTTCCTGATATTCCAGGGGATAAAGTGCCTGAGGGCAGATCTTCGCAGGTTGCCAATTGGCTCTTATATGAAAAGGCTGGTCGCTGGGCGCGTGTGTGTCTCGCGGGTGGCGGGAGCGTGCAAGGGATTATCTTGCCGCGAGCTGAGCTTGGCCGCTTCTTTGCGAGTCGTCCACAAGCGGCGAGGGATGGTGCGGCCCAAGCGGATTCACGACCCAAGTGTGTCGTCTGGCGAAGCGATGATGACTACGACGTTATCGATTGGGCAGATGTCGTGGATGTAAGGCGAGAATAGATAAATGTCTCGATCTGTAACACGAAGGGGCGGAAAACCGTTCTAACTGTTACAGAATGAGACGTAAGCTAGGGTCTCTGCGAAACATCTCGATCTGTAACAACTAGGGAAGGAAAACCGTTCTTGCTGTTACAGATTTAGATAAACGGGAGACCGCCAGGGAAACATCTCGATCTGTAACAGATAGGGGAGAAAATGTTCTCTAAATGTTACAGATCGAGACAAAGGCCGGACTGGTCCCAGTCATCCTGGTTGAGCGAGGATATTCGGTCGCACGAGGATCGGTATCGAAAGTCGATACCGCAAGGGTACTCCACCACACCAAAGTGTTCCCTCGGGAAATGTCGCCAGCGCAGCCAAATCCGCCGTCCTTCATATCTAAATTCAGCAAAACCGCAGGTCAAAGGTATATAGATACGCCCGGTACCGTGTATTTAGAGGTTTTCGTTGACAGCCCCCAAGGTTGCATCGTATTATCTTTTTCGTTCGCGGGGGCGGAGGCCCAAAAGACCAAAGAACCTGCGGATACTTGAACGATTGGGAGTTTGCCCGAGTGGTTAATGGGGACGGGCTGTAAACCCGTTGGCTCTGCCTACATAGGTTCGAATCCTATAGCTCCCACCCGTCAAGTGCCTGTATAGCTCAGTCGGTAGAGCACTTCGTTGGTAACGAAGAGGTCACCAGTTCAAGTCTGGTTGCAGGCTCCATCCGGCGGTGTAGCTCAGTTGGTTAGAGCACACGGTTCATACCCGTGGCGTCACTGGTTCGAATCCAGTCACCGCTACCATAGGTAACACGGTGGCTTCTCAATAGTATGTTGAGAGGCCACTATGGTATAAAGGCAAAGTCCCGTCCGGGGACGACCTGTTTAGAGGAGGGCTTTATGGCCAAAGAGAAGTTTGAGCGCACTAAGCCGCATGTTAACATCGGCACCATTGGTCACGTCGACCACGGCAAGACCACGCTGACCGCTGCCATCACCAAGGTTCTCTCCGAGACCGAGGGCTGCAAGGCTGACTTCACTGCGTTCGAGAACATCGACAAGGCTCCCGAGGAGCGCGAGCGCGGCATTACGATCTCCGTCTCCCACGTCGAGTACGAGACTGCTGCCCGTCACTACGCTCACGTTGACTGCCCGGGCCACGCTGACTACGTCAAGAACATGATCTCCGGTGCTGCTCAGATGGACGGCGCTATCCTGGTCATCGCCGCTACCGACGGCCCCATGGCTCAGACCCGCGAGCACATCCTGCTCGCCCGTCAGGTCGGCGTTCCCTACATCGTCGTCTTCCTGAACAAGTGCGACATGGTTGACGATGACGAGCTCATCGACCTCGTCGAGATGGAGACCCGTGAGCTCCTTTCCGAGTACGAATTCCCCGGCGACGACATCCCCGTCATCCGTGGTTCCGCTCTGGGCGCTCTCGAGGGCGACGCCAAGTGGATGGACGCCATTCGCGAGCTCATGTCTGCCGTCGACGAGTACATCCCGACGCCTGCTCGTGACAACGACCTCCCGTTCCTGATGGCCGTTGAGGACGTTATGACCATCTCCGGCCGTGGTACCGTTGCTACCGGCCGTGTCGAGCGCGGTGAGCTCAAGCTCAACGAGCCTGTCGAGATCGTCGGCATCAAGGATACCCAGAACACCGTCGTTACCGGTATCGAGATGTTCCGTAAGTCCATGGACTTCTGCGAGGCTGGCGACAACGTCGGTCTGCTGCTCCGCGGCATCAAGCGCGAGGACATCGAGCGCGGCCAGGTTCTCTGCAAGCCCGGTTCGGTTACCCCGCACACCAAGTTCACCGGTGAGATCTACGTTCTGACCAAGGAGGAGGGCGGCCGTCACACCCCGTTCTTCGATGGTTATCGTCCTCAGTTCTACTTCCGTACCACCGACGTTACCGGTACGGTCAAGCTCCCCGAGGGCACCGAGATGGCTATGCCTGGTGACCACATCACCATCGAGGGCGACCTCATTCACCCGATCGCTATGGAGGAGGGCCTGCGCTTCGCTATCCGCGAGGGTGGCCACACCGTCGGTTCGGGCATCGTCTCCACGATCATTGAGTAAATTAGCTCTCTGATACAGCTGACTTAGAGAACCCGGCACTTATATGGGTGCCGGGTTCTTTTCTACGTGGGTCTTTTTGCCTGATGATTACGCTTAGCTCGCTCTTAAGTTGAGCGTGAGGAATCGATTAGATCTCGTTGGCTCCATTGATGTGTTCCAAATATGAATGGATCTACCGAGAACCAATTGATTCGAGGTTTTCGTTGACAGCACTTACGTAGAGCTGATAAAGTACCAACTCGTGCCCGTACGGGGCGGATATGAAAGGTTCAGGATACATGCGTACTCTAGTTACTCTTGCGTGCACTGAGTGCAAGCGCCGCAACTATACGACCACTAAGAACAAGGCGAACATGCCTGATCGTATGGAGATCAAGAAGTATTGCCCCTGGTGCCGTCACCACACGCTGCACAAAGAGACTCGCTAGTCTCTAGTCACATACGCCAGTAGTTCAATTGGTAGAGCATCGGTCTCCAAAACCGAGTGTTGAGGGTTCGAGTCCTTCCTGGCGTGCCAGTCATTATTCCGTAAGCTCCCATTTGGGGGCTTACGGTTTACTCATGTATAAGCGCATTGCGCGGAGGTAACCCAAATGGCCAACAAGAAGAACAAGAAGAAGGCACAGCAGCAGGCGCCTGCCAACAAAGCTGCCGCCAACTCCAAGGTTGAGGCCAAGAAGGCCGTTGCCAAGAAGAGCGAGAAGGCTGCGAAGTCCAAGAAGAACGAGAAGCCCGGTTTCTTCGCCCGCACCAAGAAGTATTTTGCTTCGGTGAAGTCCGAGATGAAGCGTGTCACGTGGCCCGATAAGAAGGAGCTCGTGAACTACTCGGTCGTCGTTTGCGCTTCTCTGATCGTCGTCGGCGTCGTCATCGCTCTGCTCGATGCTGGCTTTGGCGAGGCTCTTGCTCTGTTCTCTGGATTGAGGGGCTAAACCATGTCTAAGCGTTGGTACGTCGTCCACACTTACTCTGGATACGAGAACCGCGTTAAGTCCGATCTCGAGCATCGCATCGAGACCATGGGCATGCAGGATCGTATCTTTGATATTGAGATTCCTATGGAGCGCGTCACCGAGATCAAAGAGGGTGGCAAGCGCGAGACCAAGGATTCTAAGATTTTCCCGGGTTATGTCCTGGTTCGCATGGAGATGGATGACGATGCATGGACGTGTGTTCGCAACACGCCCGGCGTCACCGGTTTCCTGGGCGGCAACGGCAAGCCCGCTCCGCTTTCCCGCGACGAGTACAATAAGATGACTCGTCGTCCCGGTAAGGGCGATTCGCCCAAGCGTACGTCGGTTGATATTGAGGTTGGTACGTCCGTCCGCGTCACCGATGGCCCGCTTACCGACTTTGATGGCAAGGTCTCCGAGGTTAACGCCGAGGCAGGCAAGCTCAAGGTCACGCTGATGATCTTTGGCCGCGAGACGCCGGTCGAGCTTGACTTTAACCAGGTCGCTGTCATCGCTTAAGTTTTCGTCCGTTCGCGCGAGCGTGCTTCTTCTGTGACTGCTCATCTCAGGAGTGCTTCTAACACGTGCGTGCTTACGATATAGCAAGTACTTCACACTCGTGATTCGAAAGGAATGACCATGGCTGAGAAGAAGGTTGCCAACGTCATTAAGCTCCAGATTCCTGCTGGTGCCGCTAACCCCGCTCCTCCCGTCGGCCCCGCCCTGGGCGCTGCTGGCGTGAACATCATGCAGTTCTGCCAGGCCTTTAACGCCGAGACGCAGGACAAGAAGGGCGACATTATCCCCGTTGAGATCTCTGTCTACGAGGATAAGTCCTTCTCCTTCATCACCAAGACTCCGCCGGCGGCTCACCTCATCAAGAAGGAGCTGAACCTCAAGTCTGGTTCCGCTAAGCCCCAGGCCGACAAGGTTGGCCAGCTCTCTCAGGAGCAGCTCACTAAGATCGCCGAGATCAAGATGCCGGACCTCAATGCCAACGACATTGACGCCGCCAAGAAGATCATCGCCGGTACCGCCCGCTCCATGGGCGTCACCATCGCTGAGTAGCGTTTTTCTAGGTAACGACGGGTGCTCCGACCGGGGCGCCCGTTAAATGTGTGCAATAGGGCACACGATACGATGTGGGAGGGCTCACGCCCGTTTAACCACAGGAGGTAATGCACATGGCTAAGCATGGTAAGAGCTATAACGCCGCTGCCGAGAAGGTCGACCGCGCCACGCTCTACACCCCCCTTCAGGCTGCCAAGCTCATCAAGGAGCTCGACACCGCCAAGTTCGACGAGACCGTCGAGGCCCACTTCCGTCTGGGCATCGATACTCGTAAGGCTGACCAGAACATCCGTGGTTCCATCTCCCTGCCCCACGGCACCGGCAAGACCGTTCGTGTTGCCGTCTTCGCCGAGGGCGAGAAGGCCCGTGAGGCCGAGGCTGCCGGCGCCGACATCATCGGTTCCGACGAGCTCGTCGCCCAGATCCAGAAGGGCGAGATCAACTTCGACGCCGCTATCGCTACGCCGAACATGATGGCCAAGGTTGGCCGCATCGGTAAGATCCTTGGTCCCCGTGGCCTCATGCCGAACCCCAAGCTCGGCACCGTGACCATGGACGTCGCCAAGATGGTCTCCGAGCTCAAGGCCGGCCGCGTTGAGTATCGCGCCGACCGTTATGGCATCTGCCACGTGCCCCTGGGCAAGAAGTCCTTCTCTGAGCAGCAGCTCGTTGAGAACTACGCTGCCCTGTACACCGAGATCCTGCGCGTCAAGCCCTCTTCTGCTAAGGGCAAGTACGTCAAGTCCATCTCTGTGTCTTCCACCATGGGCCCTGGCGTCAAGGTCGATCCCGCTGTCCAGCGTGACTTCCTGGCTGAGTAACTTCTAGTTACTGCCTGAGCAAAGCAAGCATTGCTAAAGGAACCCGGTTCTGTCTCGTGCAGGACCGGGCTCCTTGCTATTACGGGCCAAAACCAACACGAAGGAGATAGGCGCCTTTGTGGTGGTTTTGGTTCAAAATTCCCGTTGCGCGTCGTTTTGCCTGTGTTACACTTTAGCCTAGTGTAGTGAATACCCGAGGCTGAAAGGAGCCAGACATGTTCTATAACAAACAGCAGCTCCTAGGCCTAGCGCTACTAGATTGGATAGCGCGCTAGGGTTGTAATTTCGCTATAACGATTAGTTGTACCCGGGTGCGCTATCTTCCGCCGCTTTTGGGCGTGATGGGCGACACGGGTATTATTCTATCTTGAGGCACTCCATCTCTCCTGAAAGCCATCTGTATCTTTAGCCTGTCAGGAGGAAATCATGAGCCGCAAAATCGCAATCTTTGACACAACGCTTCGTGACGGGGAGCAGTCTCCCGGCGCCAGCATGAATACCGAGGAAAAGCTCGTTATTGCACGCCAGCTGGTACGTATGAATGTCGACGTGATCGAGGCGGGATTTCCTATTTCGAGCCCCGGTGATTATCGTTCCGTACAGGAGATTGGCAAGATCGCGGGTGACCGGTGCACGGTATGCGGTCTCACCCGTGCGGTCGACAGGGATATCGAAGTGGCCGCAGAAGCCCTCAAGACGGCTCAGAGGCCCCGTATCCACACCGGTCTGGGTGTGAGTCCCAGCCATTTGCGCGACAAGCTCCATATGACCGAAGACGAGGCTATCGAGCGTGCCGTTCACGCTGTAAAGCACGCTCGTAAGTTTGTCGACGATGTCGAGTTTTATGCCGAGGATGCGGGCCGCTCCGATCAGGAGTTCCTGGTCCGCATTATCGAGGCAGCGATCAAGGCCGGCGCTACGGTCGTGAATATTCCGGACACCACGGGCTATAACATGCCTTGGGAGTTTGGCGCCCGTATTCGCGATCTGCGCGAGCGCGTGGCCGGCATCGAGGACGTTACGATTTCGGTCCACACGCATAACGATCTGGGCATGGCCACAGCCCTTGCACTCGAGGCGGTCCGCAATGGCGCGACGCAGATCGAGTGCACCATCAACGGCTTGGGCGAGCGCGCGGGCAACACGGCGCTCGAGGAGGTCGTCATGGCCATGAGGATGCACGAGCAGGATCTGGATGCACATACCGATATCGTAACGACCGAGCTCACGCGCGCATCTAAGCTCGTCAGTTCAATTACTGGTATCAACGTGCAGCCCAACAAGTCCATTGTGGGCGCTAATGCGTTTGCCCACAGCTCGGGCATTCACCAGGATGGCGTGCTCAAGGCGCGTGACACCTACGAGATTATCGATCCCAAGGACGTGGGTGCAGCGGGATCCGAGATTATCCTTTCGGCACGTTCGGGCCATGCGGCGCTGCGCCATCGTCTCGCTGAGCTGGGTTATACGTTTGGCGATGAGGAATTCGAGTCGATCTATCAGCGCTTCTTGGAGATTGCAGATCAAAAGAAGGAAGTCTTTGACGAGGACCTGGAGTCGATGATTCAGGAGCGCCAGCGCGAGGTCAAGGCGATCTACACCCTCGACGCGCTTCAAGTTTCCTGCGGCGACCCGCTTATTCCTACGGCCACGGCAACCATCACGGACGAGGACGGCGCGACACGGGTGGTTTGCTCGACGGGTACTGGTCCGGTTGATGCGGCCTACAAGGCGGTCGACAAGGCCATCTCTGCCCATGGCGAGCTGACGGAGTTCAACGTTAAAGCCATCACGCGTGGCATCGACGCCATCGGTGAGGTGACGGTGCGCATCACCGCCGAGGATGGAAAGATTTACACCGGCCGCGGCGCGGATACCGACATTATCGTGAGCTCGGCCAAGGCTTACATCAACGCTATTAACCGCATGATTCAGACCAACCGTTCCAAGGCGGGCAAGTAACGATATTCGGCAGGGCAAAGCCCGCTTGAGAGGGGAATCACATGGCACGTCCCATGACCGTAGCAGAGAAGATTTTGGCGGCACACGCCGGGCTCGAAGAGGTAAAGCCGGGCCAGCTGGTCGAATGCGACCTGGACATTGTGCTCGCCAACGATATTACCGCACCTATCGCGATCGATGTCTTTCGCGAGCTGGGTGCCACCGAGGTGTTCGATCGCGACCGCATTTGCCTGGTGCCCGATCACTATGCGCCCAACAAGGACATCAAGAGCGCCGAGCAGACCAAAAAGATGCGAGATTTTGCGCACGAGCAGCATGTGACGCACTATTACGAGCAAGGCTGCGCGGGCATTGAGCATGCCCTGCTGCCCGAGCGCGGCGTGGTGGTGCCGGGCGATCTGATTATCGGTGCCGACTCGCATACCTGCACGTATGGCGCCTTGGGTGCGTTTTCGACCGGTGTGGGCTCAACAGACGCCGGCGTGGGCATTGCCACGGGGCACGCATGGTTTAAGGTGCCGCCGACGATTCGCTTTGAGATTAATGGCGAGCTTGAGGACGGCGCCACTGCCAAGGACATCATCTTGCACATTATCGGCATGATCGGCGTGGACGGTGCCCTGTACCAGGCCATGGAGTTTGCCGGCAGCACCATCGAGGGCCTGTCGATGGAAGGTCGCATGACAATTTCGAACATGGCGATCGAAGCGGGCGGCAAGGCGGGCATTATCGAGGTCGATGATGTTGCCCGCGCCTGGCTCAAGGGGCGCTGCGAACGTGATTACGTTGAGTATCACGCCGATCCAGACGCCGAGTATGCCCAGGTTATTGCCATTGACGCGGCCGACATTAAGCCGTGTGTATCGTGGCCGCATCTGCCCAGCAACACCCATCCGGTGAGCGAGAGCCGTCACATCATGATCGACCAGGCGGTAATCGGCTCGTGCACCAACGGACGTATCGAGGATATGCGTGCTGCGGCCGAAGTCATGCGCGGCCATAAGGTTGCCGACGGGGTGCGTTGCATCGTGATTCCGGCGACCCAGGCGGTCTTCCGCCAGTGCATGAAGGAGGGATTGACCGACATTTTCCTAGATGCCAACTGTGTGTTCTCCACGCCCACGTGCGGTCCGTGCCTGGGCGGCTACATGGGCATCTTGGCGGCGGGGGAGCGTTGCGTTTCTACGACCAACCGCAACTTTGTCGGCCGTATGGGCGACCCCACGTCCGAGGTCTATCTGGCCTCGCCGGCCGTGGCGGCTGCTTCTGCCGTGGCGGGGCACATATGCTTGCCGTCTGACCTGTAGGGGCTACGGGGTCCTTCGACCTTTGCTCGCTACTGCGGACAGTCCTGGCACTTTTTTGTTCGCCGAAGGCGAACGCTAACTTTCCATTAGCTTTTTTGTAGCCGAAACGCGAACGAGGGATTTGATATTTGCTTGCGTCGAGTTCCGCACGAGCCGGAGAGCACTTAATGTGCTCTCCGTGCGAGCAGGACTGTCCGAGTAAGTAAGTAAATATCAAATCCCCCGCATTCCATGTTTGAACGGAGAATGATATGAACTTTGAAGGTTCGGTTTTTCGATATGGTCGTGACGTTGATACTGATGTGATTATTCCTGCTCGGTATCTGAACTCGTCCGACCATGCGCACTTGGCGGCGCATGCTATGGAGGATATTGATCCCGCGTTTGCCTCTGCCGTGAGGCCCGGTGACATCATTGTGGCTGAGGAGAACTTTGGTTGCGGTTCTTCGCGTGAGCATGCCCCGGTTGCCATTAAGGCTGCAGGGGTGTCGTGTGTTATTGCCAAGAGCTTCGCACGCATCTTCTATCGCAATGCCATTAACGTGGGCCTGCCCATTATGGAGTGCCCCGAAGCTGTCGATGCGATTTGTGCCGGCGATACCGTGAAGGTCGATACCGATGCGGGTGTCATCACCAACGAGCGTACTGGCGAGACTTTTACAGCTGAGCCGTTCCCGCCATTTATTGCCGAGATTATCGAGGCCGGCGGTTTGGTTGCGCGCACGCGTGCCAAGATTGTCGCGGCAAAGGCTCAGGAGGCGTAAGCGATTATGACGGTCAAGCTGGATAATCCGTTTGCAAACGGGCCGAGTAGCGAGAGCTGGAGCTGCAACGTGAAGAAGACCTATAAGATCTGCTGTCTTCCTGGTGACGGCATTGGGCCCGAGGTCATTGCCGAGGGTAAGAAGGTGCTGGCTGCCGTGGGCAAGCGCGCTGGCGTAGAGTTTGCCTTTGAGGATCACCTGATTGGTGGCGCGGCGATCGATGCGTGCGGCAATCCGCTGCCCGATGAAACCCTTGCGGCGGCAAAGGCGTCGGACGCCGTGCTGTTGGCATCCGTCGGTGGCCCAAAGTGGGATTCGACCGATCCGGCGGTCCCGCGCCCCGAGCAAGGCTTGCTGCGTATCCGCAAAGAACTCGGCCTCTATACCAACCTTCGCCCTGTAAAAATCTACGACGCACTTGCCAGCGCATCGACGCTTCGTCCCGAAGTCATCAAGGGCGTTGACATGGTACTCGTCCGCGAACTTACCGGTGGCATTTACTTTGGCAAGCACGAGCGCTTTTATGACGAGGGCGGTGCGGGCACCGACGGTGTGGCTGGCCAGCGCGCGGTTGACGTAATGGAGTACCGCGAGTACGAAGTTGAGCGCATCGCCCGCCAGGCGTTCGAGGCAGCTCGCAAGCGCCGCGGCAAGGTGACAAGCGTGGACAAGCGCAATGTATTGGAGACGAGCCGCATGTGGCGTGAGGTCGTGCATCGCGTGCATGACGAGGAGTATCCAGATGTAGAGCTTGAGGACCTGCTCGTCGACAACGCCGCCATGCAGCTCATTAACCGACCGGCCGACTTTGACGTCGTAGTTACGGAGAACATGTTCGGCGACATTCTCTCCGACGAGGCGGCGCAGATTACCGGATCGCTCGGCATGCTTGCCTCGGCTTCGCTGGGCGATGGTGTGTCGCTGTTTGAGCCGAGCGCCGGCAGCGCGCCCGACATCGCGGGGCTCGGTATCGCTAACCCGCTCGCGCAGATCCTGTCGGCGGCAATGCTGCTCACGTACGCGCTCGACATGGGTGAGCAGGCTGCTTGGATCGAAAATGCCGTGGCACGTGTGCTTGACGAAGGCTGGCGTACCCGCGACATTGCCGATGCCAGTACCCCTGCCGATAAGATCCTCGGCACGACCCAGATGGGCGATAAGGTCATCGCCGCGCTGTAGCGTCGAGATGTCCGGAACCACCACAAAGGTGCCTGTCCCCTTTGTGGTGGTTACCAGGGGGTTCTGGCGGTTGAGGACTCTATTGCCTCGTGGCGCTTGAGTTCGCGGCGCATGGTTTGCGAATTGAGCCAGGCTGCCTGCCAGCCACGGATGGGGTAGCGCGCCTCGTCAAGCTCAAACTGCGTATAGCCGCAGGCGTTGATAATCGTCGTCCCGCATGCGTGCTGGCGTTCGCGTTGAAAGTCGCGAACATAGCATTGGTGCACATGCCCGTGCACCATGTAGTCGGGATTCCATGTCTCGAGCGCTGTGTTAAAGCATTCGAATCCCCGATGCGGCAGATCGTCCAGATCGCCCATGCCGGCGGCGGGCGCATGGGTGAGCAAGATGTCGCAGCCGCCGACCATCCTCACTTTGCGGGACAGCTTGCGCACGCGCTTGGCCATCTCGCGCTCGGTGTACATGTTAGCGCCATCTCGATAGCGCATGGAGCCGCCAAGCCCCGCAATGCGGACGCCGCGATACACGTACACGGTGTCTTCGACACAGATGCAGCCGCCCGGTGCATGACGCGCGTAGCGGTCATCGTGATTGCCACGCACGTAGATGAGTGGTCTGTTGATGACCGTGACCAAAAACTCAAGATAGTCCGGGTCTAGATCGCCAGCGGACAAAATTAGGTCGACACCCTCAAAGCGTTCCTTGCGAAAGCACTCCCACAGGCATCGCTCTTCGGTATCGGCTATGGCAAGGATTTTCATAGAGCACGGACCTTCGGCTCATCGTCAGGCTGCGGAATGGTGCCCACCACGTTGTCTGCCAGCCAGTCCATCTCGATGATTTGCGTGCTCGGCAGTGGGGGAAAGCCCTCAATCTGCACCACGCCGTCTTGGCTATGGAGCTCGCCGCCAAATGGATTGATGGAGCCCTCGACGATGCCATTGCGGAGGAGCTGAACAAGCTTGCGCGTCTGATAGGGCAGGCCCGGAGCGTAGCGAATGTCGATAACGCCCGAGCTCATGCCATACCAGTAGTTGACGGCGCGGACCTGGCTGTCGTCACTGGTCTCGTCCCAGGTGCCATGCAGCAGACTTCGCACGATAAGCTCGTAGTATCGGCCCCAGTTCCATACCGGCATGGCGATGCCGACGACCTTGCCATCGACCAGGCGGTGGAGTCCGTAGGCCGTGGGGTCTTCGAGCGACTTTGACATGTCGGCGCCGGTCATGACGCTCACGCCTTCGCGGCACATGGCCTCGGCAAGGCCTCCGGCGGGCACATCGCCCCAGGTCAGGATAATTTGCGCACGGGGGTCGAGCAGCGAGGCGCCAATCGCAAAGGCGTTGATCTCGCTGAGTGCGCCCGAGGCGAAGACCGACGCGTGGTAACCGATGCGGTGGTTGTCCGCCATGCTGGCGGCAAGGGCGCCCAGGAGAAACTTGGCTTCGTACATCTTGCCAAAGTACGAACGGACGCTTTGGTGGGGAAGGCCGATGGAGCAGTTAAGGAACCGAACCCGGGGATATTCAACGGCAGCCCTGAGCGTGTATTCCATCAGGCGGTGTGAGGTCGAGAAGATGACGTTTGCTCCATGTTTGACAGCCGTTTCCACGGCGGCGTAGAACACGTCCGGATCGTGACAGTCCTCAAACGCCTCGGTGCGCACGATACCGCCAAAGTGCTCATCGAGATACCGACGCCCTTGGTCGTGCAGGCTATCCCAGCTCGACGTCGCACAGGTGAATTCATGGATAAAGGCGATGCGCAGGGGGTTGGCCGCCGAATAGACGGTCTTGCCCATAAAGAAGTTGAGCATGCCGGAGGTGGACTTGGCGGGCGACTCCTCCTCATCGACGTTCGGCGCTTCGACAAGATCGACCTTGTCCTCGTCACTTTTCCCGGCGATGACCAGTTCGCGCCAGATCTTGCACAGGCGGTTTACGACGATATCCGTCGGCGTATCCAGCAGGCGGTCCTGGTTGTACACATTGAGGTAGACGAGCATGGCGTCGGCGGGCGTAATGTCCAGGTGGTTGCCGCCCGCGCGAAGGTAGGCGCGCTTAAAGAGTAGGAAGGTGTGGCGCAGGTAGTCGACCTTTTTCTGGGGCCATTTTTCGATAAGGTTCTGACCGAGCATCTTGGCGAGCGTTTCGTAGCTTCCTTCGCGCGAGAACTCGATCTCGTATAGGGGGCAGACACGCCAAAACGCGCAGAACTCACCGTACAGGCGGCTTTCGACGGAATCCCATTTGCCGGGGTAGAGGCGGGTGACCTTGGCCGAAACCGTCGGGGCGTCCAGGAATTTGAGGACGCTGACGCGTTTGTTGCCTTCCTGGACATAGAACCTATGCATGAACTCGGTGACGATGATGGGGTCGCGATAGCCCTCGGTTACCTGAATGTCGTAGAGGTTGGACCACTTGCGGGCGAACTCGGTGCTAAACGGCAGCAGGGGCATAAAGTTGCATGAAAAGGCGGACTGACGGCCCTTGGTAACCGTGCCGACAACCATTTCGAGCGGAATATCCCGCAGGCCGACATTCTCTCGCTGACCTAGGGGGAGCTGGGCAACCAAACTGTCGAGGTCCGTAAGGTATGGATGCTCGCTTTGGCTAATGGCGCGTCGACGTCCTTGCTCGCCGCGCTTGCGTGCTTGACGGTAGGCCTCTTCCATAGTTTGCTCCCTTAGTCGTTTAAACAACTGTATGAACTATGGTACCACGAATGAAAACCTCCCATTTCCCGATGTCAAAGAAATGGGAGGCAGTTCACTGTCCCCTTTGTGGTGCTTTAGGCGATGATGGGAGCGATAGCGCGGATGCAGGCGTCGGCAGCGGTGAGTGTGGTGCTGTCGTCACTGACGATAAAGATGATCTTGCCCTTGATGCCAAAGTCGCCGATTTCGCTAAAGAGCACGTAGGGCTCCTGGTCAAAGCCCGAGATGGGCGAGACGGCCGTTTTGGTGGCGCTGGTCAGCTCGTCTGCCAGCGCGTCAAGGGAAGCCCATTTAGACGTATCCTTTACGACAACGGGCACGGCCACACGTCCAAAGGGCATCAGATGCACGAGCGTGTCCTTGGAGATGTTGGAGTTGGGCACAATGATGGTCTGCCCGTAGGCATCCTCGATGGTCGTGTGGCGCCAGGTGATGTCCTGGACCACGCCCGAAACGCCGCCAACCTCGATATTGTCGCCGGGCTTGATGATGCCCATAAAGGTCACCTGCATGCCGCCGATAAGGTTCGACAGCGTGTCCTGAAAGCCGAGCGAGATGGCAATGCCGCCGACGCCAAGAGCGGCGACGAGCGCGTTTGCGTTAATGCCAAAGCAGTTGTCGAGGATAAAGCTGCCGCCGATCATCCAGATGACGGCGCGCGCAATGTTGATGAAGATACTCGATGCCGGAAGCGGGTTATCGTCGCGGTTGAGCAGGTGACGCAGCGTCTTGGAAACGACTTTGGCGGCAACGGCGGTGCCTATCGCCAAGATACCAGCCCAGATGATGTTGTGGACCCACCACTGCTCAAAGAAATGAAGAATCGGCTCAAACAATTCCATGTAGGGAAAACCTCCTCATGATCGTTCAACCATGATACCCACCAAAAAGCCCGTCCGATCACAACGGACGGGCCGATAGCTTGAGATGGGGCGTCCGCGGTGGCGTAAGCTGGGGCGCCGGCGAGTACGCTGGCAAGGAGTGCGGCGGTCAAGCAAGACGAGGAAGAGATCCTCTCATGGCAGTTTCCTTAGTTCTTAACCAGTGGTCCCTGCTGACGCTGGATTATCGACATAATATGCGAAAACCGCCGCAAAGGTGCCTGTCCCTTTGCGGCGGTTTTGACGTCTGCGCAGATAAAACCTGCCAAAATCAACCTGTCCCTTTTTGGTAGGTTTAGCTCAGCAGCATGCGGTCGTTGGCGAGCTCGCCGCCCGAGACCTCCTCGAACTTCTGAAGCAAGTCGGTCACGGTGAGCGATTTCTTCTCATCGCCCGCCACGTCGTAGATTACGTGGCCCTCGTGCATCATGATCAGGCGATTGCCCAGACGGATAGCGTCGTTCATGTTATGCGTGACCATGAGCGTGGTCAGGTGGTTCTCGTCGACGATCTCCTCGGTCAGATTGAGCACCTTAGAGGCCGTCTTGGGGTCGAGTGCCGCGGTATGCTCGTCGAGCAGCAGCAGGCGCGGCTTGGTGAGCGTGGCCATGAGCAGGGTGAGTGCCTGGCGCTGGCCGCCCGAGAGCAGGCCGACCTTGGCGTTGAGGCGCGTGTCCAGACCAAGGTCCAGACGCTTGAGCAGCTTGACGTACTCGTCCTTCTCGGCCTTGGTGACGCCCCACGAAAGGCCGCGACGCTGGCCGCGACGCTTGGCGAGTGCCAGGTTCTCGGCAATTTGCATGTCGGCTGCGGTGCCGCGCATGGGGTCCTGGAACACGCGGCCCAGGTACTTGGCACGCTGCGACTCGCTCAGACGCGAGATGTCGGTGCCGTCGAGCTCGATAACGCCCGAATCGAGCGGATACACGCCGGCGATCATGTTGAGCAGCGTGGACTTGCCGGCGCCGTTGCCGCCAATCACGGTTACAAAGTCACCGTCGTTGAGGGTAAGGTCGACGCCGGTAAGAGCGCGCTTTTCGGTGACGGTGCCCTTGTTAAAGGTCTTCTTGACGTGCGAGAGCTTAAGCATCTGCCTCATCCCCCTTCGTGTAGGAGCTGCGGAGCTTATAGCGCTCCCAAACCACGGGCACGCATAGGGCCACGGCGACAATCACGGCGGAGAGCAGCTTCATGTCGTTGGCGTCCATGCCCAGCTGCAGCACGATGGCGCGGATGAGGAAGTACACTACGGAGCCAAAGACGGCGGAGGCAAGACGGACGCTAAACTGCGTGAGACCGCCGGGCAGCAGGCGGCCGAGCACCTCGCCGATAACAATGGCGGCGAGACCGATAACGATGGCGCCGGTGCCCATGCCAATGTCGGCGTACTTCTGGCTCTGGCAGATGAGCGCGCCCGAAAGGCCAATGAGGGCGTTGGAGAGCACGAGGGCGATCATCTTAGTGGAGTTGGTGTTGACGCCCAGGGCACGGATCATGTACTCGTTGTTGCCGGTGGCGCGCAGCGCCGAGCCGATCTCGGTGCCAAAGAACCAATACAGGATGGCAACGATAGCCACGGCGAGCAAGATGCCCAGGATGATGGCAACGGTGGACTGCGGCAGGCCCGTCATATTGCTGACGGCCGAGAACACGGTGCCCTTGGCAAGGATGGGCGTGTTGGATTTGCCCATGATGCGCAGGTTGATGGACCACAGGCTGATCTGGGTGAGGATTCCGGCGAGGATCGCGGGAATCTCAAAGACGGTGGTCAGAATGCCCGTGACCGCGCCCGCAATGGCGCCGGCGCACATGCCGGCCAAAACGGCGAGCAACGGGTCGGCATTGTTGTTGACGATGAGCACGGCGCAGACGCAGCCGCCGAGGGCAAAGCTGCCGTCGCAGGTCATATCGGGGATGTCGAGCAGGCGGAACGTGATAAACACGCCAAGCACCATAATGCCCCAGAGGACACCCTGCGAAACGGCGCCCTGCAATGCAATGAGCATGCTTCATACCTCCTAGGATAGGGTGGACACGTGATTTTCCATAATAGCGGTACCAATGCATAAAAGAGCAGCGGACGGACATTTTGTTTTACCAAAAACAAGCAGGGCGAACGCCGGTCTTTAGCGTTCGCCCCAATGACTCAGATATTGAATAACGCAGCTATGGCGCAAGCGCGTGCCTAGCTGCGTTACCGCGCATGGCGCTACTCGTCTAGAGCGGAAAGGTCGATGCCCAGGGCCTCGGCCATCTCGTCGTTCTTGATGACGACCAGATCCTTGCTCGGGAGGTGCTTGATCGGCATATCCTCGGGCTTGGCCTCGCCCTTCAGAATCTTAACGGCCATCTCGCCCGCGGCGTAGCCCAGGTCCTCATAGTTGATGGAAAGGGTGAACAGGCCGCCGGCCATGCACATGCCCTCCTCGCCGGTCACAAAGGGAAGCTTGTTCTCCTTGCAGATCTGACCGACCTGCGAAGCGCCCGCGGCGATAGTGTTGTCAGTGGGAGAGTAGAGCGCGTCGACCTTGCCCACGGCAGACTCGACGACGGACTGGATCTCGTTGGAGCTCGAGACGGTGAAATCGGTGTACTCCAGGCCCAGCTTGTCGAGTTCCTTCTTGGCGGCCTTGATCTGGACGTCGGAGTTGGACTCGGCGGTGCAGTAGAGCAGACCGACCTTTTTAACGTCGGGCAGGACCTTCTGCATCATCTCGAGCTGCTCGGCGACCGGGGTGAGGTCGGAGGCGCCAGTGACGTTGGTGCCGGGCTTGTCGTTGTCCTGGACCAGGCCGGAGGCGGCGTAGTCGGTGATGGCGCAGCCCACGATGGGGATATCGGCCGTGGCGCCGGCGGCAGCCTGTGCGGCAGGCGTGGCGATGGCGTAGATCAAGTTGACGTTGTCGCCCACAAACTTGTCGGCGATGGACTTACACGTGGACTGGTCGTTCTGGGCGTTCTTCTGGTCGATCTTGACCTTGAGTCCGCTCTTCTTGATGGCCTTGACAAAGCCGTCGTTGGCGGCGTCGAGCGCGGAGTGCTCAGTGAGCTGCAGAACGCCGATGGTGTAGTCGGAACCGGCGGCTGCAGAGCCGGAACCAGAGTTGCCGCCGCATCCGGCGAGCGGGGCCAGTGCGAGCAGGCCGGCGGAGACCAGAAGGCTCCTGCGGCTGATGGTGATGTCGTTCATGTCATTACCCCCAGTATAGAAATTGCTGGAAACACTGCACTCAAACAAAGTGCAAGTGGGTCTATAGTAGCGCCGATGCCCATTTTTTCAACAACCTGTCGGGTTTTTTAATACTGAACCGGATGGACGGCGGGGGATTTGGCGGGCAACGGCAAGACTTAGGCGGCGGGCGCGGGCCGCTCCCCCTCGTCCAGCGCGGCAAAGAGCTTCTTGCCGTCGAGCAGGCGCGTGCTAACGTTTCTCATGCGGCTGACCTCGACGGTGCGTAGGGTGTCGTCGGAGCCGTGCCCGTCGACGACCGTTCCCAGCAGATACGAGACACCGTCTCGCTGTTTGATGGCAAAAGGCCGAACGGTCATCCTCGTCACTTCGATCTTGTCATGTGTCGTGACGCTTGAAATGTCAAAGCTCACCGTGGTTCCGTGGTCGATGGCCCGCTCGATGAGCTCGCAGGTATCGATGCGTTTGGCGGGCGGTCGCGTGGTCTTGGCGGGTTTGCCTTCTGCGCTTGGTGCCGGCTCGGACGTATCGAGGTAGCCGCGAACGTCGGCGCTTGCCATGGCGACCAGATGGCGCGCTATGCTTTTCCTGGTCGCGATGGGTGTGGAGCGGTTGCGCATGACCATGCCATGGAGTCGAATGATTTCCTCGTCGGAGAGCGGTCGGGTGAGAAGTCGGTAACCCGCGCCGCGCTTGTACTCAATCTCGTATCCGGCATGTCGCAGGGCGGAAATCGCGGTATGGATACTGCGCCGCGCTGCCGAGATGGGCATGCGAGCGGGGTCGTCGGGATGGGCGAGACGCTCGATCAGCTCATCGGGAGGAAGCGCTTTGTCCTCACCGGTATGCTCGCTTAAGAGTTGCAGGATGCGCACAGCGCGATAGGCTGCCATGGAAGCAGCACCCCTGGTCGTGGCCTCGTAGTTCTCAACAGCGGGTTTGGCCATTGCGTTCACGTCCTTTCCGTTTTTGGGTGATGACGGTACGGAGCCTAGGACACGGGGTTTGCTGAGGGGCGCAGGGCACTCTGGGTGGTCGGTAGTCGTCGGCAAGCGGCGGATCGAGTTTTCAACAGCCCTGATCAGCTGACCAAAAGCTTGACAAAAGCCTGACGGATGCTGTTGAAAAAAGCGCCCCTCGGCTTGCCGAGAGGCGCTGGTGCGACACGCTGTAACGCGCGGGACGGAGCTGTGGCGATTAGAAATCGGCGTTGCCCACGGTGCGGGGGTGCGGAAGGACGTCGCGGATGTTGCCCACGCCGGTCAGATACATGACCAAGCGCTCGAAGCCCAGGCCGTAGCCGGCGTGTTTGCAGGAACCGTAGCGGCGCAGGTCAAGGTAGTACTTGTACTGCTCGGGGGCCATGCCAAGGTCCTTGATGCGGGCCTCGAGAAGATCCAGGCGCTCCTCGCGCTGGGAGCCGCCGATAATCTCGCCGATACCGGGAACCAGGCAGTCGGCGGCGGCGACGGTCTTGCCGTCGTCGTTCATGCGCATGTAGAAGGCCTTGATCTCGGCCGGGTAGTCGGTCACGAAGGTCGGGCGCTTAAAGTGCTCCTCGGTCAGGAAGCGCTCGTGCTCGGTCTGCAGGTCAATGCCCCAGCTGACAGGATAGTCAAACTTGTGACCGGCGGCGACGGCCTGCTCCAGGATCTCGACGGCCTCGGTGTAGGTGACGCGGGCAAAGTCGGAGTTGGCTACGTGGTTCAGGCGCTCGATCAGGCCCTTGTCCACAAACTTGTTGAGCATGTTGAGCTCGTCGGGGCAAGTGGCCATAACGTCCTTAAGAACGTACTTGAGCATGGCCTCGGCGTTATCCATGTAGTCGTTCAGGTCGGCAAAGGCCATCTCGGGCTCGATCATCCAAAACTCGGCGGCGTGGCGCGTGGTATTGGAGTTTTCGGCGCGGAAGGTGGGGCCAAAGGTGTACACGTCGCCAAAGGCCATGGCAAAGTTCTCGGCATTGAGCTGGCCGGACACGGTAAGGCTTGCATGCTTGCCAAAGAAGTCCTGGCTCCAGTCGACCTCTCCGGACTCGGTGAGAGGCGGATTTTTGGGGTCGAGCGTGGTCACGCGGAACATCTCGCCGGCGCCCTCGCAGTCACTCGTGGTGATGATGGGGGTGTTGACGTAGACAAAGCCCTGCTCCTGGAAGAAGCGGTGGATGGCGGCAGCCGCGACAGAGCGGATGCGGAACACAGCGCGGAACAGGTTGGTGCGCGGGCGCAGGTGCTGCTGGGTACGCAGGAACTCGACGGTTGCGCGCTTCTTCTGCAGCGGGTAGTCCGGGGCGCTCGTGCCCTCTACCTCGATGGAGGTGGCAGAAAGCTCGAAAGGCTGGGGCGCATCGGGGGTCAGCCTGACGGTGCCGGTGCAAATGAGTGCAGCCGAGACGTTTTGGTGGGCGATCTCGTCGTAGTTGCCGAGCGTCTCGCGGTTCATGACGACCTGCAGGTCGCGGAAGCAGCTGCCGTCGTTGAGCGTGACGAAGCCAAAGTTCTTCATGTCGCGGACGGACTTGACCCAGCCGGCGACAGTGACGGCCTTGCCGCCGAGCGACTCGGAATCGGCATAGAGCTGCGCGATTTTGGTGCGGTTCACGTATCCTCCCATAGCGGTTGAATGATAGTTATCCATACAGTTCGATATTCTAGCAGCTCGGCTCATTTGGGCTATACAGATAAGGTATTGACGGGACGGTTTTCAAACGAAAAGCGCCCGCGGCCAGATGGTCGTGGGCGCTTGGCGTGTTGCCTATTGGCTGTACGGCGCAGGACTCGTTACTTGGTCTTAGCCACCAGCAGCGGGTCGCCCAGCTTGACGAGCGGGTTGCCGCCGATAAGCGTTCCAGACTCGCCGACATGGTCGATGCTCTTAAGACGATCGAGCTCGGAGATGATGACGGTCACGATGTCCTCGTGGCCAGCGGCCTTAATGGCATCGCGGTCGAAACTGATGAGCGGCTGGCCTGCCTTGACCACATCGCCCATCTCGACAAAGCGGGCAAAACCCTTGCCGTTCATTTGTACGGTGCCCAGGCCGACATGGATGAACACGCGAAGGCCGTCCTCGGTGATCATGCCAATAGAGTGGTTGGTGACGGTGGTGGCGCCGATGCGGCCGTTAGCGGGCGCATAGATGGTGCCGGTGATGGGCTCGATGCCGTAGCCCTGGCCGAGCATACCCGAGGCGATGGTCTCGTCGGGAACCTCGTTTAGATTGACGAGTACACCGTTAACGGGAGCGTAGATGACGCCTTCGCGGGTGGCGAAGCTTGCCGCGGGCGGTACGGACGCCTCGCCCGACGAGTTGAACGTGGACTTGAGCGAATCGAGCAGACCCATAGATGCCTCCAACGTATCAAGTGCGCATGTGGCGCACGCGTAGTTTTGCCGGAAACGTTTCGTGTGTGTTTACCGGCTCGGTCAGCGTCTCTATTTTACGCTGCTCAACGACGGCCCTGAGCTGGGATTATGTGATATATCAGTTGAAGGGAACTTATTGCGGATACGTTTCGATGCCGTGCGTCCAAGTGGGGTACGCTTGAAGGCGATACATAACGTGCGCATGAATCGCGCGAAGGGAGCATATATGATCGTCGAGAGCCATGCGCTGTGGGGCGAGGAGCCGACCGAGGAATATCCGGCGACGTTTACCTATATGGGGGCCGAACCGCTGCCCGGCAAGCCCAATGGTCGTCGCCCGGCAGTGATCATCTGCGGCGGAGGCGCGTTTACGCACATCGCCCCGCATGAGCAAGATCCGGTGGCGTTTGCCTTTTTGGATCACGGGTACCAGACCTTTGTTCTCAACTATGTCACGAGTGGCACGGGTGACGTGAGCTTTCCGCACCCCCAGGCAGATCTTGCCAAGATGGTCGCCACGGTTCGTGCGAATGCCGACGAGTGGCATGTCGATCCCAAGCGCGTGTGCGTTGTGGGCTTTTCGGCGGGCGGCATGATTTGCGCCTCGCTGGCAACGCAGTGGAAGACCGGTCCCTTCGCGGCACTTGCCGGGGCGCGTCCGGACGACATTCGTCCCGATGCCGTGGTGCTGGGCTATCCATTGCTCGACTTTGCCTATGTCCGCGACATGCAGACGCGCGATCCGCGCATCGACTTGCGCGTGCCCAAGACAGGCGGCAAGACGGGGCGCGATTTGCTCAACGACTACCTGTCGATGGTGACCGGCGGCGAGGCCACCGAAGAGCACCTGGCCGATATCTGCCCTACCACGCATGTTTCGCGTCAGATGCCGCCGACCTTTGTGTGGGGCGTGTCCGATGACAAAACAGCGCCGATCGCGCAGGTCTATCCGTTTGCTCAGCGCATGGCCGAGGAGGGCGTCGCTTGCGAGATGCACGTCTTTGACCAAGGCGGTCACGGCCTTTCGCTCGGCAATGCCAATACCGCGGTCGACAACGAGGGCAAGCAGGTGGCGGTTCGCCCTTGGATTCGCCTAGCCTTCCGCTTCCTGGAGCGCCATCTGTAAGAGTAAGAGGGCCAGCCCCATCCCGTCCCTCATAACTTGCGGTGAAATAGTTCCTGTTTTTGCTGGTTAAAGCCCCAAGCAGGAACTATTCCACCGCAACTTCGTTTTGATGCCCGGGCCGGAAACCGCGTCCCAGTTTTGCCCCTCAAGGTGGGATACAGTTTCCCGCAGAGGGTCGATCGGGAAAATGCGTCCCGGTCTGAGCGACGATTCCGGGATGCATTTTCCGCAAGATGCCTCAACTGGAAAACGCATCCCGTTTCGGGCGTGAATTCCGGGATGCGATTTCCCCAAGGGGCCCCATTGGGAAGCTGCATCCCAGAATTCGCCCGGATAGTGGGACACGGTTTCCGGAAGGGTGTCGTTTGAGAAGCTGCGGCCCGGAGTCCCGCCGTTTGGTTGCTCCGCATCCTACTTATTGGCGCAAAGTAACCTGCTCCCATTGCACCAATGATCCCTTGGTGACGGAGGGAAATGAATCATTTTGAGCGGCGGTGCCAAGAATTGGTCCGCTACCGCCCGCTGCTTTCCTACCAAACGGTGAACTGGGCGTTCTCCGTGTTCCAATGGACATCGCGTACGTAATCGCGCACGCCCGCCGCGTCCCGCGCTTCGAACAGTTCAAGAATATGGGCATGTTCGGCATTGGCTTTATCGAGCAGCTTGCACGCCGTCTCTTGATCGACAGTCTCGTAATCGCGTTTGATAAAGCAGCGCTCGAGCTGCGCAATCATATCGCGTAGACGATCGTTGCCGCAGCGGTTGAAGTACGTCAGATGAAAGTCTCGCTGAATGTCGTCGTACTTTCGGATAAGACCGCCTTGGATCGCAAGGTCCATGGACCCAACCAAAAACTTCAGCTGCATGATGTCCTCTTTGGTCAGGAGGGGACAGGCGAGGTATGCCGCCTGCCCATCGAGCGGCCCCATAATCTCAAAGACTTCAACGGCGTTTTGTTGATCGAACCCACGGACACGGAATCCGCGACGGGGGAGATTGTCCAGGTAGCCATCGCTTGCCAGCTGAATGAGCGCCTCGCGAACCGGCGTGCGCGACACGCCCATGGCATCGCAGATCGCTTGCTCGCTCACGCGGTCGCCAGCCGAAAGCTCGCCGGCATCTATGCGGCTCGAAATATAGTCGTATACATGATCCTTCAAGGGTCTTCTGAGCGTTTCCATGAGCTTGTGTTCCTCAACTGTATATTTTCAAAATTAAATACGTTTCGCTTGAATAGCTCAGTTGAATTATAGAACGACCAGTTAAATCGCGCTACTTTGCGCCGATAGGTGAGAATACGCTTACCGATGAATACCTACCGTTCAGGATTGTATACAATATACAAAATAGGAAAACCGCCTTAAGATAAAGCCATCGAAAGGAAGGCGGGCGCAAAGAAGTCCCGCTCTCTGCTAAGAGATCCAAGGAGGATCATCATGACCAAGTTCAGCCACGTCATCATCCGTCGTCCCGGCAAGTCCCTGAGCAATGGCATCACGAGTGCCCCCGAGCTTGGCCAGCCCATCTACGAGCGTGCCATCGAGGAGCACTACGATTACGAGCATGCGCTCGAGCAGTGCGGCGTTGACGTGTCGGTGCTGCCGGCGCTCGAGCAGTATCCCGACAGCTGCTTTGTCGAGGATCCGGCCGTCATCACTCGCTGCGGCGCCATCATTACCAACCCCGGTGCCGACAGCCGCAACGGCGAGAAGGACGAGATCGAACCAGCCGTCCGTCGCTTCTTTGACGACGAGCATGTCAAGCACATCGTTTCTCCGGGTACGCTCGACGGCGGCGACGTCATGATGGTCGGCGACCATTTCTACGTCGGTCGCTCCGCTCGCACCAACGAAGAGGGCATCCGCCAGTTCTGTGAGATTCTCGAGGGCTGGGGTCTCGAGGGTTCCGAGGTTCCGCTGGAGGAGGTCCTACACCTCAAGACGGGCGTCAACTACATCGAGGACAACAACATGCTCGTTTCCGGTGAGTTTATCGATAAACCCGACTTTGCCCAGTACAACAAGATCGTCGTGCCCGAGGACGAGGCTTACGGCGCCAACTGCATCTGGGTCAACGGTACGGTCATCGTCGCCGAGGGCTATCCGACCGTGCTCAAGGCCGTGCAGGATCTGGGCTACAAGACGCTCGTCGTCGATACCTCCGAGTATCGCAAGGTCGACGGCGGCCTTTCTTGCCTGTCGCTGCGCTTCTAACGCGATAGCTGTAACAGTCTGATGATCGCTTGACCGATGGCCCGGCACCCGATTCGGGACGTCCGGGTCATCTTTCGTTCGATCACATGATGAAGGGGGTGCACATACAATGGCCTCTAAAGTTCAAAACGACGAGATTATCGACCCTAATGGCCTCGATCTCTTTCGTCTGACCATGATGGTCATTACCGCCAGTATTTGTGGCGGTATCTTTTCGCTTGCCGGCGATATGGCAGCAGGCGGGGCAAATACCGGTGCGGTTATCGTCTCGTGGGGAATTTGCTTTATCGGCGTCTTTGCGCTGATGATGGTGTTCAACGGTTTGTCTCAGGCTCGTCCCGACCTGACCGGCGGCATCTATGCATACGCTGCGGCTGGTTTTGGCGATTACATTGGATTCAACTCCGCCTGGGGTTACTGGATCAGCGCATGTCTTTCCAACGTGAGCTTTGCGCTCTTGCTGTTTAGCGCGCTGGGCTATTTCTTCCCTGCGTTTGGCGCGGGTAACAACCTGCTTTCCATCGTCTGCGCCAGCGTGTTTTTGTGGTTCCTTACCGTCCTTGTGCTTCGTGGCGTTAAGGAGGCTGCGGGCATTAACACTATCGTCACGTTGGCGAAGCTGGTGCCGCTGGGGCTCTTTGTGCTGAGCATCGTGCTCCTGGGTAAGTTCAACGTCGATATCTTTATGGACAACTTCTGGGGAGAGCCGGCTGGTCCTGGCTTTGGCGAGCAGGTTGTCTCGACCATGATCGCCCTTGTCTGGGTCTTCACGGGCATCGAGGGCGCTGTCGTTATCTCGGGCCGTGCAAAGTACGTGCGTGACGTCGGCCGCTCGACGGCGCTCGGATTTGCGGCTGTATTTACGCTGTATCTGATCATCTCGATGCTGTCACTCGGCATTATGCCGCGCGAGGAGATGGCGCAGCTCGCAACGCCCTCCATGGCGGGAATTCTCGAGTGTGCAATCGGTCCGGTTGGCGCTGCCATCGTAAACCTTGGCGTTATCCTTTCGCTGGTCGGCGCGCTGCTGGGCTATGTCATCATTGCGTCCGAGACGCCGTTCGAGGCGGCGCGCCAGGGATCCTTCCCTCTGGCGTTTGCCAAGACGAACAAGCACGACGCCCCGGTGGTAACGGTTCTTGTGAGCTCCGGCATCACGCAGCTCTTCTTGATCGTGTCGTATGTGGCGGCGAGCACCTACCAGTTCTTCTATAGCTGCGCAGTCAACACGATTCTGGTTCCGTATGTCTGCTCGGCTGCCTATTACATGGTGATTGGCTGGAAGAACGAGCATCTGGACGGGCCGCATGCGCCAAGCGTCGGCAAAGCCCGCTTCTTCGGTACGCTCGGCTTCATCTACACATTGTTCCTGGTGTGGTCGACGGGTCTTCAGGGCGTTATGATCACGACGATTCTTTTTGCTCCGGCCATTCCCGTCTATATGTTGGGCGAGCGAGGTCGCGGTAAGCCGGTGCTTCCGCATCTGCACGACAAGCTGATCGCAGCGGTGGTCATTATCGTAGCAATCATTTCGCTGTATCTGCACTTTGCCGGCATTGCGCCGATTGTCTAGGACTTCGGTAAGCTTCATCGCTTGGTAAGCCGACTGAGGCATCGCGTGCCGGTGCCGTTCGGTAATCCATAACTGACGTGGGCCTCTGTAACGCACCTTTGTGAGCGCCCACTAAACCCGCGCAGGTGACTACGGTTGCCTGCGCGGGTTTTTGCAGTTGCGGTGAAATGCTGCCGGCAGCTGGGGACGTTCCTATTGCCGGCACTCTGGGACACTCCTTGGATGTTCCGCATACAACGGAGGAAAGCGGATGATTTTGACGAGGGGCGGGCGGCTGTTTCGGTCCTCGGGGAAACCACGTCCCGTTTCGGGCACAGATTCCGGGTCGCAGTTTCCTCGAGGGGCTCGATCGGGAAAATACGTCCCAGTCTGAGCGCCTATTCCGGGACGCAGTTTCCGCTAGAGACCTCAGTCGGAAAGCCCATCCCGTTTTAGCGTTGGGACTGCGGACAAAAAGTTGGACCGTTGAGGTCCGGAACGGAGTCCGCATGGCATACAGTAGGAGAATGGTGGAGAGGGCCAGGGCGCTTCGCGGCGCCGGGCTCACCG